>DATBTW010000404.1:0-4276 GCA_036559055.1 Ktedonobacterales bacterium
CGCGAGCGCTACGCCGAGAACCTGAAGCGCGAGCTGCCGCGCATCCCGCTGGTCGCGGGGGCATCGGCCTTCCAGCGCTGCGCCGAGATTGGCCAGCGGCTCATGGCGCTGCATCTGGGCTACGAGACGCAGCCAGAGTATGCGCTGCGCTGGGTCGAGCATCCCGAAGGCTCGCCCGACCACCGCGTCACCTTCCACGTCCGCAAGATGAAGCTGTCCGCCGACCGCGCCGCGCTGGCCGTCAACGAGACGCTGACGCTGGAGGGCATCCCGTCCGCGTGCTTCGACTATCGGCTGGGCAATCGCTCGGCGCTGGAGTGGGTCATCGATCAGTACCAGATCAGCGAGGACAAACGCAGCGGCATCACCAGCGACCCTAACCGCGCCGACGACCCGCAATACATCGTGCGCCTGGTCGGGCAGGTGGTGACGGTCAGCATGCAGACGGTCGCGCTGGTGGCGGCGCTGGCCGCTGAGGTCGCGCTGCCGGAGCCAGTGGCCGTCCCGGTGGCCGCCGAGTGAGCTGCCCCCACAGTGGCCGCTCCCCCGACAGGCGCGGTGGTAGCGGCGCCTGCTGCGCTTCGCGTGCTACAGCCCTCGTCAGTGAAAGGTTTCCCTGTCAGGTCGTTCGGTGGCCCGTAATACGTGACATTGTAGGCACGGGTGGCAAGGACGGTCACGGGGCGCCGCTGTGGGTACATGGCGGCGTACGCGCGTTGGAAGGTCGTCGCGTCAATTCGGAACCTTGGTAACAAGTCATACTGGCTCTGCTGATTGATGTCAATGACCAGCACGCGCTGATCTCCCATTTCAGTGCGCAGGATCGACGACTGCGTTTGCGGCGTAGCCCCTGCGACCGACCACCACAGGCCATCGTGCACTTTGCCGCGCCAGTTGGGGCAGGCCAGCGAGAAGAGTTGCAGGCCCATGCCCCAGTTCGCCGTGACGACTTCATCGACCTGCGGCGCATTGGCATCGATGAAACCCGCTATCTGGAACATATCAGCTCCAACGACGGGGCGGATCGCGTCTGGCTGCCGCATGAGGGAGTAGAGTTCGACGGTGGACACTGCCTGTGTCGCGGTCGTCGCGCACAGCGCAAGCCCGGCGCACACCAGCGACAGTGCCGCAAACCAGGATAGCTGAACTGGCGGCACGCCTGCTCGGCGCGATTGAGGCGTGTGCGGGGTCCGTCGCCATTCGATAGTCTGTAGCACTGCGCTGGCCGATGCCAGCAGCATCGCGTCCTGGAATGGCCATAGCTCGATGACGTGGTGCGGGCCAGTGGCGAGCTTGGTCGCGGCTATCTCGAACAGCATCACCATGAAGACCACAAAGAAGAAAGCGGCGGCGCGTGCTGGAATAGCGGCTTGCGCGGGCAAGGCGCCTCCGCGCCATCGCATCACCAACAGGAACAAAAGCGCCCCAGCCACAAGGATCGACGACCACGCCATCCAGGCGGGTTGCTGGTCGTGGTTGGCAAAGAATCCCAGCAGGTCAGCGTCTCCCAGGATGCCTTGATACAGAGTCCAGGAGGACAACAGATGCGGGAACGGATTCTGGAAGCTGGAATCACCCGATGTTCCCAGGTTTGGAAGGATGACCTTGTCTGCGAGCGCTGCGCCTGCGGCAAGCAGGACAATGAGCGCTCCTGCTGTGTGAACCCGCCTGGCCCAGAGGATCTCCCATAACCGACGACCATAGACGATCACACCACCAACCGTCACAGCGACAATAACCCAGCTGAAGTCCTGCTTGTTAAACATACCCAGCAGCGAGAGGATTCCTATGGCCCAGAGATAGCGTAGTGACCCTGTATGAAGCAACCGAAAAAAGGCGATGAGTACGGCAACCTTCAGCAGCATCGGCAAAACAATCGGACCCCAGTCAACCTTCGACATGAAGATGAAGGACGATGATGTCGCCATGAGCAGGACGAGGAGCACTGCGCCCCACTTGCCCAGGAATTGCCTGCCCAGCGCGTATCCGAGCAGCAACGTGATCGCAGAGAGCGCAATGGCCGTGCCCCGGATGGTTGCAACCGAGACGCCGAACACGGCAAAGATGGGAGCAAACAAATAGGACTTGAGGGCGCCGATGTAGGGCATGATCATCGTTGGCACGCCATCGAATCGCGCGCTGATATAGCTTATCTGAGGGTATTGTCCGCCGAGCGCCGCAGGGACAAAGATTGTCTCGTCATACGAGAGACCTGGCCGATCGAGGTACGTGCAAGCCAACAGGAGGAAATAGCCAACCGCAAGGGCAATGACAACCCACGGCGCGTACGCAATCAGACGGTCATGACGCCAGACAGGCCCGCGCCTCGTCACTGGCGATACGTGGGTAGATAGAGCCTTTTGATTCACTCTAGTATCTCCTTATCAACAGCAATGGCGCGGCGCCAAACGCATCCCCACTCTCTCCCACTCACTCCCCGGGCGGCGGGGCCTCATTGGCTCATAGTGACCGAGGGACAGGTTCTGCTCACCGCTTCTAAGGTCTATAACGCGCCATATTTTGCGGCCTTAACGAGAGACGAGATCAGAGCGCGGAGAGGAGTAGAGTGGTTCGAGCGTATCGCCTCTAACTCTTCCCAGGCTTGAACCACTGCGGCGAGTCTGCGACATGCTCAAAAGCCCCTCCCCCGCCCTGGCGGGGAGGGGCTTATTGGCTTTCTCGCCACCTGCGCGCTGATTGGGGTAGTCGCGTCCATAAATGGCCGACGCGCGGAGCGAAGGGGCATAAATGCCCCGCCGCGCTGCCGCAGGCGGGCGCCCGTCAGCGGCTTTCAAGCCGCCGTCGCGTGCTCCGGCCATTCATGGCCGAGAGCGAGGGAGGGGTTAGGGAGGGTCCGTCACTCGCCGCCGGCCCGCGCGCGGGCGTAGAGCAGGATGGCGCGCCGCCCACCGCGCGCGGTCGAGGGCAGGCGCTCGCCCTCGCGCAGCGCGCCCTCACGCAGCAGTTCCGTCGTGATCATCGTCACCGTCGCCCGCGACAGCGCCGTCATCGCGGCGATCTGCACGCGCGTCAGCGGGCCGTGCTCGCGCACGCACGTCAGCACAAACGCGCTGTTCATGCGATGCAGCCAGCGCTGATCCACATGGCGCGTCTGCCCCAGATGTGCGCGCCAGTCCAGCGCCTCCTCGTCGTCGGGCGGGTCGGCGGGTAGCGGCGCGCTCTGGTCGTCGGCCCGCGAGCGGCCATGCGAGCGATCTGATGTCGCGCCCATCATCCATCTCCTCGCTTCCTGCCGTGCTTCCAGCCGCGCACGGGCGGGCGCCAGCCGCGCTACGCGAGGCGCGCCCCCGATGCTGGGTCGAACAGGTGCAGCCGCGCGGTATCGACCGCCAGCTCCACGCGCTCGCCCACGCGCACACTGGCCGTCGCTG
The DNA here is from genome assembly GCA_036559055.1 of Ktedonobacterales bacterium. Classification (GTDB taxonomy): domain Bacteria; phylum Chloroflexota; class Ktedonobacteria; order Ktedonobacterales; family JADMIN01; genus JAKAIY01. The sequence goes on from DATBTW010000404.1 coordinate 3,393, forward strand.
GCAGCCGCGCCACCGTGCTCTGCAGCTCGGCGCCATCGGGCGCGGCCTGCCCCGCGACGCGCAGATAGAGCAACTGCTCGCTGCCCAGATGCTCCACGATCTCCGCCACACCCGCGAGCATATCGTGGCGCTCGCCCTGCGCCAGCCGCAGATCCTCCGGGCGGATGCCGACCAGCGAGGCTCGTCCATCGGCGCTCGCGTGGCGCGCCACCACATCGGCGGCTGGCCCGGCGGGCGTCAGCGTCGTCGCGCCCGCTCCCTCGCCGATCACCACGGCGGGGCCACCCTCCGCGCGCGTCAGCCGACCTGTGAAGAAGTTCATGGCGGGCGCGCCGATGAATCCGGCGACGAAGAGATTGGAGGGCGCGTCGTACAGTTCCTGCGGCGTGCCCAACTGCTGGATAACGCCCGCGTTCAGCACGGCCACGCGGTCGCCCATCGTCATCGCCTCCACCTGGTCGTGCGTCACGTACACGAAGGTGGTCTGCGTCGCCTGATGCAGCCGGCTGATCTCGGTGCGCGTCTGCGCCCGCAGCTTGGCGTCCAGATTGGAGAGCGGCTCATCCAGCAGGAAGACCTGTGGGGCGCGCACCAGCGCCCGCCCCAGCGCCACGCGCTGCCGCTGTCCGCCAGAGAGCGCCCTGGGTCTGCGCCCCAGATACTCGCGGATGCCCAGCATATCCGACGCCTTGTTCACCCGCTCCTCGATCTCCGCCCGCGGGAGGTCGCGCAGTTTCAGCGCAAACGCCATGTTGTCGTAGACGCTCATGTGCGGGTAGAGCGCATAGTTCTGGAAGACCATCGCGATGTCGCGGTCTTTGGGCGCGACCTCGTTGACCAGCCGCTCGCCGATGTAGAGATTGCCCTCGGTCACCTCCTCCAGT
>DATBTW010000405.1:0-13150 GCA_036559055.1 Ktedonobacterales bacterium
CGAGCAGGGCGTCGTAGCGCGTCGCCTTGAAGCCCAGCCGGTCGGCGACCTCGCGCTGCAACGTGATGGTGCGGGCCAGCCACGGCGCGAACGACGCGAAATCGTTGTTCGTGCGCGCCTTATGCCACGCCTCGAAGCTCAGCGTCTCGACACGCGCCATCTCCTCCACCAGCCCGCGTGGCAGCCTGGTGGCGTAGACGCGCTCGCGGTTCACCTCGCGCAGCAGCGCACGGTCGGCGTCGGTGAATGGCGCCTTCTGGCTGGGCGCGGCCAGCTCGCTCAGCAGCTCGCCTAGCCGCTGCGTCGTCCAGCGGTCGTGAACTAGCCCTTGCAGCGTCGCCATCTGTTCGCCGCGCCCCGCGCCCGCGCCCTCTGGCATGCTGGTGTTCTGATCCCAGCTCAACAGACGTAGCGCGGCGCGCAGATCATCGATCTCGCCGGTCATGGCGCGCAATTCGGACAGACGCTTATCGTCGCTGAAGCTCGGCCCAGCGGCAGCGGTAGATTTCGAGGACACGTCGCGATCTCCCTCGGCGGTGGAAGCGGAATCCTAATCGCACAGCAGGCGGCCCAGCGGCAGCCGCGAGGGACATCGTATCACAGGATGGCGCGCCCCTCACCCCCAAGCCTCTCCCCCGCTTTGCGCGAGAGGGGAGCCATACATTGGGTATCGGCAGGGGCGCGCCAGGTAGAAGCGTCTACGAAGGTGGTATCAGGTCGCGGGGATGCGCCTGCGCAGGGCGCGGTCGGCGCGAGCGCGGGCGCGCTCCTCACGCGCCCAGCCCCACAGGCGCGCCGCCAGCGTCAGCATCACCGCCAGCCCCACCTCCAGACCCAGCGTGACCAGCGTGCGGTTGCGCTCCTTCTGTGCCTGCGGATCGACCTCGCGCATCTTGACCTTCTCCTTGTAGGCGCCATTGCGATGCTGGCCGAGCCGCTGGCGGCGTGTCTCCGGCTCGTCTGAGTCGGGCAGCAGTGATGGAAGTGTGGGCCTTGCCGACGCCTCGATATGGACGTGCGGCGTCTGCTGATCGTGTTCGAGCGATGACTGCATGGTCGAATCCCCTTCGTCGCTGCCCGGGCGCGGCTCACTCTGGCCTCATCCAACGGCCACAGAGGCGCTGATGGCGCACAACGCAAGCGTCAGGCCAAGCGACGACGAGCTACCACGTCCCGGGGATGGCGAAGGCGAGCATCGCGCCCATGACGCCCAGCGCCCACCACGCGAAGATGAACGCGATGATACCGCGCAGGTCGAATGCGCCCATGCTCGAAGGCGGCAGTACACGATAGAGCGGATCATAGAGCGGGCCGGTGATGACGTCGAAGAAGCGCACGAAGGGGTTGCCCGGCGTCAGTGAGGGGATAGCCATCGCCAGCCACGAGAGAATCATGCGCGCGAAGAAGCACAGCACCAGGAAGCCGAAGAAGAGCTTGATGAAGAGATGCAGCAGCCCCATCGTCGCCACCGCTTGCAAGAATGGCATGCTCGCCTGTTCCTTTCGGCCTCGATCAGGACTAAGCTCAGGACTAAGCTCAGCGCTCGATGCTGCCCGTCAATATCTCGACCACGCGCCGCCCAAATAGATTGCGCGTGCGCACATCCAGCACGCGCACGTCGGCCAGGTCAGGCAGGGTGGTGAAATACTTCTGCGCCAGGCTACCCAGTGGCCGCGCCGCCATGGCCCCCGCCACCGAGCTGGCCAGCGCCGACGCCACGCGCGTGCGCGGGCGCATCGCCGTCAGCGACCAGAGCGAGCCGATCATTGCCAGCGACATGCCGACGGCCAGGTTGGTGCCGCAGTTCGGGTGGATGGCCAGCTCAGCCTCGCCTGCGCGCAGACGGGCCAGCGCCTCGCCCGCGCAGCGCCGCACCAGCGCTGGATCGATGTCGGCGAAAATGGTGAATCCACGAGTATTGGAACGCGCGCTGACACTCAGCCCCGGCAGCTTGTTCGCCAGGATGGTCACTGTCGCATGCTCCAGCGCATGATTCTGCCGCACTCGCCGTGTCAGCAGGAAATCCGCCGCTTCCATCGTCGCCTCGCTTTCACCGCGTCCATCGCGCGGCCCGCGCTTCTCTTCCGTATTGTCCTGTATTGTACCCACATGCGCAAGCCGCGCGCCGACCTCACCCCAACTCCTCTCCCACAGGGAGAGGGGAGTTCCGGAACCTCACCCGGTGGGAGAGGGGGCTAGGGGGCGCCGTTCCGCTCGCCGAAGAGCGCGCGGCCCAGGCGAATACAGGTGGAGCCTGCCTCGATAGCGACGTCAAAATCGTCGCTCATGCCCATCGACAGCTCGCGCCAGTCGTTCTCGCCGCCCAGCGGCGCCTCGCTGCGCAGATCATCGCGCAGCGCGCGCAGGCGCTGGAAGTATGGCCGCGCATCTTCTGGGCGCTCGACGATGGGCGCCACGCACATCAGCCCTTCCGGGCGCAGCCCTGGCAGCGCGGCGATGTCGCGCGCGGCGGCTCGCAGGCTCGCATCGGGCGCGAACCCCGATTTGCTGACCTCCTCGCCGATGTTGACCTCCAGCAGGATGGGCAGCGTGCGCCCCAGCGCCACGGCCCGCGCGCTCAGCGCCTCGGCCAGATGCAGGCTATCCACCGACTGCACACGCTCGAAGAGGTCGAGCGCGCGGGCGGCTTTGTTGGTCTGCAGGTGGCCGATCAGCTCCCAGCGTACGCCCGCCAGCAGCCGTGCGACCTCGGCGTCGTCCGCCGCGAGCTGCGCCAGTCGCTCGCGCTTGTCGCGTGCTTCCTGCACGCGGTTCTCGCCGAAGGTAGTCAGGCCGAGCGCCGCCGCCGCGATCAGCCGCTCGGCTGGCACGGTCTTCGTCACGGCGATCAGGTGGATTCCGGCGATGTCATAGCCAGAGCAGGCAGCGGCGGCTTGCACGCGGCGGCGCACATCGGCCAGCGACGCGGCCAGTGGTGGGTCGGCCCAGCCTTCCATCGCGCGCTCCTCTCTCGCCTGGTGTCGCTACGCCCGGAGTCGCTCAGGCCGCCAGCCCGATCACCACGCCGAAGCGGCCATCGGCGTGTCGGCGCATGCGGTGCGAATAGAAGAGATCTTCCTCGGCGCAGCCCGTGCACCACGGCGCGACTTCGAGCCGCTCAGGCCGCACACCCGCAGCCAGCAATTGGCGCGCATTCGAGGCCGTCACGTCTAGATAGAGCGCGGGCTGGCCCTCAGCGTCGGCGCGCTGCTCGAAGACGGCCGCCTCGCGCGCCAGCGGATGCGCCGCGAAGGCCGCGCGCACTTGCTCGTTGACGCGATAGCAGCACGCCTGGATGGCTGGGCCAACTCCCGCCAGCAACTCCTCTGGTCGGCTGCCGAAGCGCTCGGTCATCGCGCGGATGGTCTGCGGGCCAATCGCGGCCGCTGCGCCGCGCCAGCCGCCATGCGCCAGCGCCACCACGCGATGACGTGGATCGTAGAGCAGGATGGGCGCGCAGTCGCCGAAGCCCCAGAAGAGGCCCAGCCCTGGCTCAGTGGTGATCATGGCGTCGGCGGGGATGTGGCGGAGCCGCGCGCGAGTCGCTTCGATGGATTCATCGGCGGCGCGCTCCACCATGCAGATGTCGGAGCCATGCATGATGCGTGTGCTCATCAGTGGCAGCCCCATCGCGCGTGCGACAACCGCCTGATTGCGTCGCGCCGAGGCGGGATCATCGCCCGTGGTGGTGGCGACATTGAGGCCATCGAAGGGGGGAGCGCTGTGGCCGCCCTTGCGTGTGAAGACGCCATGCCGCAGCTCAGCCTCGCCGCCCAAATGCTCATAGAGCAGATAGACACACTCGTCACCCTGGCGCTCGATCACCCTGAACCCCTCTGAATCCTCGCTCGTCAGACGCCCGCCACGCCTGCCGCCCTGCCCAGCATAGCACGGCGGAGTCGTCGGCGGCCACACACTGCCCAATCCTTCGGTTATGCGCCTCTGTCCGATGTCACGGGAGGAGCTAGAACAGGGCGCCACTATCCACCTGTGTCGAACTTGTCCTTCTTGTCCTTATCGTCCGTAGCGAGCGCATCATCCAGTGGAACCAGGCGCTGTTGCAGCGCGTAGATCGCCGCCTGCGTGCGGTCGCTCAGGTGCAACTTGGTGAGGATATTCGCGATGTGCGTGCGCACAGTTGGCTCGCTGATGACCAACTCTTGCGCGATCTCTGGGTTGGAGCGCCCGCGTGCGATGCGTGTCAGCACCTCAAGCTCGCGCGCGGTCAGCCCGTTCAGCGGTGTCCGCGCGTGTTGCTGCATCTCGCGCAGCACGCGCGTGGCGACTATCGGATGCAGCCGACTCTCGCCACGCGCAGCGGCGCGCACCGCCGCGACCAACTCCTGCGGGCTGCAATCTTTCAGCAGATACGAGAGCGCCCCTGCCTTGATAGCGTTGAAGATATGCTCATCCTCAGTGTACGAGGTCAGCATGATGATCTGTGTTTCCGGAGCCACTCGCTTGATCTCGCGGGTGGCCGCCACGCCATCCATCACCGGCATCAGCACATCCAGCAGCGCGACGGTGGGGTGGAGTTCGACCGCCAGCTCCACCGCACGGGCGCCGTCACCGCACTCGCCGACAACCCGCATGTCGGGGCGCTGCTCAAGCATGAAGCGCAGACCCTGCCGCACCACAGCGTGATCATCGGCCAGAATGATGTCAATCACGGGCGCCCTCCTGCGGTACGGTGACGGTGATACTCGCGCCTGCCCCCGGAGCCGTCGCCAGATCGAAGGTTCCTCCCAGCTCCGCGACGCGCTCACGCATCAGCGCGAGGCCCAGGCCATGCCCGTGAGCGGCATCCTGCGCGACGAATCCCTCGCCGTTGTCGCGGATGGTCAGCCGCGCGGCGGGGCCATCGCTCGCCAGGCCGAGCGCGATGTGTGTCGCGCTGGAGTGGCGAGCGGCGTTGGCCAGTGACTCCTGGGCGATACGCAGCAGCGCATGCTCGGTCTTGATGTCGAGCGGAAGCGCAGTCACCTCAGCATTGACGTCGATCCCCAGCCGCGTCGTGTAGGCGTCGGCGAGACGCCGCAGCGCGTCTGGCAGTCCCAGGCTCTCCAACTGGGTGGGCCGCAACTCCAGCAGCAGCGCGCGCATCTCGCGGGTCATGCTGGTCGTCGTCTGCTCCAGCAGCCGAATCTGCGGCCGCAGATCTCTTGATCCGGACGCGGCGCGTGACGCCTCCTGCAAACCATCGGCGAGCATGCGCAGCGAGAAGAGGTCTTGCGAGATAGCGTCGTGCAGTTCGCGCGAGATGCGCGCGCGCTCCTCCAATCGGGCATTCTGCTCGGCGAGCTGCTGGCGATGGGTGATCTGCTCCACCAGTTGTGATGCCATCTGGTTGAACTGTTGCTCGAGCTGGCCGATTTCATCTGCCCCTGTCGGCGTGATGCGGTGGGCATAGTCGCCAGCGGCGAAGCGCTGAGTCGCCAGCGCGAGCTGCCGCACTCGATGCGCCAGTCCGCGCGCCGCGACCCAGCCGAAGATCAGGCCGATGGGCGTCACCACCACCAGCAGCAGCGCCACGCTCGACAGTGCGCTCAACAGCCGCGAGAAGACACCATCGCGCGAGGGGCCGGGCGCCTGCAAGAAGACCGCGCCAATCGGCTGATGATCAGCGTCCAGGACTGGCTCCGCCGCGTAGCCCAGGGTGATGGTCGGCAGCGGCTCGTTTCCGGTGGACGCCTGCCCCGCCAGCGCCCGGTCGATGGCCTGCGTCTGGGCTGGCATGAGTGTGGAGGCCACCGTTCCCGCAGGATAGCGCTTCGGGTACGAGCTGGCCACCAGGCGACCATCCGGAGCGACGAGGAGCGCGATGACCACTGAGGTTGGATCGGGAGCGCCTGATGTGATGTACGGCGCAAGCACGTCATAGCGCTGGCTGTCCTGCGAGACGAACGCGATGCTGTGCGGCTGGCTGGGGTCGAAGGAAGTGGCAGGGTCGAGCGCGCCGCCTCGCGCCTGAAGCGCTGCGATGGCAGCGTAGGTGTGGGCCTGGCGCCGCATGGCGACGCTAAAGTCACCGGACAGGGCGGTCGATGATGGTATGAGCGCCGTTACCGCGCCCACTGCGAGCGCCTGGAACAGCAGGAAGCTGAACACGATCCCAATGGTCACCGCGACGTAGGAGATCGTCATGCGGGCGCGCAGACTGGGCCAGCGCGAGGGGAACACGATCTGCAGTCGCTGCGGAAGACGCATGGCGCCGCCTCGCTTCTCTTCTCGCCGTGTCGCCGCTCCGACGGAGGGAGCGAGCGGCACGGCTACGGCCTCAGCCTGTAACCAGATACGTTACGAACTGGCCAGCGGTTGAAGCCGCCAGCGCCAGCCTACTGCGTCACATCGCGGCGCGCTGTGAGCCAGCAGGCCACCCCCACGAATACGATCAGGTAGGCGGCAATCACCAGCAATGACTGCCCCACAGGATATGCGCCGACCGGGCCAATCGCCAGCGCGTGCTCCTGGTCGTGAAGCAGCGACAGGAGGTTGTTCCCCAGAAAGAAGTCGGGGATGCGCTGCGCAAAGCCTGGCGCCTGACTCAGGAAGACCGACAGCGGCGCCTCGACGAGCAGCCAGACCAGCGGCCCGACAATACCGGCGACCGTCGAGCGGCCCGCCACGCCAAAGAACGTCGCCATCAGCATGAAGCTGTACCAGTACAGCATCCCCAGCAGCGCGAAGAGGACGAAGTGGCCGAAGACGGCGGGCGTCAGGAAACCGAAGCCCGCGCCAATCCCCGCGAGCTGGGCCATCGCCGCCCCCACGCCCGACCCCAGCAGAATCAGGAACAACACCGTCGGAGCGGCGCAGATGGCCAGCACGACGAGCTTCGCGATGAGGAACTGGAGTCGGCTAGGGCCGCGCGTGAACATCAGCCGCACAGCGCCCAGGCTATATTCACCACCCACCAGGGTTCCGGCCAGGATGACGCCCAGCGCCACCAGTTCCTCGATGACAAAGCGCTCCTGCGCGTTCCAGGCGCCCGGCATGTTGAGATAGAGCGCGATGCCATCCACCGCTTCTCGTTTGGCGCGCTGGTAGTCCGCTTGAGTTGGAGGGTGGTCGAGGCACTGCGGGTCATGCGGGAACTGCGCGCAACTATAGGTCTGGAAGCTGGTGGCGGGCAGATTCACATCGCGGATGGCCGTGGCGCCGCCGACGAGGAAGCCGCCGCCGATCAGAACGGTTGCAATCAGCAGCAGCATAAGCGAGAGCAGGCGCTGGCGCACTTTATAGAGATCCATGCCGATCAGGCGCAGCAGCACGCTTAAGTAATCCGTACGCCCCAACGCTATCGGCGCCGTGCGGCGCACATCGAGTTGGGCCTGGGCGGTTGTTGTATTCGTTGAAGCGCTCATGGAGCGTCCCTCACCTTCTCGTCACGTTCCGGACGACATCATCGAGCCGGGCGCGTATGCGCGTTGACCACGCCTGGTCAGCGCTGCCCGTGGCATCCGTCGACCTGGCGCGGGCACGCGAGCCTTCGCCTGCGTCGGTACCCGTCAGTTCGAGGAAAAAGTCTTCCAGACTGGCGCCCGACTGATACATTTCGGCGACAAACAGTTGATTGCGCGCCAGCAGCGCGGATAGCTCTGGCCAGCGCGCGGCGGGCGCTTCCACGGAGAGCGAGGGCAGGCCTTGCTTGTCGGGAGCGCTGCGGATGTGAGCGATCCAGGGCATGTCGCTCCGCATCGCCTGCTGGATCACAGTCAGCCCTCGCTCAGTCTCCGCAGGCGTCGCCAGACGCAGCATCAGCGACTGGCCGCCGCTCAGCAGCTCTTGCACGCTGCCCTGCCGGACGAGCTTGCCATGCTGTAGAATCGCGACACGATTACAGACCTGCTGGATCTCGGAGAGGATATGACTGGAGAGAAACACCGTCTTGCCACTGGCGGCCAGCCGCAGAATCAATTTGCGTATCTCATGCACACCGGCTGGATCAAGCCCGTTCGTAGGCTCGTCGAGCATGACAAGCTCAGGATCGGTCAGCAGGGCCGCGCCAATCGCCAGGCGCTGCTTCATGCCCAGCGAATACGTGCGATAGCGGTCATTGGCTCGTGTCTCCAGATCCACCAGGCTCAGCGTCTCGTCAATGCGCGCCTGATTGACCTTCCCCAGCCGCATGCCGGAGGCGGCGGCCACGATGCGCAGGTTGTCCACGCCGGAGAGATAGGGATAGAAGACGGGCGTCTCGACGACAGCGCCCAGGCGCGGCAGAATTTCGTGCAGATGGGCGGGAATGTCCAGGCCGAACAGGCTGGCGCTGCCCCCTGTGGGACGGATCAGCCCCAGCAGCATACGAATGGTGGTCGTCTTACCAGCGCCATTCGGCCCCAGAAAGCCGAAGACATCGCCGCGCATGACCTCCAGGCCGAGGTCGTTAACGGCTGCCCGCGAGCCAAACGTTTTAGTCAGTCCGATCGTGCTGATGACCGGCGCCTGTGAGAGTGGATGTTCCACACACGACTCCTTCCTCTTGCGACGCGAAATTCGACCGGATGTTGGTCGTGTTCGCTCACAGATCAGCGTAGTCGGTGCGGGAATGGCTGTCATCAACGCTGCTGGGAATGCGCCTCATCAATTTGTTGAGGCGACCTGCGCGGGGAGCCGAGGCTACGACGCAGATGAGGCCAGCGCGCGAGCGATGCGCGCGGCGATGGTAGCATTGTTCAGCAGCAGGGCGCGATTGGCGGCTACACTCTCACCGCCGGTCAGCTCCGCGACGCGCGCCAGCAGCCACGGCGTGAGTCGCGGCCCACTGACGCCCGCCGTCTGCGCCTCGGCTAGCGCCTGCTCCACCGCCGCCTCCACCTGCGCGCGGGGCAGCGCATGCTCGGCTGGGATAGGCGCGGTGACGAGCAGCCCGCCACCCAGCCCGCTCTCCCACTGCGCGTGCGCGACGTCGGCGACCTGCTCCGGGCTATCGGCGCGGTGTGGCGTGCGCAGTCCGCTCTCGCGGGTGTAGAAGGCGGGCAATTCGTCGGTCTGATAGCCGATCACCGGGACGCCGTGCGTCTCCAGATATTCCAATGTGAGGGGCAGATCGAGGATGGCCTTGGCTCCGGCGCAGACGGTGATGACAGGCGCGCGGGCCAACTCCAGCAGGTCAGCGGAGATGTCGAAGCTGGCGCCTGCGCCGCGATGCGCGCCGCCGACGCCACCTGTGGCGAAGACGCGCACACCCGCCAGCGCGGCGCAGGCCAGCGTCCCCGCGACGGTGGTGGCGGCGGTAGCGCGGCGCGCGAGGGCCACGCCGAGGTCACGCCTGCTGGCCTTCCAGACATCCGACTCCTCGCCCAGCCGCGCAATCTCCTCGGCGCTGAGGCCGACGCAGATACGACCATCGAGCAGGGCGATAGTGGCGGGGATGGCGCCCTCAGCCCGCACGGCGTCCTCCATCGCCAGCGCCACGTGCGTGTTGGCGGGGCGCGGCAGCCCATGCGTGATGACGGTAGATTCCAGCGCCACTACCGGTCGCCCCGCCGCCAGCGCCTCGCTCACCGCCCGCGCCACGCGCAGATACGCCTGACTCGCCATCGCTCGACCCTCCATCGTGTCCATCGCCTCCAACTCGCAGCCCCACCCCCAGCCCCTCCCCCGCTTTGCGGGGGAGGGGAGCCATTTAGGCTGCTCAGCGTAAGGCTTCGCGCAGCGCCTCTGCCGCCGCCAGCGCCTCATCCTCTGAGCAGGAGTGATCTTGCGCCAGCAACGTGACCCCGCGCGCCGTCGCACCGGGCAAGCGCGGGACGTGCCACGAATGGAAATGCGCCGCACTTCCGCCCTCCAGCGTCACCAGCGTGTAGACGCGCTCGGCGCCGGTCACGCGCTTGACGGCGGCGTAGACGCGGCTGAGCAGCGCGCCATAGTCCGCCGCCTCATCCGGCGTCATCGCGGCGAAGTCCAGTACATGACGCCGCGACTCGATCAGCAAGGCGCCGGGCAGCGCCATTGCCGCCGGAGCGTGGCAGATGCGGAAATGCGCGTCGTCGTAGAGGTACCCGCCGGGCGGCTCGGCCTCCAGACCCGCATGTTTGCGGCAGATGAAGCACTCAGCATGGTTCTGCACTGATTGCCTTCCTCATCTTCTCTGTCGTCCACGCGACGGCGCCACAAGCGCATGATACCGCGCCGCGCCCCCATCGCTTCACCGGCCTAGGGTCTTCACCCGATAGACGAGCCGACGCGCCGCGCTATAATGTGAGATGGGCATCGACGCCTGGCGTGCTGAACGCTCCGACGACCAGACCCATCACCCGAAACGATTCGGCTCTACGATAGAAGGCGGAGGCGCCGTGGCGACTCTCTCACCGACCCCCATCGCGCACGCCCGCGCGGCCAGCGGCTCCCCGATTATCGTCGGCACGCGCGGCTCGGCGCTGGCCATATGGCAGACCAACTGGGCGCTGGAGCACGTGCGTGAACGCGCGCCGGAAGCCAGCTTCAGCGTGCAGACCATCTCGACTCAGGGTGACCACACCCAGGCGCACAATACGCCGCTCGCACGGCTGGGCGACAAGGGCATCTTCGTCGCCGAGCTGGAGCGTGCCCTGCTGGATGGCGCGCTGGATATCGCTGTGCAGCCGATGCAGGATCACGCCCTGGCGCTGGCCGAATCGGTGGCTGAGGCCACACGGGCGCGGCGCGGCGCGATTGACGCAGCGGTGCACAGCCTGAAGGATCTGCCCAGCGTCGTCTCCGATGGGCTGGCGCTGGCGGCCATCACCGAGCGCGAGGACCCGCGCGATGCGCTCGTCTCGCGCGCTGGCCTGCGACTGGATGACCTGCCCGAAGGCGCTGTGGTGGCCACCAGCAGCCTGCGCCGCCGCGCGCAATTGCTGCATCGCCGCCCCGATCTGCGCATCGTAGACATTCGCGGCAATGTGGATACCCGCCTGCGCAAGACCCTGGCGCCCGACGGCCCCGATGCGACGATCCTGGCCGCCGCTGGTATGAAGCGGCTGGGCCTGGAGCGCCACATCACCGAATATCTCTCCATCGAGACGCTGACTCCGGCGGCGGGACAGGGCGCGCTGGCAGTGGAGACGCGCGCCAGCGACCGTCGCGCGCGCCGCCTGCTGCGCGTCATCGATCACCTGCCGACACGCCGCGCCGTGCTGGCCGAGCGCGCCACGCTGGCGGCGCTGGGCGGTGGCTGTCTGCTGCCGCTGGGCGCCCACGCCACCCTGGCGGATGATGGCGAGACGCTGCGGCTACTGGCGGTGGTGGCAAGCCCCGATGGCCAGCGGCTGCTGCGCGTAGAGCGCACGGGCAAGGCGACGCGCCCGGTGGCGCTGGGGCGGCTGGTGGCGCGCGAGTTGCTGCGCCAGGGCGCGGGCGAGATCGTCGCCGCTGTACTGGGCAGGAGCCAACCATGACGACGAACACAACGCATACAGGCAGCGCCACACCCAAAGCTCGTCCGGCCAGCGCAGAGCTTCCGCTGGCTGGCAGGCGCATCGGCGTCACGCGCCCACGCGAGCAGGCCGATACCCTGACGCAGCGACTGGAGGCGCTGGGCGCGCGCGTGACGCTGCTGGCGGCCATCCGCATCGCGCCGATTGAGGACACTGAGCCGCTCGACGCCGCCATCGCCCACTTGAGCGACTACGACTGGCTGGTCTTCACCAGCGTCAACGGCGTGGCCGCCTTCGCCGAGCGACTGGCCGCCACCGGCCATCACTGGGATGAGCGTGGGCTGGCGCAGGTCGCGGCGATTGGCCCCGCCACGGCGGCGGCGCTGGAGCGCGCAGGCGTCCCGGTCGCGCTCATGCCCGACGAATACGTCGCCGAGGGCATCCTCGGCGGGCTGGGGATGGTGGCGGGGCAGCGGCTGCTGCTGGCGCGCGCCGACATCGCACGACGCACACTGGCAGACGAGCTGCGGCTGCGCGGCGCGGAGGTGGATGAAGTCGCAGCCTATCGCACGATCCCGCAGCCAGTCGCGCCGGAGCTATTGGCGCGAGCGCTAGGCAACGCGGCTGGCGAGCGGGTGGACGCTATCACTTTCACCAGCTCGTCCACCGCGCTGGGGCTGCTGCAGGGGCTGGCGGCGGCGGGGCGCGAACCAGCCGAGGCGCTGCGCGGCGTGGCGCTGGCGGCCATTGGGCCAATCACCGCCGCAACCCTGCGCGAGCACGACTTGGAGCCAGCGATTGTCGCGCAGGAGTACACTATCCCTGGACTGACCACCGCGCTGGTGGCCTATTTCAGCGGGCAGCGCGCGCCAGATGACGCCGCCTCTCAGGGAGCATCGTGAGCATATGAGCGGAACCGCACTTTTCGAGCTGCTGGCGGCGATCTGCGCGCTGCTGGCCGCCATCTTCATCTTCGATCAACAGCTACATCGCCCACGCCCGCACAAGCTGATGTGGACACTGGGCCTGCTCTTCTATGGGCTGGCGGCTGGCGCGGACTTTCTGGGCGCGCTGGGCGGCTGGACGGTTGGCGAGTACAAGGCGTGGTATTACTTCGGCGGCGTGCTGACGGCGGCCTTCCTGGGGCTAGGCTCGCTCTACCTGCTGGCGCCGCGCCGCATTGGCCACATCGCCACGACCATCGCCGTCGTGATCGCGCTCTACGCAGGGATTCGCATCCTCTTCTTCGCGCCATTCTCGGCGGCTGACCTGCTCAAACTGGCGACCGCGCCCACCAGCGTCATCACCAATGTGCGCGCCTTCAAGCCGCTGCCCGGCGACCTGGAGATCGCGGCGGTGGTGATGAATATCCCCGGCGCGCTGCTGCTCTTTGGCGGCGCGGCGTGGAGCGCATGGCAGTTCTGGCGCAAGCGCGCGGGCGGCTATCGGCTGGCCTCGATGATCCTGCTGGCGTTGGGGTCGGTCTTTCCAAGCATCCTGACGGGGCTGCAAGCGCTGGGTAATTCAAGCGGCGCGGCGCTGGGCGAGTTCCTGGGCGCGCTGTGCCTGCTGGCGGGGCTGCTCATCAGCCTGGATGTCTTCACCGTCTTCCGCGTGCCATTCACCCGCATCGTGCTCTACGAGCGCGCGGCGCCAACGCCAGCGGCCAAGCCCAGCGCGGCGCCTCAGCCATAGCCGCAGTAGTAGCTCACAGATAGCAGGGTGGGCTGCTACCGTAGCGGCGATAGGCTGCCCGCGTGACGGCCTCGCGCGCCAGAATCGCCAGCGCC
>DATBTW010000406.1:0-3116 GCA_036559055.1 Ktedonobacterales bacterium
GCAGGAAGTTCTCCATCGTGCCGAAGGTTGTGGTGTAGGCGTGGCCCGCGCCGATCAACTGCTGGGTGTCGCGCCCGATCTGCGTCAGCGCCTCCTGATCGACGCCGGTGTGCGCGCCGCACTGCTCGAAGAGGTAGACGAGGTCTTCGGTGGCGACATTGCCCATCGTCGTCGTGTGGACAGGCATCGCGATGCCACCGCCAATGCCGCCGACCGAGCCTTCGAAAGCGCGCACGCCCACTTCCCAAGCTGCGAAGGCGTTGGCCAGCGCCAGCCCTGCCAGCGTGTGCAGGTGCAGCGCCAGTCGCAACTGCGGGAAGCGCGACTGGATGGCGCGGATGCGGTCGCGCACCAGCGTTGGCCAGGCCATGCCCACGCTATCCGCCACCGATAGCTCGGTCACGCCGGTGTTGGCGATGCGCTCGACGATGCGCAGGATGTGATCCTCAGATTGCAGCCCCTCGTAGGGGCAGACGAAGACTGTGCCCATGCCGACCGTCACATTGAATCCAGCGGCGACACCCTCTTTGCTGATCGTCTCGATCTCCTGCAGGTTGCGTTCGACCGACATGTTAGAATTGAGGCTGCTGTACGTCTCGCTGGCGATGATGAGGCAGGTGAGTGTCGGCACGCCCGCTGCCATGGCGCGCTCCGCCCCGCGCACATTAGGGACAAGCGCCTTGTATGCGGCCTTGTGCGGGCGCGAGACGACTTCGCGCGCCACCTCGTCCGCGTCGGCCAGGCTGGGGATGACACGCGGATGGACGAAGCCGGTGATCTCAATCTCTGGCACGTTGGCGGCGTCTAGCCGCTCGATGATGGTGATCTTCTCTGCCGTGGTGGGTGTGTGCAGATGCGGCTCGTGCAGCAGCGTTTGCAGTCCGTCGCGCGGGAAGACATCGACAATCGTAACATCGCGTTCTGTGTCTGGCATTATGAACCTCCAGAGGGTCAGGTGTTGAGCGAGAGCGCCTGCGACTCCACGGATGGATCGGCGTCGGGATGCGGCTCCGGGCGGCGGGTCTGCGTCAGCAGCAACGCGAAGGCCAGCGCCAACACAGCGGCCAGCGTCAACCAGGCCGCCTGATACGAGCCAGCCCATTCGACGATGGCGCCGAAGACGGGCGCCGAGACGGTCGCGCCGAAGAGCACGGCGCTGGTCTCCAGCCCCATCGCTGAGCCAGCGTGCGCCGCCGCGACGCGCTCGCCCGCCCAGGTCAGCGCCAGCGCGTTCCAGCCGACGAACGCCGCGCCCAGCCCCAGCCAGAGCGCGACCATCAGCGCCATTGGCGTAGCGCGCGGCAGAAAGGCCAGCGCCACAGCCAGCGCCACGCCCACCCCCGTGATGCCCAGCAGCGCATGCGCGCGCCGTCCACCCATGCGGTCAGAGAGGTGGCCGAGCGCGAGTCGCGCGATTGCGCCGCCGACCTGCGCCACAGCTAGCAGCGCCCCGGCGACCACCAGCGATATGCCATTGTGGCGCAGCATCGGGATGGTATAGGTGAGCAGCGTGTACTGGCCCCAGGCCAGCAGGAAGCCCACGATGGCGGGAACGAGAATGCGCCGCGCCTCACCCGGCGCGCGGCGTGCTTCGTGGCGGCTGGGGCGCGCCGTCTGCGCTGGCAGCACGGCGCAGAAGAGCAGCCCGCAGACCGCCACGATCAGCGCGAAGCCCAGATAGATCGGTCGCAGGCCCACGCGGCTGGCGAGCGTGGGCAGCGCGAGCGACGTCGCCAGCGCGCCCAGCGGTACGCCCATCTGCCGCACGCCCATTGGCATGCCGCGGCGCTCTCTTGGCCATGCGACCAGGATGGCCTTCGTGCCGGAGATGGGAACGGTTCCCAGCGAGAGTCCCGCCAGGAACAGCAGCGCCACCGTGGCGATCAGATTGGGGCTGAAGGCGATGGCGGCGGCTGCGACGGTGATGACGATAGTTCCCCAGAAGAGCACCCGTCGCGGCCCCCACAGATCGACCAGCGGGCCATTGGCCAGGCCAGAGCACATCAGCCCGCAGGTCATGGCGGCCAGCAGGGCGCCCATCTGGGTCAGCGTGAGGTGATACGCGAGGGCGAAGAAGACGCCCAACACGAAGGTCCCCTGCTGCATGACTGAGGCGCCGAACTGCGCTAGCGTGCCGAGCGAGAGCAGTGCGCCCCGGCCATGCGCTGTGATGGACACGCCCTCCGGGGTAGTAGCTTGCGCGCTCATGACCGGCGCGCCCACGCGAGTGGCGTGGTGAATGCGTTCACCATTCTTCGACTCCATAGCGCCGCTCGACGGCCTTGACCTCGGGCAGCCCAATGAAATCGGTGAATTGCTGGAAGGATGGCAGTGTCGGAACCAGGTTGATGGGCGTGCCATCCTTGCGGATAGCGGCTGCGGCCGCCTGCATGGCCTGGGTAGCGGCCAGCAGCAGGCTGATCGGGAAGATGATGAGCTTGAATCCCATCTCGCTCAGGTCAGCAAGCCCAACGGGTGGGGTCTTGCCGCCCTCCGCCCAGTTGAAAAGCAGTGGCGTCCCCTTCAGTCGGCGCGCGACGGCCTCGACCTCGTCCACGCTCTGCGGCGCCTCGATGAAGAGCAGATCGGCGCCGGCGTCGCGATAGGCTTCGGCGCGATCCAGTGCGGCGTCCAGTCCCTCCATCGCGCGGGCGTCGGTGCGAGCGATGATGAGGACGCCGTTCTCGCCGCGGGCGTCGTGGGCGGCGCGAACCTTGGCGACCATCTCATCCTTCGGAATGACGCGCTTGCGGTCCATGTGGCCGCATTTCTTGGGGCTGACCTGATCTTCGATGTGTAACGCGGCCACGCCCGCGCGCTCGTAGTCGCGCACCGCGCGGATGACATTGAGGGGGTTGCCATAGCCGGTGTCTGCGTCGGCGATCAGCGGAACGTTGATGGCCTGTGCCATGCGACGCGCGTTCTCCATCATCTCGTGTTCGGTCAGCAGCCCTACATCGGGCTGGCCCAGCATCGAGGCCGTCGAGCCGAAGCCCGTCATATAGACCGCGTCGAAGCCCGCCGCCTCGACCACGCGCGCGCTCAGCGCGTCGAAGGCGCCGGGCGCCAGCGTCGGCTCGCTGCGGGCGAGCAGCTCGCGCAGGCGCTGCGGGCCG
>DATBTW010000407.1:0-2702 GCA_036559055.1 Ktedonobacterales bacterium
CAGTGCAATATGCTCCTGGCCTCAGCCTTGATGATTTGGCCTTGTCGGGACGGTTTCCTAACGCGACAGTTAGCTTTGAGGACGAAGCTGTCCTTCAGGCTGCTCTTACTCCAATTGGATATCGTATACAATTGAGGAGCAGTCCCGGGATGGGTCATCATCACACCTTTTGTGTGATTCTCGACCGCAACGGAATAGCGCTCACTACACTGCCAGCCGTAGTCGCGGATGTGCTCACACAAACCTTTCAGCGTATGCCCAATCCGCATCGTGTTCCCAAACGAAGGAGGCCCTAACGTGAACACAGTGAAACGCCTGTATGTCGATTTCAATACTCTGACCAGCGCGCCTACGGGTCTCGTCAAGTTCGGCGCTCCCGGCTCCTGGCAAGTGAACCGTCTGCCTCCGCTGGAGCAGGGTGAGCATGTCATCCTCTACGATGATGATGGCCTGGAAGTGGATGCCACCGTCTTCCAAGATCTGCACGGATGGTGGTTTGCCTTCCCAGATGACGACACCTGGCGCGATACAATCCCTGCCAGCGATCCAACGCTCTCCTCGTCGCATCTCTGACGCTCTCTGCTACCCGAAGAGCAGGCTGCGCCGGCCGTCCACCACCTGCTGGCCCTTCTGCAGGCCGGCCACTACCTCCGTGTTCTGGCCATCGCTCAGGCCCAGCACGACGGGAATGGCGACATAGTGGCCGCGCTGGAAGCTGACCAGATAGGTCGCTGTGAGCGGATCCTTGCTGGCGTCGAAGCCTGAGTCGATCACCGACTTCTCCAGCGCCTGTGCGCTCTTGAGCGCCGCGCTCACCTGGCTAGCGCTCAGCACGCCAGAGCCATCGGCCGGCGCGGCTGTACGCGCATAGCGGACGGCGCTCTGGGCGATGATCAGCACGTCGTAGCGCGCGTGGGTGATGATGCGCGTCTCGGCGGCCATCCCCTGTAGCAGCGTGGTATGCCCCAGCGAGGCGGGATCGAGCCGCAGCGCCACCGGATAGCTCAGCGCGGCGCCCGCGCCCTGCCCCAGCGGCGAGACGCCCGTCACGGCGCCCGTGAAGATCGCGCTTGAGGATGCCTGCTTCACCTGGAATGTGGCGAATTGGCCCACATGAATCGCGCCGATGTCCTTGTAGTTGACCAGCGCCGTCGCCAGGGGCGCGCTGCTATCGGCGATGGTGATGAACGATGCGATTCCTGTCGCCGTCGCGCCCGGCCTGCCGCCCACTGCGCCATTGATGACCGTTACCACGCCACCGTGCGGGGCCACCAGGGTCGTCGCCGCCAACTTCGCCTGCGCGACCTGCGCCACGCCATCGGCCTTCGCGCCAGCGGTGTGCGCGGCGCCCACCTGTGCCTTCGCCGCGCTCGCCTGCGCCTGCGCGGCGGCCATCTGTGCCTGCGCCCGCGCGACAGCGGCGTTGGCGGCCCCGCAGGCGTCGGGATCATTCGGCGCCGACGCGCACTGGGTCTGCGCATAGCTCTGTTGCGCGTCCAGCGCGCTCGACGCCGCATCCACTGACGACTGCGCATCGCTCTGCGCTTCCTGCGCTGCGCTCAGGCTCTGCTGCGCCGCGTCCTGGCTCGCCTGAGCGGCGGTCAGCGCGCTCTGGAATGGCGCCACATCCAGCTTGGCCAGCGTGTCGCCCTTCTTCACCTGCTGCCCCACGCTGACATCGATCTCGCTGAGCGCGCCATCCACCGGGAAATCCGCCTGGTAGAGCGTCGCCTGAATGGTTCCATTGGCTGTCACCGAGAGGATGACATTCCCCGTGTGCGCGGTGGCGAAAGTCGGTCGCGGCTGGCGCGAGGCGGAGAGGCCAGCAAAGATGGCGACTCCGACCAGCGCGACGAGCAGCACGATCAGCAAAATGCGTAAAGGCAGCGACCGCGCCACCGCCACGCGCAGGCGACCGCGCATCCCGCGCATCACCGGGGCCGGGCGGACGGGAATCGTTGGCTCATCCACAGTACGCTCCTGAAGCCAGCGAAAGCTGGCTGAAGATGAAGGTGATGAAGGTGAGAAAAGATCACGAATAGGTATGGAAGAGCGCGGACGATGGCCAGACTCAGCCACGCACGAACCAGATGGCGCCAGCCAACGCGCGGCCATCGCCATCCGCCGAGCGGCGCGGCTGCTCGCGGCGCTCGGCGCGCGAGGGCGACATCTGACGGACTTCCCTGTAGGTTCCTGTCCCTTATGGTGGACGCGCAGCGGCGCGCAGGCGTCACCGCGCCGCCTGAAAAGACAGCCTTGACGACCCTGCGGCCAGGCGACTAAACTGCGATACGCCGGGATGCAGATCGGATGGAGGGTGGCATGCGCGAGCAGGTCGAGCGCGACAGCGCGGCGGATAGCAGGCCTGGCCCTCGGCCAGATGTGGCGGCGCAGGATGTCGCCACTATCGCGGCGGATGTCGCGGCGGATGGCGCTTCATCCGCCGCACGGGCGCTCTGCTTCATTTGCCAGTTCGATACGCGCCCTTGCGAGGTCGGGTCGCTCGAAGGCGCGCTGGTCAATGTCAGCGAGCGGCTGGATGGCCAACGCCTGCCCGGCGTCACCCTGCGGCTGGAAGACGATACGCTGGCCTTCATCATCCTCAACGATCACGCGCGGCCGCTGGTGGGCGCGCTGGCGGCGCTGCCAGCGGAGCGCCTGCGCGGGCTGCGGCTGCGCATCTACCATCTCTGGCGCGGGCG
>DATBTW010000408.1:0-3824 GCA_036559055.1 Ktedonobacterales bacterium
CGCCTGCCCCCTAATGCCGCTTGCATGAAGGCGTATACTTCTCGCAGGATGCGAAACAGCGTATAATCTCTCGTGAGTGGCCCACGCCAGGTACGCCTGCGTCCGGACGCCACACCGTTGCACGATGGAGACCATCGCGCCTGCGACAGCGCCGTCAGGTGGCAGCGATCTCGCGACGAGGCGAAGGGAGAGCATGCTCAGGCGATACGCCCCGCCAGGTGGGGCGGTCGCGCTGACCGGCCGCTCTCCGCTACGCCTCTCGCGCCACACGCCCCTGCTCACCTCACGCGCCGTGGTAGCGCGCTCTCGCGTTTCGGCTTCGTTCTCTCTAGTTCTGCCGAGGAGTACGCCATGTACAGGGGTCAGTCGGGTCAGTGGTCCTGGCTGTTGCACCGCATCACCGGTCTGGGCGTGTTGCTGTTCCTGCTCGTCCACATTGTGGACATCACGCTGATCGGGTTCGGGCCGACGATCTACAACGACGCCATCGCCATCTTCAGCACCGGTATCATCCGGGTCATCTCGCTGGCGCTCATCGCGTCTCTGCTCTTCCATGCCTTCAACGGCGTCCGCATCATCCTGATCGACTTCTGGCCTGCGGGCTACAAATATCAGCAGCAGATGTTCATCGCCGTGCTGGTTCTCACCATCGTGCTGTTCATCCCGACGGTGTTCTACATCATGGCTCCAGTGTTTGGCGTGTGTCCCCAGGGCAGTTGCGCCAATCCCGCGTTGTAGCGCGATGTAGAGCAATCCAGCCAAGAAGAATCGAGACGATACATGGCGACCGAGACGACTACCCAGACGCCCCAGCGCACGCTCACCCGCTACGGCGCGTACACCAAACCCGCCAAAGGCGGGTCCGGCTGGGAAACGTTTTCCTGGTACTTCTTCCGCGTCAGCGGCGTCGCGCTGCTGGTCATCGCGCTGGCGCACGTCTTCCTCATGCATATCAGCACCGACGTTTCCCAGACGGTCTATGGTTTCGTCGCCGCACGCTATGCCAACCCATTCTGGCGGGTCTATGACCTCACGCTGCTGACCCTGGCGCTCTTCCACGGCCTCAATGGCCTGCGCATCGCCTGCGAGGACTACATTCAGTCGCGGGGCTGGCGTCTGACAGTGGTATCGGCGCTGTTCTTCATCGCGCTGGTCTTCTGGCTGATGGGGTCGATGACGATCATCATGTTCCAGCCCAATCACACGCTGGCGCAGTCGATCATGAGTCTGTTGGGCCGCTAGCGCGCGCCGCGAGCGAACGTCCGTCGCGCGAGACTGGAAAAGGCAATTGGCATGAACTACCACAAGTTTGATGTGGTGATCGTTGGCTCCGGTGGCGCCGGGCTGATGTCCGCGATGCAGGTGGCCCACAGCGCCAGCATCGCCGTCGTCAGCAAGCTGTACCCTACCCGCTCCCACACGGGCGCCGCGCAGGGTGGCGTAGCGGCTGCCCTGGGCAACCTGGAAGAAGACCACTGGAAGTGGCACATGTACGACACCGTCAAAGGTGGCGACTACCTGACCGACCAGGACGCTGGAGCGATCCTGGCGCAGGAGGCCATCGAGGCGGTCTACGATCTGGAGCACTGGGGGCTGCCTTTCAATCGCACGCCGGAGGGCAAAATCGACCAGCGACGCTTCGGCGGTCACACACGCAACTTCGGCGAGGGTCCTGTGCGGCGCTCGTGCTACGCCGCCGACCGCACTGGCCACATGATCTTGCAGACCATGTATCAGCAATCGGTCAAGAATCAGGTGCGCTTCTTCAACGAGTACATGATGCTCGACCTGCTCATCAACGACGGGCAGGCGGTCGGCATCGTGGCGATAAACCTGCGCGACGGCGAGCTGCACGTCTTCCACGCCAAGACCGTGGTGCTGGCGACGGGCGGCTACGGGCGCGCCTGGCGCATCACCAGCAACGCGCTGGCCTGCACGGGCGACGGCATGGCGGTCGCCTATCGGCGCGGCATCCCGCTCGAAGACATGGAGATGTACCAGTTCCATCCCACCGGCCTCTACAAAGTGGGCATCTTGCTCTCGGAGGCGGCGCGCGGCGAGGGCGCCTATCTGCTCAACAGCGAGGGCGAGCGTTTCTGCATCCGCTATGCCCCGACAATGAAAGAGCTGGCCCCGCGCGACATGGTCTCGCGCTTCATCAACCAGGAGATCGCCGAAGGGCGCGGCATCGACGGCAAAGACTACGTCTACCTCTCCGTCGCGCACCTGGGCAAAGAGCGCATCGACGAAAAACTGCCCGACATCACCGACTTCGCGCGCAATTACCTCGGTGTCGAGCCATACTATGAGCCAGTGCCGATCCAGCCAACGGCGCACTACGCAATGGGCGGCATCCCAACGAACACCGATGGCCAGGTGGTCATTGACGAGAACAACGCCGCGATGCCCGGCCTCTACGCCGCTGGCGAGGTGGCCTGCGTCTCGGTACACGGCGCCAACCGACTCGGCACGAATTCGCTGGTAGACCTGATCGTCTTCGGGCGCCGCGCGGGCAAGCACATTGCCAGCAAGTGGCTGCCAGAGGCCGAGTTCGGCGCGCTGCCCAGCGATCCCGAGGAGCGCGCACGCGAGCAGGTGGAGTCGCTGCTGGGCCGCACCGAGGGCGAGACGCAAGACGCCATCCGCCAGGAAATGCGCGACATCATGATGGACAAAGTCAGCATCGTGCGCGAAGAGAAGGGACTTGCCGAGGCGTTGGCCAAGCTGGTCGAGCTAAAAGAACGCTATAGCAAAGTGCGGCTGATGGATCACTCCAGAACCTTCAACACGGAGCTGATGGAGGTCATCGAGCTGGGCAACCTGCTGGACTGCTCCGAGGCGACCATCGCCGGGGCGCAGGCGCGCAAAGAGAGCCGTGGCGCGCACTATCGCCCCGACTACGAGGCGCGCGACGACGTCAACTTCCTGCGCCACACGCTGGCCTACCAGTCCGCGACGGTCGGCGAGCCGGAGCTGAAGTACAAGCCCGTCGTCGTCACAGAGTTCGAGCCGAAAGAGCGCAAGTACTAAGCGAGCAGAGAGGATACGGCGCCATCATGGCGGGAGATAGCAGCAAACGGCGGGTACACATCAAGATCAAGCGCTTCCAGCCGGGAGAGAAGGTCGAGCCGTACTGGCAGGAATTCTCGCTCGAAGTGGAGGGAACCGATCGCCTGCTCGACGCCCTCAACAAAATCAAGTGGACACAGGATGGCACGCTGACCTTCCGGCGGTCGTGCGCGCACGGTGTCTGCGGCTCCGACGCGATGCGCGTCAACGGCCGCAACCGCCTGGCATGCAAGCTGCTGATGGCGGATCTGGGCGCGCGCATCTCGGTCGAGCCGATGCTGGGCTTCCCGGTCGTGCGCGACCTCGTGGTGGATATGGACCCCTTCTTCCACAAGTACGAGAAGGTGAAGCCGTATCTCATCAACGAGGAGCCGGCGCCGCGCACCGAGCGGCTCCAGTCGCAGGAGGAGCGCGCACGCTTCGAGGAGACGACCAAGTGCATCCTCTGCGGCGCCTGCACGGGGTCGTGCCCGTCGGTGTGGGCCAATGCGGAGTGGGTCGGCCCGGCCTCCATCGTCAACGCCCACCGCTTCATCTTCGACAGCCGCGACCGCGCCGCAGCCGACCGCCTCAATATCCTGAGTGACCGCAACGGCGTGTGGCGCTGCCGCACGATCTTCAACTGCACCGAGGCGTGCCCGCGCGGCATCCACGTCACGGAGGCGATTGAGGAGGTCAAGCGCGCCATCATGTACGGCGGGGAATAGCTGGCCCCCTTCCCAAAAGCCTCTCCTGCTGCGGCGGGAGAGGCTTTT
>DATBTW010000409.1:0-2697 GCA_036559055.1 Ktedonobacterales bacterium
GGGGCGTGAGGGCGACGTCTGGTTCATGCTGATCGTGCTGATCGTCGGCGTCATCTCGGTCGCGGGCCTGCAAGGCGTCGCCAACGCTATGAGCGCGCCCGCACGCGCCACCACGCCGCAGCAGCAGGCCGCCCAGCAGGCCAATCTGCCACAGGGCGTCGTCGCCGCGCATGAGAAGGTCTACCATCTGCCGGGACCGAATCCCGCGCTGATGAATCCGGCCATCGACCAGCAGGGACGCGTCTGGGTAGGCGAGATGGGCCAGAACAAGCTGGCCATGCTCGACCCCAAGACCGGCAAGGTTCAGGGCTGGACGCCACCCGGCGGCCAGTTCAACATCATGGAAGAGGTCGTGGATTCGCAGGGAAACGTCTGGTTCACAGAGGAGGCAGCCAACTACATCGGGCGCTTCGATCCCGCGACGCAGACCTTCCAGACATATCCGCTGGGGAAGGTGAACGGCAATATCGCCGGGCCAGAGGCGCTGACGATGGATCGCCAGGGCAACCTGTGGTTCACCGAGGTGACGGGCGGCGCGCTGGGGCGGCTCGACCCGACGACCGGCGCCATCACCACCTTCCCGCTGCCAGCCGCCAGTGGCGCCGCGCCCACCTATCCCTATGCGCTGGCCATCACCGCCGATGGCGCGGTCTGGTATGGCGCGCTGAGCGGGGGCCAGGTTGGCAGGCTCGACCCCGCGACGGGCGCTGTGACGACCTACAGCGTCAACAACCCGAAGGCGCAGATCTACTCCATGACGGTCGGGCCAGATGGCGGTGTCTGGTTCACTGAGTTGCTCTCCGATACCATCGGGCGCATCGACCCGCAGACTGACCAGATCACCACGGTGAACGTCCCACATACGCTGGGCGATCCAGCGACACTGTACGATGTGATCACACGCGGCGACGCGCTGTGGTTCACCAGCACGGGCGCCAATGCGCTGGTGCGCTACACGCCGACTTCGGGGCAGTTCCAGTTCTATCGGCTTGCCACGCCGTCAAGCGTGCCATTTGGCCTGGCGGTCGGCGCTGATGGCGCGCTGTGGTTCACCGCCGATGGCACGCCGAACTACATCGGCGTGGCGCAGCCATAGCCAACAGGGGGCGCGCAGATGCGAACAACACCGGTGGCGACGCAGGACAAAGAACAGGTAGTGGACATCACGGCGCTGGTGGAGGATACGCTGCGCGAGGGTGAGCGCGCTGAAGGGGTCTGCGTGGTCTTTGCGGCGCACACCACCTGCGCGCTGACCACCGCTGACCTCGACCCCGGAACCGACCTCGATCTGCTCCAGGCGCTGCGCAGCGCGCTTCCCAGGCAGAGCTATCGCCATCCGCACAACCCGCCGCACGCGCCCGATCACATCCTCTCCTCGCTAATCGGCCCATCCGTCGCGCTGCCCTTCGCCAACCGGCGTCTGCTGCTGGGGACATGGCAGCGCGTCGTGCTGGTCGAGCTGGACGGCCCTCGCCAGCGCACCATCCACATCGCCACGCTGGGCTGAGCGCGCAGCGGGAGATCGGCGCCCACCGCTCCGCAGCGGTCGGCCAGCAGCAGCGCGGCCATCGCCAGCAGCGCTGTGGCGACCAGCCCCGCCAGCGCCACCGGATAGCCGCCCGCGAACTCGTAGATCAGGCTCATGCCAATGGGGCCGATTGACCGCGCCACCAGCGAGACGAACGCCACCACGCTGTTGATCTGCCCGTAGTGCGCGGCGCCATAGACTTCGGCGACCAGGCTGGCTCGCGCGGGCATGATCGCGCCAAAGCCCGCGCCAGAGAGGACGACATAGCCCACGATGCCGAGCATCCCCGGCGCGAGCAGCAGCGCCAGCATCCCCAGCGCATGGATGAAGAAGATGCTGGCGACGACCCAGTTGCGATGGATGCGGTCGCCCAGTGGCGTGAAGATCAGCCGCCCCGGCAGCGCCATCAGCGCGTAGACGCCGACCGTGGTGGTGGCGAAGGTCTGGCTGTAGCCGCGCCCCTGCAAGAGTGGCACGAGGTGCACTGCCAGCGCCGACGTGCTGAGCGTGATGAGGAAGAACGCCGCCGCGATGCCCCAGAAGGCCAGCGACCGCAGCGCCGCCTTGCCACCCGCCGCCCCTTTCGCCTCGCCAGCGCCTTTATCGCCTACGATGGCCTCTGGCTCCCCCTCTCCCTGTGGGAGAGAGGGCTGGGGGGTGAGGACGCGCCGCTCGCGCAGGATCAGCGCGTGCGCTGGTATTGTGACGACGGCCAGGATGATGGCCAGCGTCACCAGCGCCGCCCGCCAGCCTTGCGCCAGCGCCAGCGCGCCCGCCAGCGGCACGAAGATGACGCTGGCGAATCCGGCGATGAAGGTCAGCACAGTCAGCGCGCGGCCCCGCTGGCGGGTGAAGTGGCGCGCCACCACCCAGAAGGCTGGCTCATACAGCACAGCGGCCATCACCACGCCGATGCCTGCCCAGATCAGGTAGAAGGCGACCAGAGTGCGCGCCTGCGACCACGCCAGAACCAGCGCCGCCGCCAGGCACGAGCCGAGCGTCATCAGCGCGTGCGGGCCGTGGCGGTCGAGCCAGCGCCCCACGAGCAGACCGACCACCCCGGAGAGCAATAGCGCCAGCGAGAAGGCGCCCGTCAGCGCCGAGCGCGACCAGCCCAGTTCCGTCTGCATCGGCGTCAGGAAGACGGTGAAGGCATAATAGAGCACACC
>DATBTW010000410.1:0-4306 GCA_036559055.1 Ktedonobacterales bacterium
TCCAGCGTGTCGCCGCTTGGCCCTCCGAACATGATGCCACGCTCGATGGTGAGGCGTCCCGGCGCCTGGCCGATCAGCATCACCCGCGCGCCAGCGGGGCCGCGTCGGCGCGCTAGCGGACGCGCGCAGGCGAGGTAGCCATTCTGCTGGCAGGCGCGGCAATCGGCAATCTCCGCCTGCAAGGCAGTCAGCGCGGCCGCGCGCTCCTCCGCGCGAATGGCTGGGGCCAGCGGCGGCCACAGCGGCATGAGACTGACGGCGCCGCGCTGAGAGGAAGCTGACGCAGGCGAAGCTGAGGGCGCGGATCGAGACGAGGAGTGGGGCGCGGTCATTCGCGGCTACCCGGCGCCACTCCGGCATCGACATCCATTTCGAGGGCGCCGTAGCGTGCGCGATAGTAGGTCAGTGGCTCGCCAGGGACGGCGCCGAGGGCGACGACCTGCCCCAGAAAGATGCTGTGGTCGCCACCGGGATAGACGGCCACCAGGCGGCATTCGACATGAGCAATGGAGCCATCGAGAATGGGCGCGCCTGTGACGCCATCGTGGTACGGTGTCAGGTGGAAGCGATCGTTGCGGTCGGCGGTCTGTCCGGCGAAGCGCCGCGAGACGTCCTGCTGATGCGCGCCGAGGATGTTCGCGACGAAGACGCCGGAGCGCGCGACCAGATCGTGCAGATGTGAGCGTTTGTCGATGCAGACCATCACCAGCGGGGGATCGAGCGAGACGGAGGCGAAGGCATTCACCGTGACCCCGGCGGGTCGCGCGCCGTCGCAGGTCGTCACCACCGTCACTCCGGTGGGGAAACGCCCCAGCGCGGCCCGGAACTCCGCATCGCTCACTGTCATCGTTTGCCCCCAAGGCCTCTACGGCGTCGCCTGCGCGCTGCGTGGACGCGGGCGACGCCGTGTGTCAGTTTGCGGCAGCCATGGGCCGAGTCGCGTCTGGCTCCAACGAAATGGATCCATCCGTAGCCACTGGCGGAACGGCGGCAGAGTCGCGCGACGCCATGAGATCGTCCGGCAGTCCACACTTCACTGATAAAAGTATACTAAAACAGTCGAGTATATGGCAACTGCGCGGGGACGTTCCCTCTCCCCCAACCCTTCCCCACTTTGCGGGAGAGGGGAGCTTGCTGGCCGTGCCGTTGGCAGCGCGCGGCGTACAAGCGCGGCGAGCCAGGCGCCATCCGCCGCTCAAACAGAATCCTTGCCAATCCGAAGCCTTCCGCTCCCTCGCCCTCTGGGAGAGGGCTGGGGTGAGGGTCTCGCCACGCGCGACATCGTTTACCTGATACAGTCCTTCTCCCATTCAGAGAGGGCTGGGGCGCCAGCACTACAGCGTGGCCAGAGCGAAGGCGGCGAAGCCGAGCAGCAGCAGGCCGGAGACGACGTTCACCCAGCGCATGGCGCGAGCGTCGAAGCGGGCGCGCAGCAGGTTGACGCCGCCACTCAGGATCACCCACCACAGCGCGGAGCCGAGGAAGACACCCACCACTGTCAGCCCCGCCGCCGCGTAGCTGGCGCCCACCAGCCCTAGCCCGGCGAAGACCGCCGCGAACGAGAGGATGGTGGTGGGATTGGTCAGCGTCAGCGCCACGGTAGAGGCCCACGCCGCCAGCAGCCCGCGCCGCGCCGCTGCATTGGCGCTGATCGCTGGCATCGCGCTATCGAGCTCGGCCAGCCTGGCGGAGGGGCGGGCGAGCGCCGTGCGCAGCCCCAGCCAGGCCAGAAAGAGCGCACCCAGCAGATGAATCCACAGCCGCTCGCTCACCAGCACGGCTGTGACCGCCGAGACGCCAAACGCGGCGACGGCTCCGTAGGTCGCGTCGGCAGTGGCGGCGCCCAGCCCCGTGACGAGGCCCACCACACGCCCCTCAGCCAGCGTACGGCGGATGCAGAGCACGCCGATCGGTCCGACCGGCGCGGCGATGGCGAATCCCAGCCCCAGCCCGCGCAGCAGAAACACGATATTCACGGCCTCACCTCACATAAAAAGACGCCCGTCGGACTCCATCGCGTAGGAGTCTGGCGGGCGTCATATCGCCACTGGGCGACGTGGCGTTACCGGCGCGCGAGCAGGCGCGGCGCCCCAGACCTCCCCTGTGGAAGCTGGCGCTGCTGCTGGCTGCGGCTCATCACGGCGGGTCGCGCTATCATAGCTGGCGTTCCCTCTGGCGGCCAGCACGGCGCTGGCGTCGCGTCAATGCGCGCAGCATAGGCGATGGGCAAGGGCGGTGTCAATGGCTGCCCCCTCAGAACAACCGCGCGCCCAGCGGGACCTCGCTGCGCGGCGAGATCAGCGTGACGGCGCCGTCGGCGTTTGCCACGCCCAGCGTCAACACCTCGGACTTGAAGCCGACGATGCGGCGCGGCGGGAAGTTGATGACGGCCAGCACGAGCGTCCCCACCAACTGCTCCGGAGTGTAGAGCGCCGTGATCTGCGCGCTGGATTGCCGCTCGCCCAGCTCCGCGCCGAAGTCGATGCGCAGCTTGTAGGCAGGCTTGCGCGCGCCCGCTAGCGGCTCGGCGGAAAGCACTCGCCCGACGCGGATATCGACCCGCTCGAAGTCTTCGATGCTGATCTGCGGGCTGGCGGCGTTCGTGTGGGGCTGGGCGCTCTCGCTCATCTGCTGTTCTCCACTAGGTTTCCTGCGTCGCACGACGCGGCTGGCCGTGAATCCGCGTAGAGGTAGTATGTCGCAGGATTGGTTGGCCTCGCTGGATTCTGCGTCACATCACAAACGCATCACAAAGTGCGGCGGTGGCTCGCTTAGCCAGCGGGGCTGATGATGGGCGCACATGCAGAGCGCGGGACGCGAACCCTAGGGCGTCGCCGCCCGATGGCGGATGCGAGACAGTGCGGTATCATTTTTTGTGTGTCACAATGGGAGAAAAGCCGCGTAGATGGCCCCGCAGCGTGATCTGGCGCATCTCTCTGAACAATCCCGGTAGCGAACGGTTGGTGAGGGTTCCGTGAGAGCAGTAGGACATGCCTGGCTGGAGTGGGTGCGGACACTCTATCCCGGCTATTTTGCTTCGGTCATGGCGACAGGCATCGTCTCGGTGGCGCTCCTGCTGACAGGCGCGCTCACGCTCTCGTATGCTCTCTGGGCCATCGGCGGCGCGCTGCTGATCTTCCTCACGGTGGTCTATGGTCTGCGCGCGCTGCGCTACAAGACCGAGATGCGGCGCGACTTCTTCGACGCCAGCACGGCGTTTGGCTTCTTCACCTTCATCGCCGCCGTCGGCGTGATCGCCACACGTTCCGCGCTGGGACACTGGACGATCATCCCCGGCGCGCTGACCGTCATCGCCGCCATCGTCTGGTTCATCCTCACCTACTGGACTTTCGCGATGCTGCTCATCACCAACACGCAGCCGATTGGCCAGGCGCTGAATGGCTCGTGGCTGATCGCCATCGTCGCCACGGAGTCGCTGGCCATCACCTGGGTGCTGCTCACCAACATCCAGCCGGGGCAGCGCGCCACGCTGCAACTGCTGGCCTACGTCTTCTGGACCTTCGGCGTGCTGCTCTACCTGATCTTTATCGCGCTCATCATGTATCGCTTCTTCTTCCTGAAGATTCAGCCGAGCGACCTGAAACCGCCATACTGGATCAATATGGGCGCGATGGCCATTACCACTGTCGCGGGCGTGCGCATGCTGGATGTCACCCAGCCCACCACGCTGCTCGTGACGCTGCGCCCCTACATCGAGGGCTTCACAGTGATGATGTGGGCGTGGGGGACGTGGTGGATTCCGCTGCTGGTGATCATCGGCGTCTGGAAGTACATCATCGTGCGAGAGCCGATGCGCTATCACCCATCCTTGTGGAGCGTGGTCTTCCCGCTGGGGATGTACGCCACCGCTGTGCAATTGCTGACGCACATCCCAGGATTGGAGTTTCTGGCCGCCATTGGTCCGTACTGCACGTGGATCGCCTTCGCAGTGTGGGCGCTGGTGGCGCTGGGCTGGCTGTGGTCGGCGCTGACGACCATCCGCGCGGCGCTGCGCAGAGCAGACTCGCTGGCGAGCGGGGCGCCACCAGCGCTGGCGGCCTCGCAGGGGCAGCCCTCTGGCGAGCAGCAGCGGGGAACGCCCAGCCGCATTCCCTGACACCGACCAGCCACGCGCCACAGACGAACTGAACGCTAGGCGGACATGCAAAGGAGCCGAGACGCATGAGTCAGCAAGTGATACCAGCGGACGAGCCAGGACAGCTCGCGGCGGCGCCTGACGACGAAGACGAGCGGCGCGCCCGGTCGAGCCAGCGCGCATGGGCGGTAACAGCGGGCATCGTCGCCG
>DATBTW010000411.1:0-10624 GCA_036559055.1 Ktedonobacterales bacterium
GGGTCGGTCTTGCCCATCACGATCAGGATTTTGCAGCGCGCGCGCGCCGCGCCGGTCGTCCACCATTTGCGGCCATCCAGCACATACTCGTTGCCCTCGCGGCGCATCGTCAGGCGGATGTTGGTGGCGTCGGAGCTGGCCACGTCTGGCTCGGTCATGGCGAACCCCGACCGTATCTCGCCATCCAGCAGCGGCTGGAGCCAGCGGCGCTGCTGCTCTGGCGTCCCGAACTGGGCCAGAATCTCCATGTTGCCCGTGTCGGGCGCGGCGCAGTTGAAGACCTCCGAAGCCCACGGTACGCGGCCCATCTGCTCGGCCAGCGGCGCGTACTCCAGATTGGTCAGCCCGACGCCATGCTGCGCGTCTGGCAGAAAGAGATTCCACAGCCCCTCGGCCTTCGCGCGCGCCTTCAGCTCATCCACGATCTCGGTATGGTGGAACGGATTGCCCGATGCGGCGATCTGCTCGTGATAGACCCGCTCATTGGGGTAGATGTGGCGCTCCATGAACGCGCTGACCCGCTCGATCAGCGCGCGCCCCTTGTCCGAATATGCGAACTCCACTGACGTCAGCTCCTCTCGCCTGCGCTCTCGTCGTCGGCTGCTGCGCGTAGCGTACAGCGCGGGGCGGGGCGTTGTCACGCTGACACGCGCCAACCCCACTGACCTACGTGAAAATGCGTGAGCAAGTAGAGCGGTGATACCGAAATGCCCGCTGCTCGTTACAACTTCATATCGTGACAGAGCCGAAGGTATCGGCTGGGAGCGCACCGGTTGATGCAGGGCGAGTGAAGGATCGGAGCGCTTCGGCGTGCTTTCATAGTGAGTGGCATGGCTGCACAGGCAGCCATGCGGCGCGATCCTTCACACGCCCTGAGCGACATCAACCAGGACGCTTGCCCGATTCCTCGCGCTTTGCCATGCTAGCTCGGCTAGCGATCGTGCTATGTCGGCGCCGCTCCACGGAGGCGCCCACAGATGACGATTTGCTGCGCAGCGGATCGTGTAGCATTGCCTGTTGGTCGTACGAAGCCCCTCGCGCGCTCGTCTGTGGTGTTCACCACGCCAGCGCCGACGGACGCTTCCCCTTCGCATCCCGGCGTAGCGCGCCACACGCCCGACAATGGAGCCGGGCGTATTTCTCACTGAGGTAGTAAGGGAGTAACCAACTTCATGCGTCATCCCAAACGCGCATGGCTCATCGCAGGGAGTGGACTGGGCGTATTCGCCATGATCGCTGGCGCAATGTTCGTCCACGCCAACTCAGCATCGGCGGCGACCGCCGATGCCACGCCGATCACCTACATCGCCAAGCCGCCGATGAAGCTCCTGGGTCCGGCTGCTCAGGCGAAGCCCGGTTTCCTGACGCCGAGCTACTGCATCGCAAATTTCGGGCTGGCCTGCTACACTCCAGCCGAGATTCGCAAGGCCTACAACATCCCCGACTCCGCCACAGGCGCTGGGCAGACCATCGTCATCGTGGACGCCTATGGCAGCCCGACGATCCAGAGCGACCTCCAACTCTTCGATCAGGTATTTGGCCTGCCAGACCCGACACTCAACATCTATTATCCGACCGGCCATGATACCAATTCGAAGGGGCATAAGGACGTCGCGGCCAGTTGGGCGGGCGAAACCAGCCTCGATGTCGAGTGGGCGCACGCCATTGCGCCAGACGCCACGATTGATCTGGTCATTGCGTCCAATGCTGGCGGCAACGTCCTCAATGTGGCCCAGCGCTACGCGATCCAGAATCACCTGGGCAATGTCATGTCGCTGAGCTTCGGCTCGCCAGAAAACGCGATCAAAGGCGGCGGCAACAACACCCAGATGGCGCAGGCACACGCCAACTATGTGGCCGCCCAGGCTGCTGGCATGACGGTGTTCGCCTCTGCGGGAGACAATGGCGCAACCGACGGTACCGCATCCGTCACTGCCAATTATCCCGCCTCGGATCCGCTGGTGACAGCGGTTGGTGGTACGAACCTGCTCTTTGCTGACGACAGCGGCACATATGGCAGCGAAAGTGTCTGGAACGACGCTGACAACTGCCTGTTTGGCTGCACGGCTGGCGCGTTTGGCGCCACCGGCGGCGCGCCAAGCGTCATCTTCAGCGCGCCCGCCTATCAGTCCGCGCTGTCGCACAATTCCGCCCGCACGACATCTGACGTCGCCTACAACGCCAGCGTCTATACTGGCGTGCTGACGGTGCAGCAGGGCAATATCTTCTTCACAGGTGGCACCAGCTCGGGCTCACCGCAGTGGGCGGCGATCACGGCTGACGCGGATCAGGCGGCTGGCCACTCGCTCGGCTTCCTGAATCCCACGCTCTACGCGATTGGCGCGAATCCCAGCGAGTACGCCGCTGATTTCCACGATGTCACGTCTGGTGATAACGGCTTCTCCGGCCCCGGCTTCAGCGCTGGCGTGGGTTACGACATCCCGACCGGGTTGGGCTCGCCAAACGTGGCAAACCTGATCAACGACTTGAGTCACTAGCAGGACCCTGGCGTCCAGCGCGCTCGCACGGTCTAGCCGCTACACGATCAGCAGGAGAGCGTCCTTCGGGGCGCTCTCCTGTCTTTGCGCGTGGCGCCAGGTCGTCGGCTCAGCTCAGGATTCGGCGTGCGCTGCCAGTGGCAGCGGGATGGTGAACCAGAAGGTCGAGCCGCGCTTCGGCGCGCTTTCCACGCCAACCTCGCCGCCGTGATGCTCGACGATGGCGCCCACGATGTGCAGCCCCAGCCCCAGCCCGGCGCCCGACCCGCTCTGCTGCCGAATGCCCGGCACGCGATGGAAGCGATCCCAGATGTGCTCGCTCTGCTGCGCCGTCAGCCCTGGCCCCTGGTCGCGCACGGCGACGCGCGCATGGTCGCGCTCCACCCGCAGCGAGACGGCCACAGGCGCGCCCGGCGGCGAATACTTGAGCGCATTGGTCAGGTAGTTCGTCACTACCTGCCCGATGCGGTGCGCATCGCCCGTGATCGTCACAGCTCCGGTGGGCACGTCCAGCGTGATGACACGGTCAGGCCACGACAGTCGCTGCTCATCCACCGCGTCGCTGACGATGGCGGCCAGATCGCACGGCTCCAGTTGATACTCCAGCTTGCCCACGCGGATGCGCGAGACATCCAGCAGGTCGCCCACCAGGCGATCTTGCCGATCAACCTGCTGCTCCGCCGTTGAGAGTAATCCCTGCACCACATCGAGCTGACTCAGCAGGTCGGCAATGGGCTGCTCCTGCTCGCCGATGCGCCGCACCCGTCGCTTGCCGAGCTGCAACGCAGCCTTCAGGCTGGTCAGCGGCGAGCGCAGCTCGTGGCTGGCGATGCTCAGAAACTCGTCGGTGCGGGCGTTCGTCTCGCGTAGCGCCAGCAGGCGCGCCTGCGAGGCGGCGTAGGCATCGACAGCGTGGCGACGCGCGCGCTCGGTGCTGCTGGAGAGGACGCCGATGATGCCGCAGATCAGCAGGAAGATGAACGTCTCCACCAGATTGGTGGGCAGCGCCATATCGCCGCCCGCTACATCCGGCAGGACGAAGAACTCTAGCGAGATAGCGCCCACCACCGCCGCCAGCAAACTGGGCGCGGCGCCCCAAGTCAGCGCGATCAGCGCGACTACCAGCAAGTGGACGGTTCCCAGGAACGCGAAGCTTGGCACGACGGCTATCAGCAGCAGCGTCACCAGGCCCGCGCACACCTCCAGCAGCGCGGCCAGCGCCAGCCCCGCGAGTGGATGCTGCAGCGGCTCTGGCAGCCAGGCGGGCAGGAACGTATTCTCGCGTGTCCAGCGCCAGATACGTCCCCAGAGCGTCCCCCCATTGGCGGGCGCCGACGATGGCGGGGATAGGGGCGTCGAATAGTCGAGCGTCTTCGCTGGCGCGGACGGTGTTGGCGCCTCAGGGTTCACAGCGACCTCCATAGGGGGCGCGCGAGACAGAGCGCCCCAGCCGATTCTACGCGCCGCGCCAGAGGGATGTACACAAACGGACAGTGTGCGCCCTCGCAGATGCGTAGAAGGGAGCAGATTACGGGCCAGAGATGCAGGGGAGAGTCACAGCACGGCGGAGATCAGCCAGGCAATCGCCGTCACCAGCGCGATGAGGATGGTCAGCAGGAAGTTGAGGCGCAGCCGCGCTCGTTCGGGCCGCTCGCTCGCGCGCCCGTTGATGACCGCTGCCAGCAGCGCCACGCCCGCCAGCGGCTCAGCGATCAGCAGCGCCAGCGGGCGCACAGGCGTCAGGTGAGCGAGGGCGAGCACGATGACCAGCACATTGGCCACCGCCAGCAGCAGCCAGCAGGTCGCCAGCGCATAGCGACCCAACGCCTGTGTCAGCCCATGCGCGCCCGCCGCGCCATCCGCCTCCGCATCGGGCAGCGCGTCGGCCAGATGAATCGCCAGCCCCAGCGCCAGCCCCAGCGCGAAGGTCCAGTAGAGCGCGGGCCGCACGCTGGCGAAGAGATCCCAGGCCAGCAGCGGCAGCAGCGGAAAGGCCAGGCCCATCAGCACGCCACCCAGCGGGGTGGACTTCAGGCCGAGATCGTAGGCGAAGCCCAGCGCCAGAAAGCCGCCCGCGATCAGCAGCGGCGCCCAGCCATACGGCGCGTAGCAGGCGACCATCAGCGCGGTCAGCAGCAGCGTGGCGACCAGCGCGACCCAGCTCGGCAGCGCGCCACGCGCCAGTGGCTTGTTTTTCTGGCTGTGCGCGTCGGCCTGGCGGTCGCAATAGTCGTTGAGCGCGCTGATGGCGAATTGCAGGGCGATCATGCCCACCAGCGTCACCAGCAGCCGCGTCGGGTCGGGGCGCCCGTGCGCGGCCAGCAGCGCGAAGGCCGCATAGGCCAGCGCCGTGACGAGGCTCGGCCCCGGATGCATCAGCAGCCACAGCCCCAGCAGTCGCTCGCGCGGCGCGACCGTTCGCACGCTGGCCGCATCGCTCGCGCGGCCACGCTGTCCTCCCAGCGCGCTCATCGTGGCCCTCCTCCTGACGCTCCGGACGCTGCCAGCTTGACGCCGATCTGCAAGCCCTGCCCCGGCGCCGTCAGCAGGCGGATGGGGCGGCGCGGCCTCAGCCCGGCCTGCGCCTGCCAGTCGGCCATCTCGCCGAACGACCAGAAGCCCGAGGCGCTGGTGAGGGCGAAGTAGAGGTCACCAATGGCCGCCGACATGCGCTCGCTACGCCGCCTGCGCTCGCGCACGCCATCCTGAATCACCCACAGCCCGCCGGGGCGCAGCGCCGTGGCCACGCGCCCCGCCAACCCCTGAATCTGTTCGGCGTCGAAGTGGTGCAGCAAATTTGCCATGTAGATGACATCCCAGGCGGCGGCGCCAAGGTCCGCCGTCAGCGCGTCGCCCGCCTGCCGCGTGACGCGCTCGCCCGCCTGCGCCAGGTCGGCGGGCAGCGGCGGCGCAGCCTCTAGCGCGGCGGGCAGATCGAGTACAGTCGCGCGCAGCCGCGGATGTCGCTGGCAGAAGCGCGCGGCGCCCAGCCCATGCCCCCCGCCGACATCCAGCAGGGTCGTAGCGTGGGCGGGCAGCGCCACCCGCCAGACCACCTCTGGCAGCGTGAGCCGCGCGATCACCGCCATCCCGCGCTCATACTGGCGCCAGTCGGCCTCACTCAGCTGCTCATGAAACGCCAGCGGCTGCCCGGTCTGAATGAAGCGTTCGAGGTCGCCGAGCCAGTCCCATTGCAGGTAGTTATAGGTGAGGTAGGCGCTGAGATCGGCGGGGCTGCCCTTGCGCAGCCAGCGCTGGGCCTTGGGGGCCAGCCGCCAGCCGCCGCGCGTCTCGGCCACGTGGTCGGCGCTGGCCAGCGTCGCCAGCAGCGCCGCCGTCGCGCGGGGGTCCGTCTGGCAGCTCGTCGCCAGCGCGTCGAGAGACAGCGGCCCACCCGCAAGCGCCTCGAAGACGCCTAGCCGCGTCGCCGCCATGATGCTGCGCGCCAGCACGAGTGGAGGGAACACCTCGACGATGGGCTCAGGAATCTTGCCCAGCGCCAGCGCCAGCCGTTCCAGCAATGTCTCCGCGATGATGCCCACCCGCATCTCGGCTGTGCCTCCTCACTTTTGGCCAGGGTTGAGGCTAGCTCTCGGCCATGAATGGCCGGCGCACGCGACGGCGGCTTAAAAGCCGCAGATGGGCGCCTGCCTGCGGCGGCGCGCAAGGGCATGTATGCCCTCGTCGCGTGCGCCGGCCATTTATGGCCGCGATCCCTATCCCCTCATCCCTCAAAACCGCAGCAGGCACGTCTCCAGCGTCAGGCCGGGGCCAAACGCCATCATCACGCCCCACTCGCCACGGCGCGGCTTGCCAGAGCGCAGTAGCGCCTCCAGGATCAGCAGCACCGTCGCCGATGAGCAGTTGCCGCGCTCGCGCAGAATCTGCCACGAGAGCCGCATCTGCTCGTCGCTTAGCTCCAGCGCCCGCTGGATGACCGTCAGGATACTCGGCCCGCCAGGATGAATGATCCAGTGCTGCACATCGCTGGGGCGCAGGTCGTGCGGCGCCAGCAGCCCCTCCACCGCGCCAGCGATATTGCGGCGCAGGGTGATCGGCACGCGCGGCGAGAGGCCCATCACGAAGCCCTCGTTGCTGATCGTCCACGACATCTGGTCGGCGCTGGCAAAATCCGCCACGCAATACGTATCCACCACCTCGGGGCCGGTGGCCGTCTCGTCGTGGCCCAGCACTAGCGCCGCCGCCGCATCGCCAAAGAGCGCCATCTGCGTCAGCGTCTCAGCATCGTCGGCGCGACGCATGTGCAGGCTGCTCAGCTCCACGCACAGCATCGCCGCCGTCGCATCCGGATAGGCGCGTGTGGAGGCGAGGCTCTGGCGCAGCCCTACCAGCGCGCCGTAGCATCCCATGTGCCCGATGCTCACCCGCCGCACCGCGCTCGATATGCCCAGGTCACGCGCCAGCAGCGCATCCAGCCCTGGCGCGGTGTAGCCCGTGCAGGAGATAACGAACAGATCGGTGATGTCTCTGGCCGCGCGTGGTGAGCGCTCATCCGTCAGCACCGCCCGCAGCGCCTCGCCGCCCAGCGCATGCGCCGCCTCGCCGTAGACCGCCATGCGGTCGCCGGTGTCGCGCTGCTGCACGTAATACTCGTTCGGATCGATCACGCACTGGCGGCCATCGATCTTCACGGCGGCGAAGGTCTGCGCCAGCGCGCGCGCCCGCTCCACCTGCGCGGGATGCTCGCGCCAGTCGGCGCCAAGCAGATACCAGCGCACGAAGTCCAGCAGGTCATCTTGCGTGAAGTGATGCGCTGGCTGCGCCGAGGCAATCGCCAGGATTCGTGGATGTACAGTCAACTCTTTGCTCCTGGGAGCGGCGAGCGTTGATCTGGCGCGGGCGCGCTAGACCACCAATCGCAGCAGATAGCCGGGGCGCAAGACCGCGCTGGCCGGAAGAAAATCGCCGGTCACGGCGACGACAGTGTCGGCCATCGCTTTGCGGCGGCCCAGTGTCCACGCGATGTGATCCATCAGCGGAGGGAACTGCACCGCCGACTGAATGATCTGCTCGATCAGCCGCTTGCCGCGAAACGCCTGCCGATGCGCGGCGTCGTAGGCTGCCAGCCGCGCGGCGGAGAGATCGTCGGTGGCCAGCGCGGGCAGCGCCACCTGCGACGCCAGCCCCGCGCCGAACAGTGCGCGGTAGATGCCCTCGCCCGTGAAGGGATCGTAATAGCCTGTCGCGTCGCCCACCAGCAGTAGCCCGGCATCCGAAAGGCGCCGCGCCCGCACGCTCAGTCGGCTGATGGCCAACGTGTGGCGCTCCACCCGCAGCGACTCGATCCGCCCGCGCAGGCCAGGGAAGGTCTGGAGCGCGTCCAGCAGGAAGGCTTCGGGCTTGCCAGCCAGGCGGCGGCCATCGCGCGCTTCATCCACCACCATCGCCACATTGCAGAGGTCGCCCCGCTCTGGCGGCTCCAGCGGCGCCACGCCCACGTAGCGCCGCCCCGCGACGTGCATCTCGCCATACGCCCCCACGCCCGCGATGCCACGGATATGCGCCACCAGCGCGATCTTGCGCATGCGGCTGACGACATGCAGCCCCAGCCGCCGCGCCACCGTGGAGTGCAGGCCATCCGCCGCCATCAGCAGCCGCGCCTCGATTGGCTCCGCTGGCTGCGAGGCTACGCCAACGACGGGATGCAGCCGCCAGCCATCGTGCGGGCCGTCGCCCAGTCGCTCGATCTGCCCCAGCCGCCAGCCCTCGTAGACCTCGGCGCCCGCGCGGCGCGCGCCCTGCAGGATGGCGGCGTCCAGCCGACTGCGCGGGATCACCAGCCCCGTCTCGTAGAGGCTCTGGCCACCTGGCCCGCGCGTGGCGGCGAAATCGCCCTGGAACATGCGGCCATTGGGCGCGAAGATGCGGAAGCCGCGCAGGCGATGGGGCCGCGCCTCCGCCAGCAGATCGGCAATGCCCAGCTCCGCCAGCAGCGGCTCCGCCGCCGGGCTGAGATATTCGGCGCAGGGCTTGTCGCGCGGAAAGACGCAACGATCCACCAGCGCCACCCGCAGCCCGGCGCGCGCCAGATGAATGGCGGACGTGGAGCCTGCCGGGCCAGCGCCGACAATCGCGACATCATAGCGCATACGAGCCTCTTTCGGCGCTGGCGAGCGTGTCATCCGTTCCCGTCGCGACCGCGCTAGCGCCATCCGCTGTGAGCGCCAGGCGATAGGGAAAGCGTACCCGTACCTGCGCATGCCGCAGGCCAGCCGCCCGCGCCAGCGCCAGCGCCTCGGCGGCGGTGTAGGCGCGGCGCACCGAGACGGGGCCGTCGTGGCAGGTCATCGGGTCCATGCGCGCCAGGCGTGTCAGCGCCACCACCCCCGCATAGGCCAGCGGCGACCGCGCGACATCATAGACAACTACACGCCGACCAACCCGTGCGATGGAGCGCAGCAGCGCCACGGCGGCGTCGGGCGCGAAGTGGTGCAGCGCCAACGTGCAGAGCGCGATGTCGAAGGCGCCCGGAGCGTAGGGCAGCGCCAGCGCATCTTGCCGCTCGACGCTGACGCCCGGCGCGCCTGCCGCCTGCGCACGCGCCACCGCCACAATCTGCGGCGAGCGATCGGTCAGCGTCACGGAGAGCGCGAACCCTGCCCGCCGCGCCGCCCGCGCGATGGCGATGGGAATATCGCCAGAGCCAGAGGCGACATCGAGCAGCGTCCAGGCGCGCTGTGGCTCGGCGCGCAGCGTGCGCAGCGTATCGCGCGTGGCGAAGGTCGTCCAGCCCAGGGCAGCGTTGATCCAGCGGATGTCGCGCAGGTTGCGCTCCAGATCGCGGCCATCCATCTGGTCGGCGTCCAGCCACTCGGTCGCTGCGGCGTCTCGCACCCGCCAGGAAGTCCAGAAGGACATGCTCCACTCGCTTCCCATCACCTCGCCTGCCGCGCGAGGCGCATCCTCCGCCGGATAGCTTATAGATAGCGCACATCACGCTGACGCCGCCAACTGCACTGGCGCCCGCTACGTATTATCAAGTACACGGAAGGGGTACGCAGCGAGGAATACTCCGCCTCCGTAACCCAGCAGGACAGGAAAGGTGAGCGCCATGGACGCCGATGCGTACAGCAGCCCTGAGCAGGCCATTCGCGCCTTTCTGACCACTGGCAATAAGCGTGGCCCGGCGCATCCTCCGCCCAATGCTGCCGGCTGGCAGGCCAGGACTGGTGGCAACGAATTGATCGCCCGGCCAGACGCCATCCACTTCGGCAGGATGCGCCAGACACAGACGCGCCAGCTCCATACCGTCACCTTCGAGAGCATCGCCGGGGAGCGCATGCGGCTCTACTGCTGCGTGCGGCGCACTGCCGACGGCGGCTGGCTCTTCGACGGCGGCGCGGGTGGCAGCGCGGACGGCGACCCACACCGCAGCCAGGCGTGGGTGAACCTGTGCGGCGGCGGCTGGCCCAACAGCTTCTACGCCGCCGGGCGCGTAGTGGACGATGGCGGCGCGACCACGCTCGTGCGCCTCCACACGGCCAATGGTATCGTGCTGGAAGACAGCGTGGACGACGATCATATCGTCCTCTTTCTCAGCGATGACGCAATACAGATTCCCCTCGAAGTCGAGCTGTGGGACGCCGCCGGGCGCCTGGTGGCGCGTCACCAGGCGATGACAGGATAGAGCTGCCCGCCTGCCGCACCCTGGCTCAGGCGGCGTGATCCTTGCGCTTCAGGAAGACGCCGATCAGGATGGTGAGTACGACGATCATCACGCCGAGCGCCGCCCACGAGAGCAGCAGCCGGTGCAGCGCGTCGCTCTGCGTATAGACCGAGTAGAGCGTGCCGTGGTAGATCTCGTCATCGCCGAAGAGATGATCGCCGCCCACCGCGCTGGCGTGCAGCCCCACCGTCGTGCCGAGCGCCGCCATCGCCCAGCGCGCCGGGATGATGAAGGCCACCGTCTGCGAGAGGTAATCCTTCAGTGGGATGATGGCCCCCGAAAAGATCACCTGCGGCAGCAGAATCAGCGGCACGAAGCTGATGGCGCGGTCGGCGTTCGGCGAGATGGCGCTAATGGCCAGCCCCAGCAGCAGCCCCGCCAGCGCGGTGAGCGCCAGCGTCACGTAGGCCTCCAGCGTCGGCGCCCAGATGATGCCCTG
>DATBTW010000412.1:0-3807 GCA_036559055.1 Ktedonobacterales bacterium
GTCAGATGGCCCAACTCGGCCTGAATCTGCTCGGCGGCTGTTTTGGTATCCATATCGGCGGGAATCTCGCGTTCCACGACCTCCTCGGCCACCACCTGGCCATCCACCACCACCTTGCGGCGCACGCGAATGCGCTTCATCTTCGGCGCCTCCGCCGCGGCGGCGACTGGCTCCGGCGCAGGCGTTGGCTCCGGCGCAGGCTCTGACGCAGGCTCTGGCGTCTGATGGCTGTGCGCCCATGCCTCGCCCGCCAGCGCTCCGCCGCCTGCCAGCCCCGCAAACCCTGCCAGCTCGCTCAGATCTTCGGCATGCGAAGGCTCTGACTGGGGTCTGGTCGGCTGATCCCAGCTGGGCGTGGGGGTGACTGGCGCCTCGGCAGGCGAACTATAGACCGAGGCGACAGGCGGCACAAACGCCTCGGCGGGCGCCTCCGCGCTGTGCGGCAAATAGTCCGGCTCGCCGGGCAGTGGTGGCGGCGGCGCGTGGTAGACCGCTGTGGATGGCTCCTCCTCTGGCAGTACCGAGAAGGGCGCGGTTGGTTCCCAGGCCGACTGCTGCTGCTCGTCGGGGAGCTGCACGTAGGCCGGGCTGGCGTTAGCCATCGCGACGTCGGCGGCTGGCGGCGCCACTGCTGGCATGTTGGCGTCTGTAATGTCGCCCAGGTCATCCTCGAAGTCGTAGTGAGGAGCTGGCGTGGGCGCGATCTGCGCGTCGGTGGCGTCGAATAGCGGCGACTCAGGCGCGCTGGCTGGGTAGGCAGGCTGCGTCGGCTCATCGAATCCCGCAGGCTCGTGCGCGGCGCCATACAGCCCGGCGCCCAGCGCGGCGGCTCCCAGACCAGCACCGCTCAGCCCGGCCACCTCCAGCGCGGATGGCCCCGACACGCGATCGGCCTCGTAGCTGTCAGTGACGCGCGGGCCGTCTTCAGTGTGGGTGCGCGTGACCGTCTCGGCGGTGGGGATGGGCGCGGCGTCGGGCGTGGCGCCGGGGAGCGTGTCGGTGGTGGTGGTGGTGGTGGTCCAGTCGCCGGTGCGCTCGGCATCGGCGCGGGCCTGACGCGCCTGGTCAGGATCGGCGCTGATGTCGAAGCGCGACATCTCGGAGTACGAGATCGTCGCCGAGCCAGCGTTCTCCTCGGCCAGCCTGCGCGCGTCGGCGACTTCGCTCGCCGTGATGATGCCCGCGCCAGCGGCGGCTCCCGCGAGGGGGGCGCCCGCCGCCTGGGCCTGCGTATGGGCACGCTCGGCGGTTGCCTCGATCCGCTGGAGCGCCTGATCTGCGGCCGTGTGATCCGCGAGCAGATTCCCCGCGATGATGCCTTCCGCCAGCAGCAGATTGCGCTGATAGACCTGATGATCAATGCGCCCCAGGTCGATGATCTCCCAGATCAGCGCCACCAGCAGCAGCACGACACCCAGCGCGTCCAGCAGCGCGCCGATGGGATTGGACGCCAGCTTGACGGTGAGTGGCAGCGTTTGCACCAGGCCAGCGACGAGCGCCGCGACCCCGGCCACGAAGAGCGCGAGATGTGCAAGTGCGACCCGCCATTCGCCCAGATAGAAGCGATGCGCGCCAGCGGACCCCAGGAAGAAGCAGAGCAGGAAGGCGGCGGTTGGATTGGTCGCCCGCTCCTCGTATTGCTCCCGAATCAACGCCTGGCGTTGCGGGTCGAGACGCGCGGTCAACTGTGAGATATCGACGCTCACCCTGACTTCCCTCCCGATGCGCCAGCGCGCCTCTGTGCTGGGATGGCACAAACGCGCGCACGGTAGACAGTGTTTGGATTGGTCGCCTCGCAAGGCGC
This sequence comes from Ktedonobacterales bacterium, assembly GCA_036559055.1. GTDB lineage: Bacteria > Chloroflexota > Ktedonobacteria > Ktedonobacterales > JADMIN01 > JAKAIY01. The sequence goes on from DATBTW010000412.1 coordinate 1,805, forward strand.
GGATACAGCGGATACATAAGAGCTGGCCGCTCCAGATCGCCGCGCGCCAGGCGCATCAACTGCGCATGCTTGCAAGCAGGGTCTGGGCGTAGGATACCTACATGACAGCATTGTACCCCTTTTGCTCTCGCCCATTTTCAGGTGTTCACAGGCATGCTGTCAACCTGCAATTTATCACGCCCCACGCCGCGACTTGTTGTGAGGCGTGCGCCAGCGTGCGCTGGCGAAGTTGGTCAGCTCAGCGGTCACAACGCCTTCCGGGTCCTCGGTAGTGTTCCTACTAGTTCGACAGAGCGATGGCGGATGCGGGTATCTCCTCGCCCGGCAGCCGCGCGTGCGCAGGCTACGGCTGCTGGGCGAGCGCATACCCCAGCGACCCGATGTCTGTTGCCGCGCTCGTCCCCGCGCCCGTCTGGCTCTCGCAGGTCGCCTGCGACGACACGAAGTCCGCGGCGCTCGCGCTGCGGCAGTCGAACAGCGGGATGTCGGCGCTCGCCCCTGCCCCCGATCCTGCCGCCGTACTGGGCTTGGTGAGCAGCCAGCCCTCGGTGCGCACATACGTCCCACCCGCGCAACTGGCTTTGAGCGACACGAAATGCTGGCCGTCTGCCCGCGCGCAGCTGTAGAGCGCGTGGGTTCCGGGCTGCTGCTGATCGTATACGTACCCCAGCACTGTGGGGGCGAAGTAGGGGCCATAGGCGTTGAGGTCGTAGCGCGTGGTGACCAGGTAGTCGCCATCGGCGGGATCATAATAGCGCACCAGCGCATGCGCCGCTGGCGAGGGCGTCGGCTGCTCCAGCCGCTGATAGTCCCCGGCGAAGATCGTGTCGCGCTGGTCGCGCAGATACGCCACCAGCGGCTGCAACTGGTTGGGCGCGGGGTAGAAGCGCCACAGGCACGGCACGTCGGCATAGTCCACGTTGACCACGCAGCCCTCGGTCTGCAGCTGTGTCTCCTGGAACGTCTCCATCGGCGAGACATTGCGCACGCTCGTCACCAGCAGCCCCGCGCTCCCCAGCAGCAGCAGCGCGACATTGGCGCCGATCAGCCACGGCAGCCACGGCTGGAGCCGCGCATCGACGCTCCCCGGCGTGGCTGCCCGCTGCGCCTGCCCGTGCGCCTGGGCTGCATGCGCCTGACCCGTGGCCTGGGCCAACTCCTCACGGTGGGCGAGCGCGCTGCTGAGGTTGCGCAGCAGCAGGTAGACGACGGCCACCCACCACAGCGCGCTGAAGGCCTGGTAGCGCGAGGTGAGCGCAATCTCGGACCACAGCCCCAGATCGAGGCGCCCCTGCGAGGTGATGAGCGCCAGGCCAATGGCATAGCCGCCCAGCCCGATCCACGGCAGCAGCGGCGTGAGACGCCGCTCACGCAGCCAGTAGTAGCCCACGTTCGCCACCGCCAGCGCCAGACTCAACGTCCCCAGCGCGAAGGCCACCTTAGCCGAGGGCGCGCCCGCAGGAGCGCCCAGGTACGCGATCACGAATTTGAGGGTGGTCAGCGACAGGCTGAAGGGCGTCGAGTGCGGGAAGCCGCGCAGATACGGCACGATGATCCCCACCGCGACCACCAGCCAGAGGAGCGTCTTGCGATACCCCTGAGCGACGACAGCGGGCAGGAACGCGACGAAGACCGCCAGCCCACCCAGACTGGAGAGCGCCGCCACCACCGCGCCGACCACCGCCACCCCAAACGCGAGCCACCCGATGCGCTCGCCGTCCGTGCTCCTGGAGCGTCGGCTTCCTGCGGTTCCCTCACGCGAGGGGCGTCGTGTCCAGGTCAGCCCGTAGACACACAGCGCCACGCCGAAGACCGTGCAGAGGAAGGTGATCTGGAACGACCACAGCCAGTTCTCCCACTGCCCCAGCGAGAAGATCGCCAGCCCGATCGGAGCGGCGGCCAGCGCCGTCAGCGCCCTCGCGTAGGTCGCTGTATGCGTGTGCGCGCGCAGCCCACGGTAGACGCTGCCCACCAGCAACGCCCACTCCGCCACCGCGAGCAGC
>DATBTW010000413.1:0-2792 GCA_036559055.1 Ktedonobacterales bacterium
GTCAGTTCATGGATGATGACCTCTGGCTGCGCGTCGCGCACCGCCCGCATGACCGCTGCGGGGTCGAGCGCGTCGGCGATCACCGGCTCAGCGCCCAGCGACCGCAACAGTTCGACATGCCGCTGCGAGCGCGACATCGCCGTTACCTGATAGCCAGCCGCCACCAACTGCGGCACGAGTTGTTTCCCAATGGCGCCATTCGCGCCTGCGACAAAGATGTTCATGTCTCGTGTGCTCCTTCTCAACATCGCCCGCTGTGGGTGATGGTCGCCCCTGAGACGAGATAGCTCGCAGATGTGTGACAGATGGCGCGAAACAGCGATTATAAGCGTCACGCAAAGCTAACGCTTGATGGCGTAGAGATCAGAGACAGGGAAGCCGAGGCGCGCCAGTTTCTCGGGGTTGACGATGCTGCGCACCGCCTGGATGGCGTCGTCGGCGATGTCAAACACCATCGCGCTGATCAGGCGTTGCTGCGGGTCGAAGGTCAGCAAGCCCGGCTGGCCATTGATGAGCGCGGCCCGCACGCTGATCTTGAAGGCGGCCGCCTCCCTGACCATCGCTTGCAGCGCTTTGACCACCCGCTCGCGCCCTACCAGCGGATGCGTGTAGGCGTGCGCCTTGCCGCCGCCGTCGCCATAGAAGACGGCATCCGCCGCGAGGAAATCGACCAGATGATCGAGGTCACCGCGTTGCGCCGCGCTATAGAAGCGGTTCGCCAGCTCCTGCTGCTTGCTGAGGCTGGCATCGAAGCGCGGCTTGCCCTCGCCGATGCGCTTCCTGGCGCGGGCGAAGATCTGGCGGCAGTTCTGCTCGCTCTTCCGCACGATCTCCGCAATCTCCTCATACGGATAGTCGAAGGCCTCGTGCAGCACGAAGACAGCGCGCTCGACCGGGGAGAGCGTCTGGAGCAGCGTGAGGAAGGCCAGCGAGAGCGCGTCGTTCATCTCGGCCAGGGCGGCGGGATCGGGGTCGAGCGAAACGCTCAGCGGCTCTGGCAGCCAGGTTCCGACATACGTCTCATGCCGCGCCCGCGCCGAGCGCGCCGCGTCGATGGCCAGCCGCGTCGTCACCGTCGTCAGATAGGCTTTGGGCGATGCGATCTCCACGCCATCCGCTTGTGCCCGATGGTAGCGCAGATAGGCGTCCTGCACAGCGTCCTCCGCCTCGCCGACGCTGCCCAGCATGCGATAGGCGATGGAGAACATCAGCGGGCGCAGCTCCTCGAAGAGCATGGCGCCGCCCGCCACATCCTGCTGGCTTCCTTGCTGCCGCATCGGCCTGCGCTCTCCTCTCTGCTGCAATCGCTCGACTGCGCTCTCACTTCAGTCAGTCGCAAGCGCGGCTGGCGGGTCAAGTCGCGTCTGTCGGCGACCGGGCGCGCCGTCCGGACTTGCACAGCGGATGTAGCATAGAGGCAGGCGCCAGGCAGTGATAGCTCGGACGGCGCCGAGATGCGGAACAGCAAGACAGGCAGGGTCGAGATCATGCGCCCGGTATTCGCTCAACAACCCGCGCTGGCGGCTGTGCTGGCGGTCAGCCTGCTTCTCTGGCGCGTGATGGAGGGAGCCGTAGACTTCCGGTCATTCCGCCGCCTGCGCGCGGGCGCGCGGCGACAGGATCGCGGCTCGCAAGCATTTCTGATCATCACCATCACGCTGGGCGTGTTCCTGGGCGTGGTCGCGGCGTACAAGGTTCCTGTCGCCACGATCACCACCAGCGCGGTGGCACGCGATTTCCTCTTCTGGCTGGGCATCGCACTCATTTACGCCGGGATAGCGATCCGGCTCTACGCCATTCACACGCTAGGCGCCTGGTTCACCACAGCGGTAGCCATCTCCCCGCAACAGGCCGTGGTCGATAGCGGGCCCTATCGCCTGATTCGCCACCCTTCGTATACGGGCATCCTCGTCACGTTCTGCGGATTCGCGCTGACCTGCGTGAACTGGCTGAGCCTGCTTCTCATCCTGGCAGGCGCGCTGATCGGACTGGGCTATCGTATCCGCGTCGAAGAGCGTACCCTGCGGGAACAGTTGGGCGCGCCCTACCAGGAATACATGCGGCGCACGAAGCGGCTCATCCCCTATGTGCTGTGACGGAACGGCGCCCCCAGCTCCTCTCCCGCAAGGAGAGGGAAGTTTCGCTACCCCAGCGACGCGCGCAGGCATTGGCCGGTGACGGACTCCGCCGCCTGGGCGACCTGCTCTGGCGTGCCCTCGGCCATCAGCCGACCGCCCGCGTCGCCGCCCTCTGGCCCCAGGTCGATGACCCAGTCGGCGGCCTTGACCAACTCCAGATTGTGCTCGACCACTACCACACTATTGCCCGCATCCACCAGCCTCTGGAGCAGCCCCAGCAGGCGCGCGGTATCGGCCAGATGCAGCCCCGTCGTTGGCTCATCCAGCAGATAGAGGGCGCGCCCATTAACGCGCCGCCCCAGCTCCTTCGCCAGCTTCACACGCTGCGCCTCGCCGCCAGAGAGCGTGGTGGCAGGCTGACCGAGCTGCAGGTAGCCCAGCCCGACATCTGACAACACCTGGAGCCGCGAACGCGCGGCGGGCACATCGGCGAAGAGCGCCAGCGCCTCCTCGATGGTCATCTCCAGCGTCTGCGCGATGTCGTAGCCACGATAGCGCACGGCCAGTGTCTCGCGGGTGAAACGCCGCCCGTGGCAGACCGGGCAGCGTACCTCCACATCGGGCAGGAAGTGCATCTTGACGGTCAGCGTCCCTGCGCCCTCGCAGCGCTCGCAGCGCCCGCCCGGCACGTTGAACGAGAAGCGGCGGGCGGTG
>DATBTW010000414.1:0-27719 GCA_036559055.1 Ktedonobacterales bacterium
CGCCGCACACAAGGCGCACAGGCGCCGCCATACCGCAGATGCGGTTCGGCGGAGAATGATGACAAAGTCGAACAACGATACCCACAAGATCGGCCAGGATCAGCGCGCCGCGAGTCGTCGGGGGATACGTCGAGCCGGGGAGGGGTTCTGGATGCTTTCGCTGCCTCTAAGTATACAGCGAATGGCGGGCCAAAAAGTTCCGTTTCGCAGTACTTCCGGCCCCACTTTGGCCCACTTCAGACTCGATTGCGCGCGGGTATGCGAGCCAGGATGTGAGCTTGGCGTGGGGATGCTGAGAGCGCGATGAGAAAACATCGCTTTGCGGCGGGCATGGGGCGCCACTGATGCTATAATCAGCGCCAGTTAGACGCATCGAGGACGCATCCGGTGAGGCGTCGCGAGCGGAGTCGCCGCAGAGAGGCATGAGGCGCGGATTGAATCAGCAAGAGCCACAGAGAGATGCGGCGAGCGGCCCGCAGACGCCTGGCCAGACGCCCGGCGCCGAGCGCAAGCCACGCCTGCTGGTGGTGGACGATGAGCAGGCGATCGTCGACTTCATCAAGCTCGGTATGCGCTACGAGGGTTTCCAGGTCGATCAGGCGGGCGATGGCTATATCGCCATCGACATGGCGCAGCGGCTGCAGCCGGACGCCATCATCCTGGATGTCATGCTGCCCACGATGGATGGCCTGGAGGCCTGCCGCCGCCTGCGTGAGAACGAGGCCACCGCCAATATCCCCATCCTGATGCTGACCGCCAAAGATGAGGTCCGCGACCGCGTCACCGGACTGGAGGCGGGCGCGGATGACTACCTCACCAAGCCGTTCAGCTTTGAGGAGCTGCTGGCGCGCGTGCGGGCGCTGCTGCGCCGCCACCAGCGCATCGTGGCGGCGGGCGGCCCGGGCGGCCGCACCTTGCAGGTGGCCGATGTTTTGCTGGATGAGGCGGCGCGCGAGGTGACACGCGGCGGGCGCATCATCGAGTTTACGGCGACTGAATACAACCTGCTGCACCTCTTCATGTCACACCCACGCCAGGTGCTCGACCGCCAGACCATCCTCAATCGCGTCTGGGGGTACGACTTCATGGGCGAGACGAATATCATCGAGGTCTACGTGCGCTATCTGCGCGAGAAGCTGGAAGACGACCCCAGCGCGCCCAGGCTGATCCAGACCGTGCGCGGCGTCGGCTATGTGATGAAGGGCTGAAGGGCCGGGCGAGATGGCGACTGAACCGCCGTCGGCGCCGCGCCAGCGCGAGCGCCCATCGGCAGAGACGGCAGAGACGGATGCGATGCGCGCGGGCGAGCCGACCACGCTGCTGCCTGCCGCGCACATCAGCGCGCACACGGGCGATGGCCTGCGCTGGCCCCGCACGCTGCGCTGGCGGCTGCTGCTGAGCTACGCGCTGCTGCTAGGCCTGACGCTGGTGACGCTCGGCGTGACGCTCAATCTCTTTATTGGGCGGGCGCTGTACGCTACCGAGTTCGGCTTCTTTCAGACGGAGGCCGTCGCCGCAGTCAGCGGCTCGCAGGTGCGCTTCGACACGCTGACGCTGGGGCGCGCGGCCAATTGCTCCGATGCGCTGCCCTATGAGGCTGCCTTCCAGCAGGCCATCGCCGATCCCATCACGGCGTCGCATCCGGGGAGCATCCAGGGCGTCTACCTGTTGGATGCGTCGGGCGCCGTGCTGGCGCCGCTCAGCGCGCAGACCGGAAACGCCGCCACGCATTATCTGGAGCCGAAGCAGCTCGCCAAGGTGGCCAGCAGCGCCGAGAGCACATTCAACCCCAACGCGACCAGCGCCGGCTCGCAGCGGCTGGCCAACACCGGCTATTTTGTCACGACGCGCACGCCGTATGGCGTCGAGTTGATCGCGCTGCGCTACTATCCCGCCTCGCGGTGCGCCGCGCCGCGCCAGGCCGCGCTGGGGTTCGTCGAGATCGTGACGACCTTCAATCGCTCGCGCCAGGCGCTAGGCGCGATTCGGCTGGCGCTGTACATCATCATGGGGCTGGCCTTCGTCGTGGGGCTAGTGGTGGGCGCGCCGCTGGTCTCAGTGGCGCTGCGTCCGCTCTCGCGTATCACGCAGGCGGCGCGGCGCGTGGCCTCGGGCGATCTCAGCCAGCGCGTGCGCCTGAATCACCGCGACGACGAGATCGGCCAGCTTGGCGCGACCTTCGATGAGATGGTGGCGCGCATCGAGGCAGCGTTTGGCGCGCGGCGGCGCTCCGAGGAGCGCATGCGGCAATTCATCGCCGACGCCTCGCACGAACTGCGCACGCCGTTGACGAGCATTCGCGGCTATACCGATGTGCTGCTGCGCGGCGCGAAGGATGATCCTGAAACGACCGAGCGCGTGCTACTGGCGACGCGCCGCGAGGCCGAACGCATGTCGCGGCTGGTCAACGATCTGCTGACGCTGGCGCGGCTGGATACGGGCCGCCCGCTGGAGATGAAGCCCATCGACCTGGCGGCGCTGGCCGGGGAGTGCGTCGATCAGGCGCGCATTCTGGCGGGCGAGCGCGAGGTGATGATGCGTACCGATGGGCGCGGGCGACTGATGGTGATGGGCGATCCCGACCGACTGAAGCAGGTCACGCTGGTCTTGCTCGACAACGCGCTGAAGTATGGCCGCCAGGCGCCGGATGGCTGGGCGCGGCTGAGCGTGGGACGCCAGGACGGCCAGGCAATCTTGATGGTGGAGGACAATGGCCCCGGCATCGCGCCCGACGACCTGTCGCACGTCTTCGAGCGCTTCTATCGCGCCGAGCGCGCCGCCCGCCAGCGCCGCATGACGGGCGCGCCTGCCACCAGCGCCACACCCACGCCGCCGGGAGACGCGGCGCCAAAAGCGGAGGGCAGCGGGCTGGGGCTGGCCATCGCACAGGCTATCGCACAGGCGCACGGCGGCTCGCTGACCGCGCGCAGCGTGGTAGGCTCAGGAACCGCTTTCACGCTCACCCTGCCCCTTATCCCCAACGCCGCCGGATCGCATCGGACGACGACAAGCTCGACCACTACGCGAGAGGCGGCAACGACGCGCCCACCCGCATGAGCCGCAACGCGCGGCGAGTGGCCTGCGCCAGCAGCGGACGCGCCTGCGCCATGCTCTCCTCCAGCGAGAGCGGGCCGCTGGCCAGTGGCAGCGCGGCGTCGATGCCCAACTCCCCCAGCGCTGCGTCATCGAGCGCGACGGAGCCTGCCAGCGCCACCACGCGCGCGCCCGCCGCCTGCGCCATCCGCGCGACGGCGGCAGTGATCTTCCCATAGGCGGTCTGCTCATCCAGCCGCCCCTCGGCGACGATGACCAGCGCGGCTCCGGCGACGATCTCGGCGAAATGGATCGCCTCCAGCACGAGCGGCGCGCCAGGGATCAGCTCCGCAGAAGTGAAGGCCAGCAGCCCCGCGCCCAGCCCGCCCGACGCGCCTGCCCCCGGAACACTGGCCACATCTCGCCTCAGATCACGCTGGATGATGGCGGCATAGTGGGCCAGCGCCGCGTCCAGAGTCGCAACCATCGCCGCATCGGCGCCTTTCTGCGGGCCATAGACGGCGGAGGCGCCGACCGGCCCGCAGAGCGGATTCGTCACATCGCATGCCACGCGGATGCTGGTCTGGGCGAGGCGCGCGTCGAGGCCGCTGGGGTCGATGCGGTCGAGGTGGGCCAGGGCGGCGCCGCCGGGCGGCAAATCGTAGCCGCTGGCGTCGAGCAGCCGCGCGCCGAGCGCCTGCGCCATGCCCGCGCCGCCATCATTGGTAGCGCTGCCGCCCAGGCCGAGGATGATCTGGCGGCAACCGACATCCAGCGCGGCCAGCAGTAGCTCGCCAACGCCGCGCGTAGTGGCGCGCGAGGGATCGCGCTGGTCAGGAGGAAGGAGGGGCAGGCCAGCGGCGGCGGCCATCTCGATGACGGCGACTGGCTCACCAGCGGTCGGCGCCTCACCCACGCCGAGCATGCCCCATGTCGCCCGGGTGGGCGCGCCAAGCGGGCCGCTGACCTGCGCGCTGAGCAGTCGCCCATTGGTAGCGTCGATCAGCGCGCGGGTCGTGCCCTCGCCGCCGTCGGCCACCGGCATGACGATCACCTGCGCGGCAGGCAGCGCCTCGGCCAGCGCGGCGGCTATGACGGCGCCGACTTCGGGGGCGTCCAGGCTGCCCTTGAGCGCCTGCGGGGCGACGACGATCTTCATGGCGAACCTATCTCGCATGCCTGGCGCGCGATCAGCCGAGTTCGCAGGGTCAGCCGATGTGCGGCTCGAAGCGCGGCCAGACGACGTTATCCACATCCTTGAGCGCCGTCAGCGCGACATCGAAACCAGCGACCTGGCCCGCGTAAGACGATACTACGGGGCCTTCCTGGGCGTCGATCCAGGCGAGGCGCGCCTTCTCACGGTCGGCGACGACCTGCTCCCAGATGGCGAAGTCATCGAGCTGGGCGCCCTGCTCGCTCAGATAGCTGGCCACGCCATTGAGGGCCTGGACCTGGCCGCGCCAGTTGAGCTGGTCGTCGCGCGTATCGGCGTTTTCCGCCTCGGACTGCGCTCGCCGCGCCCATGCGCGCATGCGCTCGATTGTCTGCTCCCGATTCATCGCCATCGCCTGCTGTGCCTTTTCTTGTGCTACGGGGTATACTCTATTGAGATGATGACCTGAGCCATCAGGGGAGGGAACGCAGGAGTTCCCGCACCGCATCGTCGGAGATGCGGCCTTCGAGTCGCTCGATGCCATCCACCGTGATGACGGGGATGCGATAGCGGTAGCGCTCGAATATCGCTGGGTCCGCGCGGATGTCTGTCTCGCGCAGATCCAGCTCCTGGCTCAGGTCGGCCAGCGCATCTTCCAGGTACGCGCGCGCCTCGTCGCAGAGGTGGCACCCCGCCTTCGCGTACAACGTCACCATATGCATTGGCGTCTTCCGTCCTCAACGTCGCGGTATCTGCACAGCGCGTAGCCGCGCCAGCATCGCCAACGCCGTCCGCGTCATCTCCCCTGCGATGATAGCATACGTCGCGCGTGGGGAGCAAAAGCGGCGCGGCGTGGCTTCAGCCAGACTTCGGATTGGCTTCAGCCAGGCTTCGGATGCGCTCTGGCTGCGCCGTCGCGATGCTCCGGTGGGGACGGGCGCGAAAAGAATGAACTACCGACACACAACAACTCATGCGAGCAGCGCGTATATATCAGTGAGGCCGCTCACGCCGACTGACCGGAGATGAAGTACCCTTCATACTCGGCCAGTTCCCACCACCACGTGAACGCCCGGAGGTGACTGTCATGACAGAGAAGGCAAGGCGACCGGATGGCGAAGAGAAGCGCGAAGAGCGTGAGTACCTTCCCACCGAGCTGTCGCACGAGCTAGCGTCCGGATGCGATCTGACCGAAACGCCCCAGGATGCTATGGACGCGATGGACACGACGGAGGAGATCGACCCTGTAGGCGCGTCCGATGCCGAACAGGCGGCAGGCGCAACCGAGCGAGCGCGCACACGTCGCGCGCCGCGCAAGACGATCGTGACGCAGACCAGCACAACTGGAACCCCCGCGACGGAGGCCACTGAGGTCCCAGAGGTCGCGGCATTGTCGGCCATCGAGGCTGACCGCATCGAGCTGGAGGCCCAGGGCTTCTCGCCCGAAGAGGCCGAGCGATTGATCGAAGTGACGAAGCGGCTGGAAACGTCGGCTGAGGCGCTGGCGTCGCAGGCGGAGCTGAAGCGCCTGCGGTTCGCGCAGTGGCTCGTCGAGCGCGGCCGCCTGGATGAATTCAGCGTGTAGACGCGAGCCAGCGCCGGAGCGCGGTCGCCGCAGTTGTGGCGTGCGCGCCGAGGCAGCATCGGCCACTAGAGGCCGATCCCAGCACTCATCCAGCGAAACCCAGAAGGAATCAGGCGTCGTACTCCGCGTGGAGTACGACGCCTGTTCTGTGTGTGCTTCCCTGGCGTTAGAGGCCCTGACGCAGGCGCGCCAGTCGGGCTTCGGCGCGGGCGACGATGGCGGTTGGGACGCCAGCGGGCTGCGCCTTGCCGATGTAGCCAGAGCGGAGCTTGTTTCCTTCGCGCCAGTACGCATACCAGTAGGGGCCGTGGCCGGGGCCGCGCTTGCAGGTGCCGCAAGTCGGCTTGCCACACTTGCGAAACTGCAGTTGATAGGTGATGTGCAGATCATTGGGTAAATTGGCCATTCGACGCTATCTCCCTGAGTAGTCATCCACCCGCGTCGGTGGCCGCACGCGCTGTGCGCTCCTGAGGTATGTTGCGGGTTAGCGCGCTGTCGGCCCTGGCGCTTCATCATCTGTTGGCGGGTACACGCGGTATCTGGCTGAACCTGGCGAAACCAGCGGGGCGAGACAGGCGGTCGGCGCCGCCGCTCGCCTCTAGAACTCCCCATGCGCTGATCGGTCGCCAGGCGTCACATGTATGGGAAAACGAGCAGGCCGCGCGGCTTGATAACAGGACTGCCCAGAAGTCCGGCGCGCATCCTGACTCACACGCTGAAGGATGGGGTGAGATGGCTGCGCGGGCCGACGCGGCATGCTACAATGGCGACGCACGGAGGGGACATCCAGAGGGATTCCCGTGGATTTCCTGCGGTCATTCTGAGCAATCTGAGAGGGAGCGCGCGCCGAGCGTTCCCGGCGCATAGTGGGGGCGTGGCATGTCACGGGAGCTGGTCAACGATTTTCTGGTCGTCTCGCGCTATGCGGAGCCACCCGCCGAGGCCACCATCATCCAGGCGCTGGCGGCGGCGGGGCTGGGGACGCCGACCTATCAGCCAGCGAATGCGGCGGCCAGCGCGGCGCCCCAATCGCGCGTGGGAACCTATCGGCTCAGTCGGCTGGGCGCGCCCGCCGGGAGCGCGACGCTGCGCATGAGCGTCACCCGCCACGCGGGAGCAGCGCTGGCCGGCATGGGCGAGGGCGCCTTTGGGCAGCTGACCCGACGCCTGGGCGCGGAAGATGCGCAGACCCTGCGCACCGGCACGCTGACCTTCGATGTGCGGCTCAAGGCGGACGAGGAGCAGATCGCCGAGTCACTGCGCTGGGCAATGAGCGGGCTGCGGGCGCTGGTCAGCCTGACGGGCGGCGTGGTGGTCGATCCGGCGGCGCAGACGGCCTGGGGAGCCGAACGACTCAGCGCGATGGCCACTGGCCCATACGCAGCGCACCTGAGCATTCATGATGAGGCGTGGGGCGCTGATAGCCGCTGGCTGCATACCCATGGCTTACAGAAGTTTGGCCGCCCGGAACTCGATCTGGCCGACGCGCCAGTGGCGCTGCGCGCTGAGGCGGAGACGTTTCTGGCGGAGGTGGCCGAGAATCTGGCGCAGGGGCAGCGATTGATCGCCGGGCAGGAGATCGATCTGGACGAGCAGGGGACCGTCATCGCCGTGAGCGTCTCGCCCGATGGCGAGCATCAGGCGCCCTACGCGCGGCTGCGGCTGGCCGATACACCGGAGCCGGGCGCGCGGCAGGGGGTCGGCGCGGGGCGGCTGCTGGCGCGCATTGCGCTGGCCGACGCGCGGCGGCGCCTGGAGGCGGGCGACGAGGCAGGCGCGCTGGAGACTATCGAGCGCGCGCTGGCGGCCAATAGCGACGACTGCGCGGCGCTCTTTCTCAAGGCCCAGATCTTGCTAGAGCGTCAGCAGCCACACGATGCGCTGGAGATGGGCGAACTGATGGAGTTGCGCACGCCGCTCGATTATCGCGGGCCGCTGACCGTGGGGCTGGCGCTGCTGGCCATCGGGCGCTCGCGCGAGGCGCTCAACGCGCTGGATCGCGCCATCGAGCGCGAGCCTGAGGCGGCGCAGGCGTTCATCGCGCGGGCAGAGGCGTATCGGCGGCTGGGCGATGAGCGGCTGGCGGCGGTTGATCGCGCGCGGGCAGCCTACCTCGGCGTCTAGTCGGCGTCTGGCGAGCGGTGATAGTGCGTTTGACAGGCGCCGAGCACCCGTATACACTGATGAATATGCCTGCTCTCAGCCGCGATCCGCGCGACGACGATGCGGTCGCGCCATGACGCCAGGAGCGGGGCGACGCCAGCGACGCCTGTGCGGGGATGAGCGCGTGGTGGCAGGCGGCGTCCGAGGTCGGGCGGTGTAACACAAGGAACGGACGAGACGTATATCCACTGTACGGGCGTTGAGCGTGGAGACGCGCTCACCACACAGCGCCCGCAGTGGCCGGAACCGAGGGATGAGGACCGTGTCGGACTTGCAAGCCATTGGCCAGGCCGCCAGCGCCTATCTGGCCACCAAGCATACCGCGCGCGAGCGGGCGCTGCCCAAGTCGCGCGCGGCCATTCGCCTCTGCGCCAACGCCATTCGCGCCGCGCACCGCGATGAGTTCGACACGGTCGATCACCATATCTCCGAGGCCGGACAACTCTTGCGCGAGATGGCGCGTGATCTCGGCGAGCATCTCGACATCTTCTACGCTGGCTTTGTCGCCGACGCGCAGAAGGAATACGCCGAGGCCGCGCTGACCTCGTCGCTGATCCAGCGGCGACCGCTGCCGATGCCGCAAGACCTGGGCATCGAATGGGCGCCCTACCTGAACGGTCTGGGCGAGGCGACGGGCGAGCTGCGCCGCTACCTGCTCGACCGCATGCGCCAGGGCAAGCTCGACGGCTGCGAAGACATCCTGCGCGACATGGATGAGATCTATAGCTTGCTCATCACGCTGGACTTCCCCGACGCCATCACCGGGAACCTGCGTCGCACCACCGACGCGACTCGCGGCATCCTGGAGAAGACGCGCGGCGACCTGACGCTGGGCGTCACGCAGGCACGCTTCACCGAAGCGCTGGCCCAGGTGGAGGAAGACCTGCGCCACTGGAATCGCCTCACCGACCGTTAGCAGCGCCTTCAGGCCCACGCCCCGCCCATCGACGAGATGGAGCGGGGCGTTTCGCATGACGCCGCCGCGAGCAGCGCCGCGAGAGCCGCGCGGCTGAGACTCCCCAAATCGTCTGCCCGTTGTAGAATAGAGCTTGCACTTTAGGGAGGTGGGGTCGGCCCGGTCGCAGATGCTGCGCGCGACGGGTGAGGGCTGACGCCGTCACGCGCACGCCGCGAGAGGAGCGTCCGGATGAATCAAAGCGCGCAGCCAGAAGCCGGTACCACGCCAGATGTGGCGCGACCAGCGGCGTCCAGCCGATTGCGAGCGGCGCTGACGATACAGCCAGGCGCGCTGGGCGCCGTCGCCGTCCCGATGCGGCTGGAGTTGGCGGCGCTGGCCGCGCCGCCTGTGTTCTGCGCCCTTGCCCTGCTCTTCGTCCAGGGCGCGCCTATCAACTGGCTGGTCGCGGGCGGCGAGCTGCTAGCGGCGATGTTCGCGCTGGTGGGAATCGCGGCGCTGGCCTCTTCGCATCGCCTGCCGCCGACTGCGGAGGGTCGTCGCCACGCCGCCACGACGCTGGGGGCCGCGCTGCTGGCGCTAGCGGCGCTCTTCGCGCTGCCCATCTTGCTGGGCGGCCTGCTGGCGTCACTGCTGGCGCTGGCGCTAGGCCTCGTCGCCTTCCTACTGTATGGGATCAAGAGCGTGCGCCCGCGCATCGCGCCGCTGGACGAACTCTTGACGCCACTGTGCCTGGGGGCGGGCCTCTTCTGCCTGACGATTCTAGCGCAGGGGCAGCGCTTCACCCGGGCCGAGTGGCTGGTGGCGGGCGCGCTGGGAGGCATGGCGTTTGCGGTCGTCGCAGGGCTGCGCCTGCGCGGCGCCCGCGTGGCAGACCGCGACGCGGCGCAGGTGGTCGATGATGTCCATACGCCGCGCACGCTGACGACAGTGATCGGGTCGCGTGGCGCGAGGGCGCTCGTCGGAATCGCGCTGCTGGCCAGCTATTTGGTGGTCGTGGTCATCGCTGTGCCGCGCGGCGGCTGGCCGGGGGCACTGCTGGCGCTGACCTCGGCGCCGCTCGCGCTGCTGGGCTTCTCTGGACTGGCGGCCAGCGCCTATGCGCCTGCGCGCCGCGTGGCCGCCCATCAGCTGCTGCGCGCGTATCTGTGGTATGGGCTGGCTCTGGCTGTCGGGCTGACGCTGACGCTCATCGCGCAACAGGTCATCCATGTGACGATGCAGACGCTCGGCGGGTAGCCCACCAGCGGCGCGGCGTGAGAGGATGGAGCGATGCGAACCGCTGAGCTTGCCGCCGTCGCCCTGCTCGCCATCCAGCGCCAGCGGATCGCGCTGTGTCTGGCGCCTGAGCCGCGCTGGCAGGATCTCTACGGCCTGCGCGCGGCGCGGCTGGAACTCCCCGGAGCCGCGCACACCGCCGACGCCAGGCCCGCAGCCGAAGCGCTGGCGCTGGGGCCAGCGACGCTCGGCGCCCGTCTCGCCCCACTGCTGACCCGCTGGACCTATGGCCCCTCGCCACGACATGCCGTCGATCGCGCCGCAGCGCCAGAGCCTGCCGACCAGGCGCCATTCCTGCGCTTCGAGCGCATGCTGCCAAACGACGCGCAGGATGACGCCGCCGCCGCAAGCTCTGGCGCGACGCGGCAGGCGCCACAACAGATCAGCATCGCGGTCTACCGCGCGGCGATGGCGGAGAAGTCCACGCTGGATGCGCGGGTCTGCGCCGCGCTGGTGTGGACGCCGGTGGAGGCGCTGCGCACGCTGGTCGCCGGCATGCGCCTGGGCGACGCGCTGGCGCTGGATGGAGTAAAGGCGCACGCCGCGCCAGGAATGCGCCTGCCGGACGAACTGCTGCTTTACCTGCCATCAGACTATGGCGAGCGCCATCTGGCGCGCATCGCGGCGAAGTATGGCAGCGGCGCGCTCTTCGCCTCGCCCTGAGCCAGCGTCATCCCACGGCATCATTTGAAGGCGTCATCCGAAGAGGCCGCACGCCTGTGTGGTGAAGGTGACGACGGCTGGTGAGCCAGCGTCTTCGCTCTGCGGCGTGAAGTCGATCTCGCCGCTATGCGACTGGACGATCGAGTTGTTGGTCACGGAGATTCTGATACTGCGGCTGGCCGGGATGGAGCCTTTTGACGAACTCAGTTTGACGCCTGAGTCGGTCATCTGCGCCGACCATTTCACCGACGACGGCCCCTGATTGGTCAGCGTCACGACCTGCATCTTGCCACTGCTGTCGCAGGTGAGACTGAGTGAATCGGGGGTGGCAGTCAGCCAGTTCGGCGGGACGGTCGGCGAGGGCGTCACCGTCGGCGTAGGGGTCATGGTGGCCGTCGGGCTTGGCCGTGCGAGGACAGGGCCGCTAGAGTGGCCTGGGCCACCGAAGGCCGTGCCCAGGCTATCGCCCAGCGCATTCCCCACGACCACCGCCATGATGACCAGCATCACCAGCGCCGCGCCGATGGCGGCCAGCAATGCGGGCGAGATGCCAGGCCGTCGCTGGCCGCCCGCCCCGCCGCGTGGACGCGCGCCGGGCCATGCGGTCGCGTCAGCCGCGCTACCTGCCGTCACAGGCGCCACAAACGATTGATTGAACTGGCGCTGCGATTGCACGCCGTGATAGGAAGGGTCCCAGAGCGTCGCGTCGCCAGCGGGCGCCAGCCCCGGATGCAGCGCGGGCTGGTCGGCGTGCGGCTCCATGCCCGCGCCACGGAAGGCGGCGAGGCCAAGGCCAGCCGGGCCAGCGGCGCGTTTCCACAGCGCGCCCAGCGCGCCGCGTGCGCCATCATGCAGGGCCTTGGCGAAGGCGCCTGCGCTCGGCGGGCGATCCTGCGCATCCTTCGCCAGCGCCCAGAAGACGACTTCTTCCAGCCGCGCGGGGGCGTCCGGGCGCAGCGTGCGCAGCGGCGGGGGAGCATCGTAGAGCTGGCGTCCGAGCACCTGCGCGGTGGGGGCGCCGCCGAATGGCGAGCGGCCCGTGAGCATAGCGTAGCAGACCACGCCCAGCGCATAGATGTCGGCGCCGGGGCCGACCCGCTCGCCACGAATCTGCTCGGGCGACATGTAATCGGGGGTGCCGAGCGCCATGCCACCCACCGTCAGCCCGGCGTCGTCGCGCTGATCGCTGGCCAGCGCCACTCGCGGCAGATCGCGCTGATCGAGTGGCCGCGCGATGCCGAAATCGGCCAGCAGCAGGCGGCCATCGGGGTGCAGCAGCAGGTTGGAGGGTTTCACGTCGCGGTGAACGATGCCGTGTTGGTGGGCGTAGTCGAGCGCGCTGGCGACCTGGTCGATGTAGGCCAGCGTCTGCGCGATGGTGAGCGGGCCTTGCCGCGCCAGCAACTCGGCGAGCGAGCCATCGGGCAAGTAGGGCATGACGAGATAGGCGAGGTCGTCCTGCTCGCCAAACTCATAGATCGGCACGATGTTGGCATGGTCGAGCGCGGCGGTCGCGTCGGCCTCGCGCCGGAAGCGCGCCAGGAAGAGCGGCCACTGGCGGGCATCGGCCAGCAGTTGCGGGCGCAGGACTTTGACGGCGACCGAGCGTCGGGGCCGCTCCTGCTGCGCGAGGTAGACCGCGCTCATGCCGCCCGTGCCCAGCCGCCGCTCAATGTGGCAGGCGCCGAGCCATATGCCAATCAAGGCGTCCGATGAGGGTTGATCGCTCACTGCGGCTGTTTGATCCTCTCCAGCCTCTCGACTCCAGCGGCTCCAGCGCGCTCCAGGTCCAGCGCGCCGCGCTCCAGCAATGCGACCGTCTCGACGATGAGCGTGGTGAAGCCCACCGCGTAGCCCACCGCCAGCGCCAATGCCAGCGCGACCAGATGTGGCGCCAGCGTCGCCAGCGCGTGCGGCCCGGCAATCACTATGGTGGCGCCTTCGGTCAGCAGCGCCGTCACCAGGAACGCGACAACGGCCCAGGCTAGAATCTTTCCCAGCGCATGACGCAGAGCGCGCCACAGGTGGCGGATCATCCCGGCTGGCATGTTCACCGACTCCTCGCTGAGTGGACGCCGCCTGATAGAATCAAGGGCTGCGCCCAGTGTAGCACGCGCCCGCCGCGCCACGCCAACGGCATAGGAGTACAGGCGACGTTCGCGAAGTATCGACAGGCCGTGGGTGAACGGCGGGTAATCCCGCAGCTATGGGCCTGCGGGCCGCGAAGCCCGCGTAGCCGGGCAGGAATGCGGCGAGGTGAGAGCCTGCGGAGGCAGGCTTTGCGCCGGCGCCAGCCGACCGTAGGCGCGGCTTCAGCCGACAGCCATCCTCGCCGCGCCACGCCAACGGCATAGGAGTACAGGCGACGTTCGCGCGTGGCGACGCCTGGTGTCCAGACGTTGTAGAGAGCGAGGTATGGCCGCCTCAATCAGCAGGGCGAAGCTCTGCGTGACCGGCGTCATAGAGCATGCGTCGCAATTGACGCCAGTGATACAATCACAGATGGCGCTCATTCCGGGTTCTCTGCATGCTGACGACGCATCCATTCGGCGCGCGGGCGAATCGCCAGAAGACGCCACTGGAGCGGATTCCCGCTGGTTGGAGGACACTTCGAGATGTCTATTGATGTCGCTACTGTGGCGTTTTACGTGATCGCGATCACGCTGGTGGGGTCGTCGCTCGCGGTGGTCTTGCTGCGCAACATCGTGCATGCGGCGCTCTTTCTGGCGGTAGTCTTCGGCGCCGCCGCTGGCGTCTACGTGCTGCTCAACGCCGAATTCATCGCGATTGTGCAGATTCTGATCTACGCTGGCGCGGTCACGATTCTGGTGCTGTTCGCCATCATGCTGACCCAGAACGCCATGTCGCAATCCTCAAGCCCGTTCTCCGGGCAGACCTGGCTCGCCGCTATCATCGCGGTAGCGCTGGCCGCCGGATTGATCTTCACCGTCGGCGCCAGCCAGATGGCGCTGGGCAGTGCGAACGCCTCGGCCAACATGGTTCACGCCATCAACGGCGGCGGTTCAGTGGCCCGTATCGGACAACTGCTCTACAGCCCCTTCAATTACAGCTACGTGTTGCCCTTCGAAATCGCGTCGGTGGTGCTGCTGGCGGCCATCATTGGCGCCATCGTCATTGGCCGCGAAGACTAGCGGACACGAGAGAGGATAGGAGAAACACGACGCATGGTGACGCTGAACTCATTCCTCGTGCTGGGCGCGCTGGTCTTCTGCATCGGGCTGTTTGGCGCGCTGAGCAAGCGCAACGCCGTCGCGATTCTGATGAGCATCGAGATCATGCTCAACGCGGTCAATATCTCACTCGTCGCCTATGCCTCCTCCTTCCAGTCCTACGCGGGGGCGGGCCATGGTGAGCGGCTGACCGGCCAGATATTCGCCATCTTCATCATCACCGTCGCCGCAGCGGAGGCCGCGGTCGCCCTGGCAATGATCATCGCCATCTACAGGCGCCGGTCTACGATTGACGTCGGCCAGATCAATCTGATGCGCTGGTAATCTCGCGTAAGGCTCGCGGCGCATCAGGCGCTGACGCTGAGTAACGGAGCGATGCGTCAACTGCCCCACGAGTAGGCTCAGGGGCTTGCAGCTACGGAGGATCACCGTGCCGCCATCAGGAGCGCTCATTCCCGCGCATCCCTACTGGGCTTTCAACCAGAGGCGGGTTGACAACCAGAGTGGGGCTGTCCGACCCGTCAACGTCCACGACGCACCCACTATACTCCTGGCCTTGCGGCCTATGCGTCTGGCATCACCACCTGAAGGGCGTTGCTCGTGTACCGCACGATAGGTGAAGCATACCACTGAAAGGAGAGCGGCGCTTCCAGCCCATGCTTTGCGGCAGGGGATTCAGCGCTGCGACGTTGATGAGTCCCGTAGAGTACGTCCCCTTGGTTCCACTGCTGCCACTGGCGGCGATGATCATCATCTTTGTCGTGACACGCCCGCTGGACATGGCGGCGCAGCGTCGTCTGGGTCTGCGCCCGACGGGCGGCAGCGGTGGCCATGACGCTGGCGGCCACGGCGCCGCCGACGCGCACGCGGCTGATCCGCACGCCGCCAGCGCGGCGCATGACGAGCACGATGAGCATGGCGGCGGCCATGGGCATGGCGGCGTCACGACGACCTGGGGGCTGATCGGCGCCTGGATCTCCGTGATCGCGATGGTCGGCTCGTTCGCCCTTTCCCTCGCCATCTTCTTCCAGTTCCTCTCGACCCCCGCGCTGCAACAGAATGGCCAAACCGTACACCTGTGGGACTGGTTCAGTTTCGGCCCGCTCCACTACATCATCGACTTTCGTGTCGATACGCTGACGGCGGTGATGCTGATCGTGGTGACGGGCGTCTCGATGCTCGTGCATCTGTATTCGATTGGCTACATGGCGGGTGATCTGGGCTTCTCGCGCTTCTTCATGGAGCTGGCCCTTTTCACCGTCTCAATGCTGATTCTGGTGCTGGGCGCCAACATCCTCGTGCTCTTCATCGGCTGGGAGCTGGTGGGCCTGTCATCCTACTTGCTGATTGGCTTCTGGTTCGATGTCGCCCCGCCACCGGCAGGCTCCGACCTGCCGTATCCGCCGCCCGCCGCGCTCAAGGCGTTCGTCACGACGCGCGTCGGCGACTTCGGCATGCTGATCGGCATCCTGATGCTCTTCCTGGCGACGGGGACGTTCACCTTCACCACGCTGAATACGGCCAGCACGTACCAGCACGTCGATCAGTTCACCGTGACGACGGCCATGATCCTGATCTTCTGCGGCGCGGTCGGCAAGTCGGCGCAGTTCCCGCTGCATGTGTGGCTGCCCGACGCGATGGCTGGCCCGACGCCGGTGAGCGCGCTGATTCATGCGGCGACGATGGTGGCCGCTGGCGTCTATCTGGTGGCGCGCTTCTTCCCGCTCTACCACAATGTCGCCGGGCCACAGTCGCTGGAGGTCGTCGGCTGGGTCGGCAGCTTCACGGCGCTCTTCGCGGCGGTGATCGCGCTGGCGCAGAACGACATCAAGAAAGTGCTGGCCTATTCGACGATCAGCCAGCTTGGCTATATGTTCGTCGGCCTGGCGATTGGCCCGACCGACGCGCTGGGCATCTTCCACCTCTTCACCCACGCCTTCTTCAAGGCGCTGCTCTTCCTCGGCTCTGGCAGTGTGATTCACGCGGTGGCGGGCAATCAGGATATGCGCAAGATGGGCGGGCTGGCGAGGTTTATGCCAATCACAGCGTTCACCTTCCTGGTGGCGACGCTCTCCATCTCAGGCATTCCGCCCTTCTCGGGCTTCTTCAGTAAAGACGCCATCATCGGCGAAGCCTTCACCTATGCTGGCTCGCATGGCGGCAATTACTGGTTCTACGGGATGACGCTGTTCACGGCCTTCCTGACCGCCTTCTATATGTTCCGCCTGTTCTTCATGACGTTTGGCGGCAAGGGCGGCGCGGTTGGCGGCCTGTGGGGCGGCGGCGGTCAGTATCGCGGCGACGCCCACCCGCACGAATCGCCATGGGTGATGACGCTGCCACTGATTATCCTGGCCTTCCCAGCGGCGCTGGCGGGCTTCTGGAGTGTTGACAGCGGCTTCGCGAACTTCCTGACGGCGGGGACTCAAGTGTACGCCAGCCCCTTCGCCGATGGGCTCACCTATGTCGGCATCGGGCTGGCGGTGGTGGGACTGGGCCTGGCGTGGCTGATGTACGGCGTGGAGATCGTCCCCGCGCGGGTTTTCATAGGCAACCCGCTGGGGCGGGCGATCTACACCGTCATCATCAACAAGTTCTACTTCGACGAGCTGTACGGCTGGATCATCAAGTACATCGCGCTGGGGCTGTCGAATGGAGCGGCGCTCTTCGACAAGTATGTCATTGATGGCATCGTCAACGGCTCGGCGACCTCGGTGCAGCGCTTCGGTGACGCGACCCGACGGACGGAGACAGGCGTGCTACAAAACTACGGCGCGGCCATTTTTGGTGGCGCGCTGATTCTCGCGTTGGCGGTCTTCATCGCCACCGGCGCATTCGTGCGATAGGCGGGGGAGGATAGGAAAGGCGCTATGCTGCTCACTGCGATTGTCTTCCTGCCGCTCGTCGGTGGTCTCATCAGCCTGCTCGCGCCTGATCGCGCGGCGCGCTGGATCGCCGCAATCTTCACGGGCGTGGTATTCTTGCTGTCCCTCTGGCTCTACTTTGGCCTGCTGGGCAACGGCGCGCCGAACTTTGGCTCGGTGACCAGCCCACAGTGGTATCTCGATGTGCCGTGGATTGACTCCGCCATTGGAACCTTCCACCTCAAGGTGGACTACGCCGTAGGAACAGACGGCCTGAGCACGATCATGTTGATCCTCAATGGCCTGCTCTCGTTCCTGGCGGTGATCGGCTCGTGGCGGATGGAGAAGCGCCCGCGCTTCTACTTCGCGATGATGCTGATCCTGGAAACGGGCGTCATGGGCGTCTTCGCCGCGTTCGATCTCTTCCTGTTCATCCTGTTCTGGGAGATCGAGCTGATCCCGATGTTCCTGCTGATCGGCATCTGGGGCGGCGCGAGGCGCGAGTACGCGGCGTGGAAGTTCCTGATCTACACGCTGGTTGGCTCGGCCTTCACACTGGTGGGCATCTTCCTGATCTATTTCCAGACGGGCGGCCAGAGCGCCAGCTTCCAGCACTTCGCGCAGACCGCGCCGACGCTGGCTGGCACGCTGCCGTTCTTCGGTGGCAGCGTCTCGCTGGCGCTGGCCGTCTTCCTGCTGCTCTTCGTCGGCTTCGCGGTCAAGATTCCGATGTGGCCGCTGCACACGTGGCTGCCCGACGCGCACACCGAGGCGCCGACAGCGGTGAGTGTGCTGCTGGCGGGCGTGCTGCTGAAGATGGGCGCCTACGGGCTGATTCGCATCTGCCTGGGCTTCGCGCCGCATGGGGCGCAGGAGTTCGCGCCGGTGCTGGGCGTGCTGGCGGCCATCAACGTGCTCTGGGGCGCGGGCGCTTCGATGGTGCAAAAAGACATGAAGCGCATGATCGCGTATTCCAGCGTGAGCCACATGGGCTACGTGCTACTGGGGGTCGCGGCGGCGGCGGCGATTGGCAGCGCCAGCATCGACTACCGCCAGGCGGCGCTGACGGGCGCGACGCTCCAGATGTTTACCCATGGCACGATCACCGCGATGCTGTTCTTCTCGGTGGGCGTGCTCTACGAGAAGGCGCACACACGCGACATCGACATCTTCGGTGGCATCGGCAAGCGGATGCCCATGCTGATGTTGCTCTACTCGGTGGCCTGTTTCGCCGCGCTGGGGCTGCCCGGCCTGAGCGGCTTCGTTGCGGAGTATCTGGTCTTCACCGGGTCGTTCGCGACGCTGCCGGTGGCGACGATCTTCGCGGCGTTTGGCGTGGTGCTGACGGCGGCCTACCTGCTGTGGATGCTGCGCCGCTCGTTCTACGGGCCGCTGAATATGAAGTGGGACTGGCTGACGGACGCGAGCGTGCGCGAAGCCTTCCCGCTGGTCGCGCTGGCGGTGGTGATTCTCTTCGTGGGCATCTATCCGCAGCCGATAATCAATCTGCTCACGCCGAGCCTGCAACAATTGCTGCATGGCGTGAGCGGGCTAGCTGTACACTAGAGCTGAGAGAGCTGGGAGCATACCGTGACATCAACGATAGGTCTGCCGCAAATCTGGCTCCTCTCGCCTGAGCTGAGCGTGACGCTGCTGAGCTTTGTCGTGCTGGGGCTTGACCTCGTGACCCGCCGCAAGACAGTGACGTGGGCGACCGCGCTCATTGGCCTGCTGATTCCGCTGGCGCTGACCTTCAGCCTGGCGTTCAACTGGTTTGGGGCGCGCTCGACCTCAGGCTTCTATGGCATGCTGAAGGTGGATGACTACGCCATCTTTTTCGAGCTGCTCTTCCTGCTGATCGGCTTCTGCGTCATCCTCGTCTCGTACCGCTATGTCGAGAAGTACCTGCGCGCGTCGCCGGGCGAATACTACAGCATCATCCTGATGTCGCTGGCGGGCATGATGCTGATGGGTAGCTCAGGCGAACTGATCACGATCTACATCTCGCTGGAACTGACCAGCATCCCGCTGTACATCCTGGCGGGGCTGTCGCGCACCGATACGCGCTCGGCGGAGGCGTCGGTCAAATACGTGCTGCTCGGCGCGATGTCATCAGCGATTCTGCTCTATGGCATGACGCTGATCTATGGCGCGACCGGCACAACCGATCTGCTGGAGGTCGCCAAGGCGACCACAACCGTGCTGCACAACGGCAACCTGCTGCTGATCGTCGGCGAGATCTTCATCTTCGCAGGCTTCGGCTTCAAGGTGTCGGCGGTTCCGTTCCATATGTGGGCGCCTGACATCTACGAAGGCGCGCCGACCCCTTCGACGCTCTTCTTCTCGGTTGGCTCGAAGGCGGCGGGCTTCGCGGCACTGCTGCGGGTCTTCGTCTTTGGCGGGCTGGTGGCGCTGAACAACGATTATCTGTGGGTGATGGTGGCGGTGGTCGCCGCCCTGACGATGATCGTCGGTAACGTCGGCGCGCTGCTCCAGACCAACATCAAGCGCATGATGGCCTACAGCAGCATCGGCCAGGCGGGCTATCTGCTGGTGGGCTTCGCGGCGCTCATCATCCACAAGTCGGCGGTGGGCAATCAGGCGATGATGGTCTTCCTGTTTGTCTTTGTGGTGACGAATATCGGCGCCTTCACGGGCATCATCGCGCTGGCCGATGCGACGGGCCGCGAGAATATCCGCGACTTCGACGGCTTTGGTCGCCGCTCGCCGTGGATCGCGGCGGGCATGGGGGTCTGCCTGCTGACGCTAGCGGGCATTCCGCCGATGGCGGGCTTCTGGAGCAAGCTGGTCATCTTCTGGGCCGCCTGGGGCCAGGGATCGGGCATGACGCTGCTGGTGATCCTCGGCCTGCTCATGAGCGCGGTCTCGATTGTTTACTATGCGAATGTCGTGTGGCGCATGTTCGTGATCGAGCCAGAGAAGAAGCGCGAGTTCGTGCAGACGACACCGTCGGTCGGCCTGACGATGGCCATCGCGGTGATCGGCGTCTTCGCGCTGACTATCCTCTTCGGCCAGTTGATGGTTCAGGTGGGCGTCGGCGCGAACAGCCTCTTCAACGTGCTGGTGCGGTAGTCGCAGCCCGACCACACCGCCCGCAACGTGGCGATGGGAGACGAAGAAGAAAGCAGAAGGGGACTGACCCGCGCTGGGTCAGTCCCCCACTGGTCATGGCGCCCCGCCATGTCGGCGGATTAGTGGGCCAGCCCATGTGTGGCCCGGTAAGCGCCTTCTTCACGGTACTGCATGACCACCGCGGCGCCAATTGCGAGCACCGCAATGACCATCGCCGCCACTACGAAGAATACGACCACGCCTGATGCCACCGTGAAAGCCGTAGCAAGCGACCACCCAAACGCGACATCCAGGTACATCATGAACTCGCTGATCGCCGCCAGCCCGAAGCCAACACCATAGAGTGTGGCGATGGTGTTCACATATGGCTCCTCAGCGCGCCGCGCGAGCGTCAAAACAATGGCGACCACACCAACCAGGGCAAACCCGATTGCGAGCGATAGCGGCCACCAATACGATAGGGGTGTGGCGAACCAGTAACTCAACATAGTCGCGTGTCCTTTCTGGGGAGATGGAGAGCAGGTCGTTCTGCGCTCCGCGGACTGTCCACTATGACCTATCCTCCCCACTTATCAATTGATGCTACGGGCGTCACAGCGGCAGCACGTCGAGGCCGCCAATCATCACAACACGCTATCACTGCGTGGCTGCCACAGTCCGCGTCTTGCGCCCATTGTGGCGCCGATCATCCGGTGAGGTATCATTGAGACGCTGGCACCGGGGGAGCATGGAATCTGGCAAACATGGAGGCGAACCTGCGGTCGGAGCGTGGTAGTGAAAGAGCGGATTTGCGTGATCTTCAGTACGATACAGGACGCGGTAGGGATCGTTCGTTCTGGTAATCGCATCTTTGTGCAGGGTGCGTGCGCAACGCCGACGCCATTGATCGAAGCGCTGGTAGAGCGAGGAAACGAACTGCACGACGTGGAGATCGTCCACCTGCATACCTATGGCCCCACGCCATATACCGATGCGAAGTGGAAGGGCCATTTTCTCTTGCGGGCATTATTCGTCGCCGAGAACACTCGCGACGCCGTCAACGCCGGTCGGGCCAGCTATGCTCCAGTCTTCCTCTCGGACGTACCCGCCCTCTTCGCGCCGGGTGGCCAGTTGCCCATCGATGTCGCTTTCGTTCAAGTATCGCCCCCCGACGCGCATGGATACTGCTCGCTTGGGTCATCGGTGGATGTGACGTGGGCGGCGGTGGATACCGCTAAGCATGTCGTGGCATTGGTCAATCCACAGGCGCCGCGCACACATGGGAGCAGCTTCATCCATAGCTCGCGCCTCACACACGCGGTCGCATGGGATAAGCCGCTCTATGAAGTCGAGCGCCGCGCCCCCAACCTGATTCAGACACGCATCGGTCGGCACATCGCGGAGTTGGTAGAGGATGGGGCGACGCTGCAACTGGGCATTGGCGCTATACCCGATGCTGTGCTGCAGGCGCTATCACATCACGCTGATCTGGGCATCCACTCCGAAATGTTCTCGGATGGCGTGCAAGACCTTGTTGAGCGAGGAGTCATCACAGGCGCGCGTAAATCGCTAGATCGTGGCAAGATCGTGGCGAGCTTCGTCGTGGGAAGCCGCCGACTGCTGGATTTCATTGACGACAATCCCATGGTGGAGATGCGCCCATCGGACTACACCAACAACTCCAGCATCATCCGGCAGTTCGAGCATATGGTAGCGATCAATAGCGCCATTCAGGTCGATCTGACCGGCCAGGTCTGCGCCGAATCGCTGGGTACCACGCTCTACAGTGGCGTCGGCGGGCAGATGGACTTCCTGCGTGGCGCGGCGCTGTCTCCTCGTGGGCGTCCTATCATCGCGCTTCCCTCGACCGCGCGCGTCACCTCTTCGATGAAGAGCGCGACCTCAGGCGCACAGCCATCCCCTGTATTTCCAGATGAGCTTGGCGCGCCCGAGACCACCGATGGGCAAGTCTCGCGCATCGTGCCGCTGCTTAGCCCAGGCGCGGCGGTCACGACCTCGCGCGCGCACGTGCACTACGTCGTGACAGAATACGGCATCGCGGCGCTGCATGGTCGCGACCTCGCCGAGCGTGCGCGCAGCCTCATCAACATCGCAGCGCCAGCGTTCCGCGAGCATCTGGAGCGGGCCGCGATGAGCCTGCACCTGATCTGATGGGCGCTGTTGGCGCCAGCGCGTTCAAAGTGGCGCTACATGTATCGGCGCCACTTGCTTGAGGCGCGAAAGTCAATCAAGGAGAAGCATCTGATGGCTGACACAGAGACACACGTTCCGACGGTCGGGAGCAAGGCGCCTGACTTCACGTTGCCCGCTGGCGACGGCTCGCAGGTGTCGCTGGCCGATCTGCGCGGCAAGACCGTGCTGCTGTACTTCTATCCGAAGGATGACACCCCCGGCTGCACGACCGAAGCCTGCTCGTTCCGCGATTCGTGGGGCGCGATGCAGGCGAAGGGCGTGGTCGTGCTGGGGGTCAGCCGCGATGACGTGAAATCGCATCAGAAGTTCGCGAAGAAGTATAGCCTGCCCTTCCCGCTGCTGGCCGACGAGGGCGGCGAGGTGGTACAGCGCTATGGCGTCTGGGTGGAGAAGAACATGTATGGCAAGACGTACATGGGGATAGCGCGCACCAGCTTCCTGATCCTGCCCGATGGCACGATTGGCCATGTCTGGGAGCGCGTCAAGCCCGACGGCCACGCCGCCGAGGTCATGGAGGCGGTCGGCGCGTAGCCGGCTGGCGGTAGACCAGAACCTCACCCCCAACCCCTCTCCTCGCAAGGAGAGGGGAGCCGGAAGGCGACGGCTGCGCGGGTCAGCCGCCCTGGCTATTCTGGATCAGCAGGGGGATGAGGTTGGCGGCGTTGGGTGTGCCGAGGCCGGTGGTGGGATCCCAGCCTGGGGTGGCCTGATAGCCCTGCACGTCCACCTGGCCAGAGACGGAGTTGTTGCCGTCGGTCACGTCGCGGAAGGCGCTGCTATACGAGGACGACGCGCCGATCTTGTAGAGCGACGGGTTGATGTAGCCGAGCGGCTTGCCCGCCACCTGATCGGCGATGGCCATCACACCGGCCCACAGCGGCGAGGCGGCGCTGGTGCCACCCGCCAGCGTCCACTGGCCGCCGTAGTAGATCGCCAGCCCGGCGCGGGGATCGGCTGCCGCCGCCACATCTGGCACACCGCGCTTGCCATTGAGTATCTGCTGATCGCTCTGCGGCAGCCCCTGCTGGAAGTTCGGCGTCGCGTAGAAACGACTCACGCCGCCGCCGCTGGCGCCATCGCCGCTGTTCCAGACGACCTCGCTGTATGAGCTGCCATCCTTGGTCAGTGTGGTGCCACCGACCGCCGTGACCCACGGGCTGTCATCGGGGAAGCTGGTGGTGGGTGTTGTCGAGAGCGGGCCAGGATTGCCATTCACGAAGCTCACGTAGTCGGAGGCGCCGTTGTCGCCGGAGCTACCGAAGAACGTAATGTGGTTCTGGGTCGTCGCCTGCTGGTAGAACGTCTGCCACTGCGCCAGCTCGGCCTGGCCCGCCGCGTCATTCAGCGACACCTCGGAGGCGGCCCAGCTCTGCGAGACGACATTGCCCAGGTGATGATCCACAGCGTACTGCTCGAGCTGCAGGAACTGCGGCAAACCCTGCACACCCTCAGTCTCATCGACCGGGCTGGTCAGCACGACGAGGCTGGCCTCTGGCGCGATGGCATGCACGATCTGTACATCGAGCGAGGTTTCGGCCTGCCAGCCCTGCATCTCCGAATTGGCCGAATCGAAAGGGACGGTTCCGATGGGATTGATGATCGTCAGCTTGGGCGTTGGCAGGTTGAATTGCTGGTCGAAGACATCGAGGTCGTGTTTGAGCGTGGGGCTGCCATACGACTCGATCAGCACAACGGTCTGGCCCTGGCCGCGCTTGCCACTGTCGTAGAGCGAGGTGACACCATAGGCGGCGCGCATCTGCTGCGGCGTATAGACCGAGCAATTGCCACAGCCGATGTTGGGGGCGACTTCGGTCCCCTCGGACGAACTGCCCGGCGTCGAGTGGTTTGTGACCACACTCGGCGCCGCGCATGCCGCCAGCGTCGCCGCCATCAGCGCCATCACCACCATCAGGCGCCATCGTCCAGTCAGCCTCGTCGGCATCGGAGCTACCTCATTCTACCTGTCGCTCGCGGTCAGTGCGCATTGTCGCGTACAGCCACGGTAGCCTATCATTCAGAAGGCGTCAAGGGCCGTTGTCCGCCCGCCACACAGGAGGAGAAGCGAGCAGTGGCGCCACGCATCGTCAAGGTGTATACGGAGAACAACCTCTTTCAGTACGTCGATACGCTGCGGCGTCGTCGCGAGAAACGACAACATGAGGGCGTCTTCTTCCTCGAAGGCGTGCGCCCCATCAATCAGGCGCTGACGCACGGCTGGCGCGTGACGACCTTCGCCTATGCGCCGGAGCGCGGGCTGTCGAGCTGGGCGCGCGACATCCTGGCGCGGTCGCGGGCCGAGACGCATGTGGAGCTGCCAGCCGCGCTGCTGGCGAAGCTCAGCAACAAGAGCGAGCCATCGGAGTTGCTGGCGCTAGTAGCGGCGCCTGCCGACGACCTCGACCGCATCCCGCTGGCGCCCAATCTGCTTGTGGTCATCTGCGACCGCCCGGCCAGCCCCGGCAACCTCGGCAGCATCATCCGCTCGTGCGACGCGCTGGGGGCGCACGGCGTCATCATGACGGGGCATAGCGTTGATCTGTATGACCCGGAGACGATCAGCGCAAGCGTCGGCTCGCTCTTCGCGCTGCCCGTGGTGCGGCTGCCCTCGCCTCGCGCGCTGGCGCCGTGGATCGAGCAGGCGCAGCAGCGGCTGGGCGCGCTGCGCATGGTGGGCTGCGATGAAGCGGGCGAGTCGCTGCTGTGGGAGCAGGATTTTCGCGGGCCGACGCTGCTGGTGATGGGCAATGAGAAGTGGGGCATGAGCGCGGCGTACCGCGAGCAATGCGATGTCATCACACGCATCCCGATGGCTGGCTCGGCCTCGTCGCTGAATGTCGCCTCGGCCACCTCGATCTTCCTCTATGAGATTGCCCGCCAACGCGGCTGGGGCAGCGGCTCGCGCTGACGCAGCGCATGATACACTGCCAGCGGGAATCAACCGTTTGCTCGGCGACGGCCCGGGCGCGAGCCAGCGGAATCGCGGCGCCCGTCGTTGCTCCATCAGAAGGGAAGAGGCGCACTCCATGGGATGTCTTCTTGCGCTGCTCGCCCGCGTGGCGCTACTCGTCGTCTGGACTCAGACGCAACTGGTCAACCGCGCCTTCCATGGCAGCTGGATTCTGCCGCTGCTGGGAATCATTTTCTTGCCCATCACCGCGCTGGTCTATGCCGTCGTCTACGCGCTGGCTAACGGCGTTAGCGGCTGGGCCTGGCTCTGGATCGCCCTGGCGGTCCTGTTCGATCTGGGCATGCATGGCTCCGGCGCGAGCGCGAACCGCAAGCGATTCACCAGCTACCGGGCCGAGCGCGCCTGAACCCGGGCGATGGCCCCAGCCCCCTCCCAAGTGGAGAGGGGGAGAGATTCGTCTTTAGCTCCCTGTGGAGGTTCATCGCGGTCATGACCGATTCTCAGCAGACTCCCAGCGCCGCTGCGCGCCCGCGCGTGATGGCGATCTTTGCGCACCCCGACGACGCCGAGTTCATCTGCTCCGGAACCATCGCCCGCTTCGTGGCGAGCGGCTACCGCGCGCAGTATGTGCTGGCCACCAGTGGCGATAAGGGCAGCGACGACCGCAGCGCCACACCCGCGCAGCTCGCCACCACGCGCGAGGCCGAGCAACTGGCCGCCGCGAAGATTCTGGGCGTGGAGGAGGTGACCTTCCTGCGGCATCACGATGGCGAGGTGGAGGTGAGCATCCCCTTCCGGCGCGAACTGGCGAAAGTCATCCGCGAGGGGCGGCCTGATGTCGTGCTGACTTTCGATCCGTGGCAGCGCTACCAGATTCATCCCGATCACCGCGCGGTGGGGCAGACGGCGCTGGACGCGGTGGCCGCCGCGCGCGACCACATGTATTATCCAGAGCAACTGAGCGACGCGCTGAGCGAGCATCGCGTCCACAACGTCTACTTCTTCGCCACCGACAATCCGAACTACTATGTGGACATCACGGATGTGATCGAGACAAAGATCGCGGCGCTGCTGGCGCATACCAGCCAGATTCGCGCGGAGGGCATCGCCGAGCGGATACGCGCGCGGGCCAGCGCGGTGGGCCAGCAGATCGGCGTCGAGTACGCCGAGGCGTTCCACTATCTGCCGATGATGCAGCCACCCGCGCTGAAGCGTCTGCCGACATGGTAGTGGGCGTTGTTGACAGCAGCGACGCGACCAGCGCGGTCATCGCGGCCTTCGTGGCGCGCTTCCCCGGCAGGATTCACAGCTGCTACACGCTGGGGAGCTATGCCGACGCCAGCGCCATCAGCGCCAGTGACCTCGATCTGACCATCGTGTTCGCGTGCGCGCTGACGGTGGATGAGCGCACGGCGGCAGATGCGCTGGTGGCCGAGTGCGTGCGCCGCAGCGCCGTAGAGTTGGACATCGAACTGCGCGATGAGCGCGAGCTGGCGCAGGGCGTCAGCCCCAACTTCAAGCTCGGCAGCGCACTCGTCTCCGGCGCCGACATCCGCGAGCGCGTCCCGCTGATGTCGCTGGCGGCATGGACGCGCGACCGCATGCACTCGTCGTGGTGGCGCATCGCGCGGCTCTTCGCCCGCCCGGAGGTCATCACGCTGTCGCTGGAATATCCTGAGCCAGCGGACGTCTTTCGCGGCTATCTGCGCCGCACGCTACGCGGGCCCGACGGCGCAGAGGTTCCCTGCACGCGCGACCTGATCCGCCTGATCAGCTGGGCCGCGACGGGGCTACTTGCGCTAGAATGTGGCGTCTATGTCGCGCGCAAACGCGACGCCCACCTGCTCTATCGCGAGCATATCGGCGGCGAGTGGGCGGGGCTGGTCGAGGAGACGTATACGCTGTGCCGCCAGCGCTGGGGTTATCTGATTCCAGAGGAGCCAGCCGAGCGCGCGCGACTTCAGCTCCTCTGCGATCAGACGCTAGGCTTCGAGCGCGCCTTCGTGGAGGTGTATCATCCCTACCTGCTCGCCGAGCTGGCGAGCGACGATGCGGAGGCCGTACGCTGCGCAGTAGAGGTGATGGGCCGCGCGCCGCTGCGAGACGACGCGGTGAGCGCGGCGCTGGGCCGTGTGGCCGACTGCCACAAGTGACCCGCCATTCACAACATCCGCCAGTTATGGAGAGAGGTAGCATGCGAGTACTGGTCATCGGCTCGGGCGCACGCGAGCACACGCTGTGCTGGGCGCTGGGCCGCTCGCCCCGGCTCGGCAAGCTCTACTGCGCGCCAGGCAACGGCGGCACGGCCAGCGTGGCCGAGAATGTCAGCCTCGATCCGCTGGACTTCGTGGCCTGCGCCGACTGGGCCGAGCGCAACGCCATCGATCTGACGGTGATCGGGCCGGAAGACCCGCTCAGCGGCGGCATCGTCGATGTCTTCGAGAAGCGTGGGCTGGCGGTCTTTGGGCCGACCAGGGCGGCGGCGCGCATCGAGAGCAGCAAGCTCTGGTCGAAGTCGCTGATGGAGCGAGCGGGCGTGCCGACGGCCACGGCGGTGCGCTTTACCGATCACAGCGCGGCGAGCGCATGGGTGCGCCAGCGCGCGGCCAACGCCGAGCCATTCCCGCTGGTGGTGAAGGCCGATGGTCTGGCGGCGGGCAAGGGTGTCTTCATCGTGGA
>DATBTW010000415.1:0-2494 GCA_036559055.1 Ktedonobacterales bacterium
CTCATCAGCATCGCCCAGGGCGACCACGCCGGCGGCACGATCGCCGATGTCGCGCCGGAGGAAGTGGTGGATGGCGAGGGGCCGGTGTTGGTGGGCTACGGCGCACACGGGCCGGCGCAGACCTTCACGCGGCGGCGGCGCGGCGCCAGCATCGCCGAGGCGCCGCCGCCCGCTCTGGCGGCCCCGGTCGCGGCGGCTCCGGTGGCGGCCACGCCTGCTGCGGCGCCCGTGGCGGACGATGGCGCGGTCAAGTCCAGCCCGCTGGTGCGCAAGATCGCAGCGGAGCGCGGCATCAGCCTGGCGGGCATCGTCGGGACTGGCCCTGGCGGGCGCATCCGCGTCGAAGATCTGGAAGCCAGCCCAGCGACCAGGTCTTCCGCCAGCGCAACGACGGCGAGCGCGGCCAGCGCGGGCGATGAGGAAGAACAGCGCATCAGTACGATCGGCCTGCGCAAGGCCATCGCCGCCAAGATGACGCGCTCCGCGACCACGATTCCGCACTTCACGGAGTATGGCCTGTTCGATGCGAGCAGGCTGGTGGCGCTGCGCCAGCGGCTGAAGGGCGAGCCAGCCTACGCGGGCGCGCATCTGACCTTCCTGCCGTTCTTCGTGCGGGCGCTGACCCGCGCCGTCGCCGCCTACCCCATCACCAATTCGCGCTGGGATGAGGAAGGCAACGCCATCGTCATCCGCAAGCGCATCAATGTCGGCATCGCGACGGATACGCAGCGCGGGCTGGTCGTGCCGGTCGTGCGCGACGCGGCGGCGCTCTCGCTGGCGCAGATCGCGGCGGAGTGCGAGCGATTGGTGGGGCTGGCGCGCGAGGGGCGGCTGGACCCCGGCTCGATGACTGGCGGCAGCATCACCATCACCAATGTGGGGGCCATGGGGCCGGTCGAGACGGGCGCGCCGATCATCAATGCGCCAGAGGTGTGCATCGTCGGCTTCGGCGCCATCAAGCCGCGCCCCACGGTGGTTGGCGACGCGCTGGCCGTGCGCCCCGGCGCGTGGATCTCCGTCTCGTGCGACCATCGCGTCATTGACGGCGCCTCCGCCGCGCAGTTCATGGGCGCGCTGATCGCCAGCCTGGAGGAGCCGGAGTCGCTGGCGTAGGACATCTCCCCTGTCCCCCTCGCCCTGCAGGGCGAGGGGGGAATCTGTGGCAGGCGTTACGCGCGTGGCGAGAACCTCACCCTCTGTCTCCCTCCCCTACGAGGGGAGGGAGGACCCAGGCCAGGCGCATCCTGCGCTGGCATAGCTTTCGCTATCGAAACGTCTGGCCAACCGTGCGCTACCTGCCACAGGTTCCCCCTCCCCTCGCAAGGGGAGGGGGACAGGGGGGAGAGGCGCCCCTCACTTCTCGAGGGCACTCAGCTTCGCGATCTCTTGCTTGTTCAGCTCGATGGCGGCGCGGTAGAACTGCGTCAGAAACTCTAGCTGCTCGACGCTGTATGTCTCGAAGAGCGCGTGAAAGGCGTCGCCAATCGAGCGATAGATGTTGTCCCTCGTCGCCAGCCGCTCGTGGTTGGCCGTCACGATCACCTTGCGGCGGTCGTGCGCGTCGGGTGAGCGGCGGACAAGCTCCTGCCGTTCGAGCCGGTCGATCACGCTGGTGACGGCGCCCGTCGTCAGGCTGAGCCGCGTGGCGAGCTGGCCCGCTGTCATCGGCCCCTCTTGCAACAGCGCGCTGAGCGTCTTCATGTCGGTGATGCCCAGGCCGTAGGTGGCAGCCGCTGCCTGATGAAAGAGCGCCGTCTCGGTGCTGAAGACCTCGCCCAGCGTCGAGAGCTGCTGTTCCAACGCCGCGCGCCGCGCCCCCAGCGCCACGATGGCGTCATCCGCCGCGCGTTGTTTGTTCGACATTGCGCATCTCCCTTGACAACATTATATCTCTATGATTAAGATACTTAGTGACAGAGACATTGTACCGCGTCAGCGCGTGCTGACGCAAGAAAGGACGACCTTCGTGAGCACGGAAACGCGCGTCAATGCTCGGCTCGCGACGACTGGCGCCACTGGCGAACCGTTCACGACCCATACCGTGACCTCGCGCGATGGCACGGTCATCGCCTATCGCCAACTGGGGCATGGGCCAGGGCTGGTGATCCTCCATGGGGCGATGGAGACGGGGCTGAGCCACCTGCAACTCGCCCAGGCGCTGGCCAGCGACTTCACCGTTTATCTGCCTGACCGCCGTGGGCGCGGATTGAGCGGCCCCAGCGGGCCAGATTACAGTATGCGCAAGGAGGTCGAAGATGTGGACGCGCTGCTGACGGCGACCGGCGCGCACGACGTGATGGGCGTCAGCGCGGGCGCGCTGATCGCGCTACGGGCGGCGCTGGAACTGCCCGCCATCCGCAAGGCCGCCATCTTCGAGCCGCCACTCTCGATTAATGGCTCGGTGGATATGCAGTGGCTGCCGTTGCTGGATCGCGACCTGACCCAGGGCAAGCTGGACGCCGCGCTGGTCACGGGGATGCTGGGCGCGCAGATG
>DATBTW010000416.1:0-11643 GCA_036559055.1 Ktedonobacterales bacterium
GACGACGAGCGGCGCAAACTCATCGCGGGCAGCCAGCACTTCAACGTCGCCCTGCGCGTCAGCTACAAGGTTGTGGCGGACGCTGCGCAACTGCCTGACGGCGGCGTGACGCCATAGCGCCATCGTGTCGCCAGCCAACAATTCGGGACGACGCCACGCTTTCGCACGACATCGGCCCGAATTGTTGGCTTGTCACTGCTCCCCTCGCCCGCTGGGAGCGGGGCGGGGGTGAGCGCGCGCCTACCGATCGCGCTCCGCCTGCTTCTGCTGCGCGTTGGCGGCTTTGCGGGCGAGCGCCGCTTGCGCCGCCGCCAGCCGCGCCACCGGCACGCGGAACGGCGAGCAACTGACGTAGTTCAGCCCGATCTCATCGCAGAACGCGATGCTCTCCGGGTCGCCGCCATGCTCGCCACAGATGCCTACCTCCAGGTCGGGCTTCGTCCGCTTGCCCTCCTCCACGGCGATGCGCACCAGGCGGCCCACGCCGTCGCGGTCGAGCGTCTGGAAGGGATTGGTCTTGAGAATCTTGACCGGTTCGCTCAGCCCCGGCTCTGGCAGCCCCTCGACATATTGCAGCAAGAACTTGCCCTCAGCGTCGTCGCGGCTCATGCCAAAGGTCGTCTGCGTCAGGTCGTTGGTGCCGAAGCTGAAGAAGTCGGCCTCCTCGGCGATCTGTCCGGCGGTCAGCGCGGCGCGTGGCAGCTCAATCATCGTGCCGAACTTATACTCCACCTGCCCACCGGCCTCCGCCGCGATTTCCTGCGCCACCGCTTCGAGCTGGCGGCGCACCTCGCGCAGCTCGTTGACATGCCCCACCAGTGGAATCATGATCTTCGGCTGCAGCTTGATGCCCTCCTTCGCCACGTTCACTGCGGCCTCCAGAATGGCGCGTGTCTGCATGATGTTGATCTCCGGGAAGAGCAGCCCCAGGCGGCAGCCGCGCAGCCCCAGCATCGGGTTGGCCTCGCGCATCTGCGCCACCCGCCCCAGCAGCTCGCGCTTCTTCGCCAGCTCGTCCGGATGGTCGCCCTTGTCCTCCAGCCGCGTCACTTCCACCAGCAGCTCCTCGTAGCTCGGCAGGAACTCGTGCAGCGGCGGGTCGATCAGCCGGATGACGACCGGATAGCCCGCGCCGGTCTGCGGATCGCGCATCGCGCGGAAGATGCCCTCGAAATCTGACCGCTGGAACGGCAGCAGTTGATCGAGCGCCGCCTGGCGCTTCTCTGGCGTCTCCGCCAGAATCATCTCCTGCACGACTGGCAGCCGCTCCTGCTCCATGAACATGTGCTCGGTGCGGCACAGCCCGATGCCCTCCGCGCCGAATGCCACCGAGCGATCGGCGTCGCGGGGATAGTCGGCGTTGGCCCAGACACCCAGATCGCGGCGCTCATCGGCCCAGCCCAGCAGCGTTTGCAGGTCGGTATCGTGGGCGAAATCCGCCTCCATCGTCTTGAGCGCGCCCAGGAACACCTCGCCCGTCGCGCCGTCGATGGAAAGCTCGTCGCCCTCGCGCACCACCGTATCGCCGCCACTGACGCGGAAGAGCCGCTGCTCGTAATCCACGCGGATCGCCTCGGTACCGACCACGGCGGGCAACCCCGCGCCGCGCGCCACCACCGCCGCATGGCTGCCTGTGCCGCCACGGCTCGTCAGGATGCCCTTCGAGGCGTACATGCCATGCACATCGTCAGGGCTGGTCTCCATCCGCACCAGGATGACACGCTCGCCCGCCTTGCCTGCCGCCTCGGCGCGGTCGGCGTCGAAGATGGCCTTGCCCACTGCCGCGCCCGGCGAGGCGTTCACCCCGCGCGCCACCATGCGCTTGTCCGCGCGGGCCGCCGTAGCGTCGGCCTCGTCGAAGCGCGGCAGCAGCCGCTGCTCCACCTGCGTTGGCTCGACCCGCTGCACCGCCTCATCGCGCGTGATGATACCCTCTTGCGTCATGTCCACCGCGATCTTGACGGCGGCGGCGGCAGTGCGCTTGGCGGTGCGCGTCTGCAACATGTAGAGCCGCCCCTTCTCGATGGTGAACTCCATATCCTGCACATCGCGGTAATGCTGCTCCAGCCGGTTGGCGATGTCGTGGAACTGCTGATAGACGGCGGGCATCTCCTCCTGCATGTGGTCAATCGGCGAGGTATTGCGGATGCCGGCCACTACATCTTCGCCCTGCGCGTTCACCAGATAGTCGCCGTAGAGCACGCGCTCGCCGGTAGAAGGATTGCGGGTAAAGGCGACGCCGGTGGCGCTGTCGGCGCCCATGTTGCCGAAGACCATTGTCTGCACATTGACGGCGGTGCCGAGATCGTGCGCAATCTTGTTGATGTTGCGATAGTCAATCGCGCGCTTGTTATTCCACGACGCGAAGACCGCCTCAATGGCCAGCCGCAACTGCTCGACGGGGTCTTCGGGGAAGTCGCGCCCGGAGGCTGTGCGTGCCGTCTGCTTGAAATCCTCGACCATGCGCTTGAGCGCGTCGGCAGGTATGTCGGCGTCGGTCGGCGCGTGCGTCTCTTCCTTGTATCGCTCGATGATCTTCTCGAATTCATCGGCTTTGGTGTCCAGCACGATCTTCGAGAACATCTGCACGAAGCGGCGATAGGCGTCGTAGGCGAAGCGCTCGTCGCCACTGCCCACGATGATGCCCTGCACGGTCTCGTCGTTCAGTCCAAGGTTAAGTACGGTGTCCATCATGCCCGGCATCGAGAACTTCGCGCCGGAGCGCACCGAGACCAGCAGCGGATTCTTCGCGTCGCCAAAGTTCTTGCCAGTCTGCGATTCCACCAGCCGCAGCGCCGCCAGCGCCTGCTGCCACATGCCATCGGGGAAGTGTTTGCCCGCGTGATAATACTCGTTGCACGCCTCGGTGGTGATGGTGAACCCCGGCGGCACGGGCAACCCTGCGTTGGTCATCTCGGCCACGCCAGAGCCTTTGCCACCGAGCAGATCCTTCATCCCGGCGTTCCCTTCGGTGAAGAGATAAACCCACTTGCGGGGCGACTGCGCGACAGCGTCTTCCAGACTCAGCTCACTCGCTTGTGCCATGACACCCGACCTCCTGAGGGAATCGAACTCGATGACGGCCTCGATGACGGCGACTCCGGCTCCCCTCTCCTCGCCGGAGAGGGCCTGGGGTGAGGTTCCGCGCATGGGCGGCGCCACGCTGCATTATATGCCGCGCCCACTCGCGCCCGCCGCGCGTCCAGCAATCCAATTATTTCATGACTACCGCGTGGTATCACTTAGGATGCGCCTCCACGATGGGCGCGAGCGCGCAGGCCGGGCAGACCAGAAAGCGAGGCGACGCGAGCATGACCAACAACACAGGCGGTTCCGATGACGCCGGGCAAGTCACTGAGCGCCGTAGCTGGAGCATCCGCTGGGCGGGGCCGGGCGACGAGGCGTTTCTGGAGCGACTGGCGCCACGTCTCGCCATCGGGATCGCGCCATGGCGCAGCGCTGAGGCGATGACGGCGACCGCGCGGCGCTGGCTGCTCGATGACCTGGAGCGCGCGCGCCACGGTGGCGCGATGGTCTTCATCGCTCAGACCGATACCAGTGTACCCATCGGCGCGGTGGCCGTCGCGCCAGGACAGCACTTCACCGGAACGCTGGAGGCCACCATCGGCGAACTGGCCGTGCTTGAGGAGTGGGAAGGGCAGGGCGTGGGGGCTGCGCTGATCGCCGCCGCCGAAGACTGGGCGCGCGAACATGGCGCCCCGCGCATCTCGCTGGCCACCGGCGTCGCCAACTCGCGCGCGCTGACCTTCTATGCGGGCCACGGCTACCAGCAGGAGGATGTGCGCCTCTCCAAGCCGCTCTCAGAGTGAAACAAGCCCCCCTTCTCCTGCCCTGGCGGAGAGGGGGCGCGCCGCCTCACCCCAGCGCGCCGGGATGCGTCAGCTCGCTCAGGCTCATGGCGTCCTCTGGCAGCGGGGTGAGCTTCGTCGCGGTGGGCGTGTCCAGCGTGATGCGCGTGCCAGCGCCTGGCGCGCTCTGGATGTCGAGCGTGGCGCCGATCAGCGCCGCGCGCTCACGCATGCCCATCAACCCCAGCCCAGAGCCATCCTCTGCCGCGCGGCTGGCCCCGCCCGACGAGGCGGAGAGCGTCGCGAAGACATCGAACCCATGGCCATCATCCGCGACGACGAGCCGCAAGCCATCGGGCCGGTAGCGCAACTCGATCTGCGCCTGCTGCGGCTGCGAGTGGCGCAGCGCGTTCGAGAGCGCCTCCTGCGCGATGCGATAGACCGCCACCTCCACCTCTGGCGGGTAGGTATGCGCTGAGCCGTACTGGTGAAAGACGCAGGCCAGCCCGCGCTCGGTCATCGAGCTGGCCAGCGACTCCAGCGCGGCAGGCAGGCCCAGGTCGTCGAGCACCGAAGGGCGAAGATCCTGGCAGGCGCGCCGCACGCTATCGAGCGTGCGCTGGGTCAGCTCGATCAACTGATCGAGGAAGCGCCGATCTTCCGGCGAGCTAATCGGGTTGATGTGCTGGTCAGAGAGCGCGTCGAGGCCGCGCGAGAGGGCGATCAGCGCCTGCGCGGTATCGTCGTGCAGCTCGCGAGCCAGGCGCCGCCGCTCATCCTCCTGGGCGCGGGTAATGAGCGCGGCATAGCTCTTCAGTTGTGTCTCGCGCAGGCGGGTGGCGTTTAGCTCGGTGATCGTCCGCTGAAGCTGGTCGGTCTGCTGGCGCAGGCGCACGCTGGTCAGGGCGAGATAGAAGACCGCGCCCATCGGCGTGAGCAGCAGCACCCAGGCGAATTCAATCTCGACCGGCTGCAACGACTCCGTCAGCGGCAGCAGCGGCACACAGCTCACCAGTAGAATCTGGAAGAGCAGCGCCGGGCCGGTCAGATACGCGCGCAGGGTCGCCCGGAAGTCCTCCGCCGGGATGGGCGGATAGAGGAACAACCGCGTGACGGTGACGCCCACCAGGAAGACGATGGATGCGGCGATGGCGGCGCTGACGTGCGCCCGTAGCGTCGTTGGCACATGCGGAATGACCGCCGAGACGGTCGCATAGGCGAAGCCAGCCGCTAGCAGCGTGACCGAGGAAGCCATGCTCTGTCGCAAGGCGCCCAGTGCTACTGACTGCCCGCGCCGCAACTCTGGCGCCCGCGCGATCAGCGGCGTGGCGATGGCGAAGACGATGGCGGCGGGCGTGCCCACCAGCACGAGCATCACCAGATAGAGCGTTCCCGTCAGATCGGGAAGCGAATTGGGGATAGAGCGATCCGCCGCGCCGAGTCGCAGCAGGCGCTCACGGGAACGTCGCGCGATGAATCCGGTGATGATGGTGATGAGGCCCAGCACGAACACCGCATTGTGCGGCACCTGCTTGCGCGGGGGCAGTCCGCTTACGGCCACCCAGAGGCAGAGCAGCGCGATGGCCAGCGGCAGCGCGGCGTTGCGCACCATGATGAGCCGACGCACCAAGATCTGCGATGTCGGCTGGCCCGTGGCCGGCGCGTCGGATGATGTTGTGGTGGGAGAGGCTTTCACTGGCGCGCTCCTGCTCCGAATCCGGGCAAGCGCACTGGGCGCCGCGCGCATTCGCTGGCGAGACATCGCTGCGGTTCAGACTACTCCACAGCGGCGCGCACGACAAGGGCATACCGCGATACAAACAAACACGCTGACTGGAGCACGCCGCACGATGAGCGGCGCCTCTAGCCCCTCTCCCGCCGTAGCGGGGAGGGGTTGGGGAGGGGGGCTTATGGCCGCAACGGCGTGGGCGG
Organism: Ktedonobacterales bacterium; assembly: GCA_036559055.1. GTDB lineage: Bacteria > Chloroflexota > Ktedonobacteria > Ktedonobacterales > JADMIN01 > JAKAIY01. The sequence continues at coordinate 5,742 of DATBTW010000416.1, forward strand.
GCGATCAGCCGCATCGCCGCCGGGGGTGGGTGAATTGCGATAGGTCTCTTCGAGGCTGATCCAGCCGTTGCGCAGGGCCAGCAGCACGGCCTCAGTGCGCGAGCCAACGCCCAGCTTCGAGAAGATATTACCCAGGTGGGTGTGCACCGTGCGCACGCTCAGACTGAGCCGCCGCGCGATGTCCTTGTTCGGCAGGCCACGCGCCGCCTCGTGCAGCACTTCCATCTCGCGCTCCGAGAGCGGAGCGCGCTCCTCGGTCACGGCGCGGCGCTCGGAAGCCAGCCGCTGCGCCCGCGCCGCGATGGCGGGGTTCAGGGTCGTCTCGCCGCGATGCACCGCCCGCACCGCCTCCACCAGCTCGCGCCCGCGCACATCCTTCAGCAGAAAGCCAGCCGCGCCGGCGTCGATCAGCTTGAGCACGTATTGCGTATCGTCGTGCGCGGTGAGCGCCAGCACAGCTAACTGTGGCGCTCGCGCCTTGATCTGGCGCGTCGCCTCGATGCCATTCATCACCGGCATGGCAACATCCATGATCACTACATCGGGCTTGAGCCGCTCGGCTTCGGCCACCGCCGTTGCGCCATCGCCCGCCTCGGCGATCACCCGCAGATCGGGTTCGGCTTCGAGCAGGCGGCGGGTGCCTTCGCGCACGAGCGCATGGTCATCCGCAATCAATATGGTGATGGGTGTGTTGCTCATGTCGTCGTCGATTCCTGACACTTCCGCCTGCCGCTCAGGCTGTGATTGGATGTCGTTGGCCTGGGACATTCTCTCTTCCTTTCGCTTGTGCGCCCCTTGTCACGCAGTATAGCGAAGAAATGTGAGCAAGCCATGAGAACGACCTAGGCGATAATGCGCAATTTTTGCGCGTTGCAGTGAGACACCAACGGCTGACGAACTCTGGTTCGCTCAACCGCTGGATTCCAGCTCAACGATCACCACCACCCAAAGTGTACCTGTACAGCGAGCAAATGGCAACGCCAGCGCAGGTGGGGAGTCGCGGCCGGGAATCGCGGCCTTGAAAGGCCGACGCACGGCACGGACGGGGCATTTATGCCCCCACTCGCGCCGCCGCAGGTGGGCGCCTGGGCGGCCTTCATGCTGCGTCCCGCGTGTGCTCCGGCCATTGATGGCCGCGATTGCCTGCCCTGCCGCTTACTGCGCGGGCGCGGGATGCGTGTCACTGGCAGCGATGCGCGGCTGGTGGGCCGGCGACTTCGGCGCGTTGAGAGCCTGCTGGCGCGGAGTGGGGCGCGCAGCTCCAGGCGCGCCCGCTGTCAGCTCCTGGTACGCCTGCGGGTCGTGCGCCGAGACTTTGCCGGCCTCCAACAGGGCCACGCGCTCGGCCAATGCGCCCAGCAGCGACAGCCCGGCCGCCACGCCAGAGAGCGTGCGCGCGGCGCGTGGCCCCACGAAGCGCGCCACCAGCCGCAGCGCCAGCGGCGAGAGCGCCCCGCCGCCGACCGCGCCAACGCGATAGAGCGCGCCCCAGCGTCCGCTGCGCAGCGGACGATTGATGCGGCTCGTCACCACCGCGTCGCGCGCCAGAACCAGCGCCACCTGCGAGATGGCGCTGGCTGCCTCGACCACCTCCACCGTCTGACGGGCGCGCTCGCTCTCCTTATCGCGCTTGCCAAAAGCCAGCGCCAGCAGTCCCAGCGCGCCCGCGCCCGACGCCAGCGCGGTCGCCTCGAAGAGCGGCCCCAGCAGCACACCGCCCGCCGCCCACAGCGGGATTGCCGTCGCCGCGAGCAGGGCGCCGGTGTAGCCACCCAGCCCCAGCCCCAACAGCCCGTGCGCCGCCGTCAGCGGCCCCTCTGGGATGAGCCTGCGCGCCAGCCGCCCTGGCGCACTCTCGCGTCGGATGACGACATCATCCTCCGCTGCCTGGCGCACTGCCAGCGCGCCAGAGACGACGCCGAATCCCCCCAGAATCCATGTCCCCACACTCAGCGGCGAACTGACCTTGAAGACGCGGAACATGCGATAGAAGCGCTCTGGTCGGTGCAGGTCGGCGATCAGCAGCGCCGGGCAGGCCATCCCCGCCGCCAGCGCCAGATAGCGCGCATGACGCGCCGTCTCGCGCCCGCCGCGTCCGCCCAGGAAGTGAGCCGCCGCGCCGATGGCCGCCGCGCCACCCGCGACGCCGCCGAGCCAGAAATAGCCAGGGATGTACCACTTCCACAGCGACGGCTTGATCATCGGGCGATCATAATAGGTCGGCTGCGGCTCCATCTGGCCGTATGCTTGCGACGCCGGGCGCAGATTGGGGAGCGAAAGCTCGTAGGAGGGCTGGTCGTACTGCTCTGTCGTGTCCATGCTCATGCTCCTCATGCCCGGCTGCGCAGCCGCAGCGCGAACGCCGCCACCGTCACCAGACCCAGCGCCGCCGCCGTCAGCGCCGTCGCAATATAGCTCGGAATCACCTGCGCCTGTGGCACGCTGGGCCGCTCTGGCAAGTTGTAGACCGCTGGCTGATCGACCAGCAGGAAGAAAGCGTTGAGGTCGCCGACGCTGGTCTGCTCATCCACGCCGTAGAGGTAGGCATCGGTCACGCCGCGCTCGTGGAGCTGGCCCACCCGCGTGCGCGCCCGGTCGCGCAACTCCTCGACCTCGCCAAACTGGATGGATTGCGTGGGGCAGGCCTGCGCGCAGGCGGGGGTCAGCCCATCGCGCTGGCGGTCGTAGCACAGCGTACACTTCCACGCGCGGCCATCCTGCCGATCAACGTCGATCACGCCGAAGGGACAGGCGATGACGCAGTAGCCGCAGCCATTGCAGATGTCGGGCTGCACGTAGACATCGCCAAACTCATTGCGGATGATGGCGCCAGTGGGACAGGCTTCCAGACAGCCCGCGCGCTCGCAATGCTTGCAGACATCGCTCATCATCAGCCAGCGATGATCGCCCAGCAGTCCACCTGATTGCGCATCCACCGTGCGCGAGCGCGTCAGCGTCATCGCGTCTGCGCCGTTCGCGTTTCCTGCGCCGTTCGCGCGCAGCGAGAGCAGATCGAGGCGCTGGCCGTCGCCGCCGCGTACCTGCTCGCCGATGGCCGCCGCGCCCGCCTGCGCGCCGACGGCGTGGCCATCCACGCGCGCGCCCCGCTCGAACTGCTCGATGAAGGCGACGTGGCGCCAGGTGGTGGCGCTGAGCGCCGCCGTATTGTCATAGCTCATGCCGGTGAACTCGTAGTCATCCCCCGGCAACTGATTCCACTGTTTGCAAGCCACCTCACACGCTTTGCAGCCGATGCAGAGCGTCGTGTCGGTGAAGAATCCTTTGGCCATGGTTGTGCTCCTCTCCGCACGCGCTACCTCGGCTGCCCTGCCAGCGGCGAGTGATGCAGCATCTCCTCGCCCTCGCTGTGGGTGCGTTCAACGGCCCCGCCCTGGCGCAGATCGGCGACCGGCAGCGGCTGCTCGCGCCGCTCCTCGGCCATCGGGGCTACGGGCTGCGCGCGCGGGCCTCTGCGCAGGTCGCAGGTGAGCGCCTTGGCCTCGTGAATCTTCACATTTGGCTCCAACACGACGCCGATCAGGTCATTCGTGATGTCGCCCGTGACGACACCCGCTGGCCCCCAGTGATAGGGCAGACCGATGACATGCGTCACCTGGCCGTTGATGCGCAGTGGCTGCATGCGCGGCGTCACCAGCGCCCGCGCCTCGATCTCGCCCCGCGCCGTGGCGATGGTCACCATCTCACCGTTGGCGATGCCCTTCTCGCGCGCCAGCTCCGGATCGATCTCGGCGAACAGCTCTGGCTGCAACTCGGCCAGCCACGTATTCCAGCGCGACATCGCGCCCGACGTGTGATGCTCGGTGATGCGATAGGTCGTCAGCACGTAGGGATACGACGGCGTCGTGTGGCCGTGCAGCGCATCGTCATTGTAGGGATTGTCAGGGCGGTCGAAGGCGACGAGGCATGGATTGGCCTGCTGCTTCGGGTACAGCGCATTCTCCATCACCGACTCGAATGGCTCGTAGTGCGTGGGCAGCGGCCCATCCTTCACGCCATGCGGGGCAAAGAGCCAGCCGCGCCCATCGGCGTTCATGATGAAGGGGTCAGCGCCGGAGTGCGCGTCCATGCCCTCGCCCCTCTCGTTGGCGTCGGCGCTGGGCGGCTTGTCGGCGACGAAATCGGGCGTATCGTGGCCCGTCCAGCCGCCTTTGCCGCTGTTGCGCGATTGATCCCACCAGACCAGCGCCTTGCGCTCTGACCACGGCTTGCCTTCCGGATCCGCCGAGGCGCGATTGTAGAGGATGCGCCGGTTGGCGGGCCAGGCGAACCCCCACTTGCTGTGGTTGGTCTGCTCGTCGGGTAGGTCGCGGGTGCGGCTGGCGGCGAGGTTGGTGTCATGCTCTGGCACATAGCCCGCGTAGATCCAGCAGCCGCAGGCCGTGCTGCCGTCATCCTTCAGCGGCGCATAGCCCGTGACCTGCTTGCCCGTCGCCACCTCGTAGCCGTTGATCTCGCGCGCCACCGCCAGCGCGCTCGGCTCCTGCATCTCGCCTGCGAGCGGATAATCCCAGGTCATCGCCAGCAGCGGCTTGTCGCGCTCCTGCTGGCTCTGGGCGTAGAGCGCGCGCAGCTTGCGCCCCAGATGCACCGTGAACCACGTCTCGGAGCGCGCGTCGCCTGGCGGATCGACCGCTTTGTCGTGCCATTGCAAGATGCGCTGCGTGTTGGTCAGGCTGCCGTCCTTCTCGGCGGCCCATGCGGCGGGCATATAGAAGACCTCTGTCTCGCAGGTCGTGGGATCGTGGCCATCCAGCCGCCAGAACTCCGCCGTCTCTACCAGGAACGGGTCGCGCACCACGCACCACTCCAGCTTGCGCATGGCGTCGCGCTCCAGCCGCGAGCCGGGGCCGCCGACGGCGAAGTTCTCGCCGAAGACCAGCAGCCCGCGAATCTGGCGATCCTGCATCTTGAAGAACAGTGGATAGTAGGAGTAGTCGCCGTTGTCTTCGAGCTTGGGCAGGTAGTGATAGCCCCACTCGTTGTCTTTGGTCGCGGCATCGCCGTAGAACGCTTTGAGCAGACTCACCGCGTACTTCGGCAGATTGTGCCACCAGCCCGTCGGGGCTTGCAGCGTCTCGACGTAGTGCGTGAAGTCGGTATTGCTCACCATCGGCATCTGCAAATAGCCCGGCAGCAGGTTGTAGAGCGTAGGGATGTCGGTCGAACCCTGGATGGCGGCATGCCCGCGCAACGCCATGATGCCACCGCCGGGGCGGCCGATGTTGCCAAGCAGCAGTTGCAGGATGGCCGCCGTGCGGATAATCTGCACGCCCGTGGTGTGCTGGGTCCAGCCCACCGCGTAGCAGAAGGCTGTCGTGCGGTCGCGGCCAGAGTTGGCGGTGATGGCCTCGGCCACCTGCAAGAAGACTTCTTTCGGCGTGCCGCAAACCTGCTCCACAAACTCTGGCGTGTAGCGCGCATAGTGGCGCTTGAGGATCTGGAAGACGCAGTGCGGGTCTTGCAGTGTCTCATCGCGCGGGGGCGGCCCGCTCTCGGCGCGCTGCGCACGATGCGAATAGCTCTCACCAGTCGCTGCCGTGTGATGGCCCGCCGCAGCCGGCACATCTTCACCTTGATAGCTCCATGTGCTGAAATCGTATTCGCCCTTGGCGCGGTCGAAGCCAGAGAAGACGCCCTCCAGATCCTCCGTATCGCGGAAGTCGCTGTTGATGATGGTGGAGGCGTTGGTGTAGCGCCGCACGTACTCCTTGAACCACTTGTCATGCTCGATCACGTAGTGGATCAGCCCGCCGAGGAAGGCGATGTCGGCGCCAGGCCGCAGCGGCGCGTAGATATCGGCATTGGCTGACGTGCGCGTGAAGCGCGGATCGACATGGATGATCTTCGCGCCACGCTCACGCGCCTCCATCACGAAGCGGAA
>DATBTW010000417.1:0-46368 GCA_036559055.1 Ktedonobacterales bacterium
GCCATAGGGCATGCCGCCCGCATAGAGATTATAAATCAGCGGAGCGTTGAGCAGCAGCGCGACGCGGCGGGGTCAGCGCCGATGGGGAGAGTAGAGCAGGCCTGGGCAAACTGGCGCAATCTGTGCCGCCACTGGTACCACATTGAAATATCTGGCCCCAAGCATGCGTCTAGTGTGTATATGCGTGACCCAGTCGCACATGTGTGAGGAGCGAGCTTGCGCGGCTCGCTCCTCGTTTTTGTACGCGTTTGTATGCGATGGTGTGCGCCCACTGGCCTCAGTCTTCGAGCCACTCGGTGATGAAGCGTTCGCTGACGTGGATGTCAACCTGTCGCAGCCGGCCAGGGCCGAGGTTGGCGAATTTGTGCGGCGTATTGGGCGGCACGACGATGATCTGCCCGGCCTCCGCCTCCACCGTCGCCTCGCCGACCGTATAGCGCGCGCGCCCTTCCTGGATGATGAAGACCTCCTCATACGGATGCCGATGCAGGCGCGGCCCAGCGCCAAGCTCCGTCACATCGACTGAGATGAAGGAGACGCGGGCGCCGCCATGCGCGAATCCCTGGAACTCGAAGTCGTCGCCTACCGCCCCAAGCGCATCACGATGGACGATGGTGTAATCCACGCTCATAGTCTCCTCCATCTGGCACGGGCATCAGTCTGGCCGCTCGCGCCGCTAACTCGCGCGCACGGTGGGCCGATAGTGGCCTGGTACCGAGCGGAAGCTGATGGCGAAGCGGTTCCAGGCGTTGATGGCGGCGATGGCCAGCGTCAGGTTGGTCAGCTCCTCATCGGTGAAGTGCGCGTGCGCCTGCTCGAAGATCTCATCGGGCACATGATCAACTGAGATCAACGTCAGCTTCTCCGTCCAGAGCAGCGCCGCGCGCTCGCGATCAGAGAAGAATGGCGTCTCGCTCCAGACGGTGAGCGTGCTAAGGCGCTGCTCTGTCTCGCCATTGGCGCGCGCATCCAGATAGTGCATGTCCACGCAGTACGCACAGCCATTGATCTGCGAGGCGCGCAATTTCACCAGATTGATCAGTCCGGCCTCCAGCCCGCAGGTTTCGAGATAGTCTTCGAGCGCGCCCATCGCCTTCATCACGCCGGGAGCCGCCTTGCCATAGTTTAGTCGCGCTTGCACGGTACGATTCTCCTTGTTTTACCTGGATTCAGTCGTGTCCAGATGGACTGCGCAGGCGCTGCGCCCTGACGCGCCGTCGCCTGTTGACTACTCCAAATAGCGTAACAACATGACGGTCTTGCGTGAAGAGCCAATCACACACGAAAAGAGAAAGCCAATTTCAGCGCCTATGCGCTCTCACCTTCCCGTCTCCCAGAGTGAGAGGGCCGCGCCTACTCCCCGAACAGCTCCCCTAGCTCGGCGCTGGTGAGCGCATCGCGGGTCAGCGCGTCGTAGCCGCCGGTCGCCAGCAACTCACGCGCGATGGCACGGATGCGGCCCAGCGCCGCGCGCATCACGCCGCCCGCCAGGCTGGCACGCGCCACGCCAAGCTGCGCCAGCTCTGGCAGCGTGGGACTCTGCGCCCCACCCATGATGTTGATTGGCCCGGCGATAGCCGCGACCAGACGCCCAATTGTCTCGCCGTCGAGCCAGCCAATCGGATAGGCGCAGTCGGCGCCCGCGCGCAGGTAGGCGTTGGCGCGCTCCACAGCCTGCTCGAAGCGCTCCTCAGGCGCCCCCACGCCGCGCAGGAAGATATCCACCCGCGCATTGATGACGAATGGGATATCCATCTCGTGCGCCAGCGCGCGCAGGGCCGCGATCAGCTCGACCTGCGCAGGCGTCTCAGCCAGCTTGCTGGGCTGTCCCACCAGCGTATCCTCGATGTTGACGCCCACTACGCCGGTCGCGATCACCTCTCTGACCGATGCGACCCGCTCGGCGAGGCTGTCGCCATAGCCCGCCTCGAAATCGGCGCTGACGGGGCAGCTCACCACGCGGGTGATGCGCGCGATGGCGTCCAGCATCGTCTGGCGCGGCATGCGCTGGCCATCGGGGTAGCCCAGCGCGGCAGCCATGCCACTGCTGGTGGTGGCGATGGCTGGAAAGCCCGCCAGCTCGATCACGCGCGCGCTGGCGGCGTCCCACACATTCGGCAGGATCAGCATCGGCGCGCCTTGCCGACGATCATGCAGGCGCCGGAATCGCTCCGCCCGCTCGCGCTGCTCTGCGGCATCCATCGTATTCAGCCTCCTCGTGAGTCATCAATCGCACCCTGGCGCAGCCACATGACGAGCGTACAACCGCGCGTGGTCTGCCACAAGAGCCGATTGAAGATGCGGGGATGGCGCCATTTTCTGCGGAGCGCGAGAGAACGGGCATGGCAGGGGCAAATGCCCCTCTCGTCAAGGGAGTCGGAGCGGGCAGCGGAACCAGCGCGCTATGCTATACTGCCCCAGCGAAACGAACTCAAAAGATCACAGTAGACGGGAGACGCATCGCATGACGCAAGGCTTTCTCACGGTCAACGGCGCAAAACTGTGGTATGAGGAGACCGGCTCTGGCCCGGCGGTGACACTGGTACACGCGGGCATCGCCGACCATCGCCAGTGGGACGATCAGGTTCCCGCGCTGGCGGCTCACTATCGTGTGATCCGCTACGACATGCGCGGATTCGGCCAGTCGGAGATTCACCCCGGCAAAGCCTCGATGTCGGAAGACATCGGCGGCGTGCTGGATGCGCTGGGCGTGGATCGCTCGGCGCTGCTGGGCTGCTCGATGGGCGGCGCGGCGGTGATCGACTATACGGTGTCGCATCCAGAGCGGGTGGGCGCGCTCATCACGTCCGGCGCGGGGTTGAGCGGCGCCCCCGAGCATGCGAATCCGCCGGAGCAGGATGCGCTCTTCGAGGAGGCCGACGCGGCGCAGAAGGCCGGAGACGCGGATCGGCTGAATGAGCTGGAGTGGCGCATCTGGTGCCAGGGTTTCGCGCGCGACGCCGATCAGGTCAAGCCCTCCGTGCGCGAGCGCTTTCTGGCGATGAACACCAACAACAACAAGCGCTTCATGGCTGGCGAGTGGAAGGGTGTGGAGTTCACGCCGCTCGAGCCGCCCGCGATGGGACGGCTAAGCTCGCTGAAGACACCGACGCTGGTCATCATCGGCAGCGGCGATGAGGCGGCCACTCAGGCGATGGCCGACGACATCGCGAACGGCATCCCCGGCGCGCGCAAAGTGGTGATGCAGGGTCTGGGCCATGTGCCAAACATGGACGAACCAGAGGAGTTCAACCGCATCATCCTGGAGTTCCTGCGCCCGGTGTGGTGACGGCGAGAACCTCACCCCAACCCCCTCTCCCGCCCGGAGAAGGGGCTTTCGGGTAGTCTCTCAGCGGGCAGATCGCGAAGTAATTGACCACTCCCCACGGCTAAAGCCGGGGGATTCCTGGGCTGATCACTGCTCCCAAGGCAAGCCAGGAGAGTCTTACACGGTCATTGGGAGCTTGGTTGTCGCTCCCGCGCCACAGGCGTAGATTTCCGTAGGCCCTACGGTATGGAGGGAGTATAGCACTGAGATGGTAAGCATGCAATGGGCGGTAGTCCCAGGGGCGCGGTTGGCTTCGCCTGCGGGCGATGCGGCTTTCATCCCCATGCCTCAAGGCAGGGGTCTTCAGCTGCGATTTTGATGAACAGGAGAAGCTGTCTGATGTCCACACCTTCCGACGCAACCGCTGTCAGCGTGGAGTTCCCAGTGATCGAGAGCCACGCGCTGGCCGACAACCCGCTCCACGACCCCGTCACGCGCATGCTGCCAGTCATTCTGCCGCCGGGCTACAGCAGTTCGAGTCGCCGTTATCCAGTGATCGTCGGTCTGACTGGCTTCACCGGCCGGGGCCTGATGCTGCTCAACGACGATGCCTGGCAGCCCAATCTCACCCAGCGTCTCGAGCGTCTCTATGCCGCAGGCATGCCGCACGCGATCTTCGTGCTGCCGGACTGCTTCACGCGCTACGGCGGCAGCCAATACATCAACTCCAGCGCTACCGGCCAGTACGAGGACTACGTCATCGACGAGATCATCCCCTGGGTGGATGCGCACTACCGCACGATTGCGGATCCGGCGGGACGTGCGGTCTTTGGCAAATCCAGCGGCGGGTACGGCGCGATGATCTATGGCCTGCGCCACCCCGACGTGTTCGGCGCGATTGCCTGCCACAGCGGGGACATGGCCTTCGAGCTGTGCTATGCGCCTGACTTCCCCGACACCTGCCTGGCCTTCACTCGCGCGGGCGGTGTCGCGGCCTGGTGGGAGCAGTTCGCCGCCCAGGTCAAGAAGAAGCCGTCTGACTTCAAGGCGCTCAACATCCTGGCGATGGCGGCGTGCTACTCGTCTGATCCGGCTGAGCCGCTGGGCATCGCCTTCCCCATGGACTTCGCCACCTGCGAGCGCAAGCCCGACGTATGGGCGCGCTGGCTGGCGTGGGATCCCATCGAGATGCTCGCCTCACACGCTTACCACCTGCGCCAACTCAAATTGCTCTACATGGACTGTGGCGCGCAAGATCAGTTCAACCTCCAATTCGGCGCACGCCAGATGTCCCACCGGCTGACCGCGCTGGGCATCGCACATGCGTACGAGGAGTTCGACGACAACCACAACAACATCCAGTATCGCTACGACGTGTCGCTGCCGAAGCTCACACACGCCCTGGCCAGCGAGTAGACGCGACTTCCACACCCTCACCCACCCAGCGGGCGCTTCTGCGGGGCGCCGCCGGGGCGCGGATACTGCGGCGGGCAGGCGCGCTGCTGGCGGGCGACGAGCAGCGCGCGGCCATCCTCCGCCAGGCCGGGCGTGGTGATGGCGATGGGCGCCAGCAGCCGCGCGCCGAGCAGCGCCGCTGCCTGCCGACCCGCCGCTAGCTCCTCCGCCAGTTCGCCCTTCTTCGGCGCGATGATGACGCCCCCGACCCTGGCGAAGGGCGCGCAATATTCCAGCAGGGTAGGCAGCGCAGCCACCGCGCGCGCCGTCACCACATCATAGCGCCCGCGATGCGCCGGGGTCTGCGCCAGTTCCTCGGCGCGGGCGTGCAGTGGACGCACGTTGGTCAGCCCCAGCGCCGCGATGGCCGCCTCCTGGAAGCGCGTCTTCTTGCCCGTCGCCTCCAACAGCGTCACGCGCCAGCGCGGGAAGGCGATGGCCAGCGGCAGCCCCGGAAAGCCCGCCCCGCTGCCGACATCCAGCAGGCGCAGCGGGCGGGCGTGGCGCTCGCCAGAGAGCGCCAGCACGCAGGTCAGCGCATCGAGAAAATGCCGCGTGACGACCTCGGCGGGCTCGGTGATGGCCGTCAGGTTGACGCGCGTATTCCAGTCCAGCAGCAGATCACGCAGCAGGATGAACTGCGCGCGCTGGGCGGCGTCCAGCGACAGGCCGAGCGCCGCCGCGCCCTCCAGCAGCGGCGCCAGCCCATCGTCGCCCTCCGTCATCGCGTCCGACATGCTCAGCGCACACGCTTCTGCTTGTTGCTGAGGTAGTCGATCATCACATACTCGGCCAGCGAATCGGGATTGGTGTAGAAGGCGCGCCCGCGATTGACGGTGGCCATCTGGTTGACGAAGTGCTTCAGGTGCGGATCATCCCACAGCATGAAGACGTTGACGGTGATGCCCTCGCGGGCGCAGCGGCGCACCTCGCGCAGTGTCTGCGCGATGGCCTCAGGCGGCGGCGGCCAGTCGAACTGCCAGTGGTCGCCCTCCTGATAGACCGTCGGGCCGCCATCGGTAATCATGATGATCTGCTTGTTGGCCCCGCGCGATTGCGCCAGCAGCTTGCGCGCGACCATCAGCCCATGCACCATGTTGGTGCCCTGCACATGGTCCCATTCGCCTACGTCGATCAGCTCTTCGGGCTTGTACTCGCGCGCGTAGTTCGAGAAACCGACCAGATGCAGCGTGTCGCGCGGGAACTGACCCCGAATCAGGCTCTCCAGCGCGATAGCGACTTTCTTTGCGGGCGCCCAGAGGTCGTTTTGCAGCATGCTCCAGCTCATGTCGAGCATCACCACGGTAGCCGAGCGCGTCATGTGCTCGGTGTTGTAGACCTCGAAGTCGTCTTTATCGAGATGCACCGGCGCGCCCGAACCCTCGCGGTTGATGGCGTTCATGATAGTGCGCTCCAGATGCAGCTCGAAGGGGTCGCCAAAGACGTAGAGCTTCGTCTCCTCGTCGCGCTCGCCGCCGTAGCCGCGCTCAGGCAGACGGTGACGGCCAAAGGCGTCCTTCTTCAACTGCGCGAACACATCTTGCAGCGCCTTCTGCCCGATGCGCCGGATGCCGCGCGCCGTCAGCTCCAGCCGGTCGCCATTGCGCCGCACCATGCCCTCGTTTTCGAGCTGCTTGAGCAACGCCTGAAGCTGTTCGAGCGCCTGCGCCTCCTCGTCGCCGACCAGATCGCGCAGGTGCTCTGGATCGAGGCTGTCGAGGTCGCCGTTGCGGCGCGCCTCGCGCAATTGCTGCTCCAGTGTGTCCATCTCTTGCAGCGTGCCCATCAGTGACATCGCCTCGGTGAGGGTGATGGGCTGGTCGCCGGTCAGATCGAAGCGCGTGCGTCGCCCGGATGGCGACATCGCCTCCAGATTCATCGCCAGCTCGGCCAGATCGACCCGCAGCCGATCATCGCCGACCAGCTCATCGACCATGCCGCGCAACTGCTCGCGCTGCTCGTCGCTCATGCTGTCCATCAGCGCCTGCATCTGGGCCTGGCGCTGCTGCATCTGCTCGATCAGGTCATCCAGGTTGTTGATGCCAGGACCGAAGAAGTCGCCGTACTGCTGCATGAAACTGTCGAAATCCGGCTCCTCGCCCTGGGTGCGCTGCTGGAGCATCTTGTTCAGCGCACGCACCATCTCACGCAGCCGCGTCAGGTCTTCGGGCGACATGTTCTGGAGCGCCTGGGTCATCCCCTGGAAGTATTGCTGCATCACCTGCTGCTGGAGCATTTCCAGCAACTCCTGAAACTCCTGGCGTGCCTGCTCATCCATGAAGTCGTAGTCGGAGAGTTGGCGAATCTGGCCGCCGACATCGTCGGGCAGCTCATCGAGATAGTGCAGCTTGCGATTGGCGATGCTCTCCAGCATGCGGCGCAGTTCATCCTGGCTCAGGCTGCCATCCTCACTCGCCTCGCCTGGCTGCCCCGACTGACCGGGCTGCCCTTGCTGCCCCGACTGACCTTGCTGACCGCGCTGACCGCGCTGACCGCGCTGGCCACTCTGCGCCCCGGCCTGCGACTGGCTTCGCTGGCCCTCCTGCCCCTGCTCTGCGGCGTCGCTGGGCTGACCCTGCTCTCCCTGGTCGTCGCCGGGCTGACCCTGCTCGCCGCTCTGCCGCTGGTCGCCTAGCTGCTCATCCATGCGCCGCTGGATGCCCCCGCGCTCCAATTCTTTGATATGTTCCAGCTTCTCTTTGATGTCGTCCATCACGCCGGAGAGGTTGTAGCGCTGCATCTGCTGCTGGCGACGCCGTTGCAGGCGTTCCATCAGGTCGCGCATGCCCATGCGCGGCATGCCGTCGCGCCCGGTGAACCCCTCGCGCATCATGCGCTCCAGCGCACGGCGCAGATCGCCATGCTTGAGGTAATCATCGGAGAGCGCGTCGAGGATGTCCTCGGCGTCGAGATCGTCGAGTCGCTGTGTGCCATCCCAGCGCGAATAGCTGAATGGCTTGCTCAATTTGAACCGATCGAACATAGAACGCCTCTATTCTGCGCGACCTCGCCCCCTGGCCCCTCCGAACTCCCCTCTCCTGGCGGGAGAGGGGCTGGGGGTGAGGTTCTACGAGCGGCGGTAACGCGCCTGGCCCGCGATCTCATCTTTGTTCAGGCGCTTGTTGAGATGCAGCCCTTCCAGGATGAACTCAACCGCTGCGGCCACCGACGCCGGGCTGCCATGCCCCTTTAGCTTATCGACCGCGACGCGCAGACCGCCGACGCGCGAGAGCTGCGTCACGTACTCCATCGAAGGCTGCGTGGCCGAGACCTGCACATTCAGCCCCTTCTCGAAGCCCGCCACGAGCTGATCGAACTCGATCACATCGAAGTGCTGGCGGAAGACGTAGCTTGTAGACTGGCGCACCAGCTTATCCACCACCTTCTCCTCGCGCACATCGCCGACTGTATCCAGCTCGATCTTGCCCGTGGTGGAGGCCAGCACCGCCGAGAGATCGCTGATGCGCGGCACGGCCTGGCGCTCCTTCAGCCGGATGGCGCGGCGCACGGCGTTGCTCACCACATTCTCGCCATTGGAGATGCTGGTGCGCACGCTGACGCCGGAGCGCTGGCTGATCTCGTTGCTGCGCCGCGCCTGATGCGTAATCTCGGCGATGATCTCCTTCATATACTCCGGGAAAATCACTTCGATGCCCTCAGCCTCGAAGGGGCGCATCTCCAGGTCCATGATGGCGATCTCGTGCTCGATGGTGCGCGGGTAGTGCGTGCGAATCTCGGACCCCATGCGGTCTTTCAGCGGGGTAATGATGCGCCCGCGATTCGTGTAGTCTTCGGGGTTGGCGCTGGCGACCACGAACACGTCAATCGGCAGGCGCACCTTGTAGCCGCGAATCTGCACATCGCGCTCTTCCATGATGTTGAGCAGGCCCACCTGGATACGCTCAGCCAGGTCGGGCAGCTCGTTCATGCAGAAGATGCCGCGGTTGGTGCGCGGGATGATGCCGTAGTGGATGGTCAGCTCATCCGAGAGATAGCGTCCCTCAGCGACTTTGATTGGGTCCACCTCGCCAATCAGGTCGGCGATGCTGATGTCGGGCGTCGCCAGCTTCTCGCCGTAGCGCTGCTCGCGGGGAATCCAGTGGACAGGCGTCTCGTCGCCCTCCTCGGCGATGCGTGTGCGACACATCTTACACATCGGGTTGAATGGGTCGTCGTTGATCTCACAGCCCGCGACGATGGGAGTCTCCGCGTCGAGCAGATTCACCAGGCTGCGCGCGATACGGGTCTTGGCCTGCCCGCGCTCGCCCAGCAGCACGATGTCCTGCCCGGAGAGAATGGCGTTCTCGATCTGCGGGATGACGCTGTCTTCGTAGCCGATAACGCCGGGAAACAGCTCATCGCCCGCACGCATCATGCGGATGAGGTTCTGGCGCATCTCGTCCTTGACGGAAAGCGCGCGATAGCCGCTCTCGCGGAGCTGACCAATCGTCGCAGGCTTGTTTGTGTGGGTCATAAGAGACACGAACTCCTTGGCGGTAGCTCTGCCGCGCATGCGGGATCGCGCTCGTCTGCGGCGCGTCGCTGGGGGCCAGAGGGGAGCGATGCTGTCTACAGGGACATCGGTTGTCTGGCGCTGGCACTCTCACCACGTCCTCGATACGCAAGCATTCTATGCCGCGACCAGCGGAATCCGCAAGGCTGCCCAATGGGCCTGGTTCCAGCCCATCCTTTCGGCCAGGCCTTCACCCCTGTCCCTTCTCCCAGAGCCAGAGGGAGCCAGAGGGTTGTCATCTGGCCAGGTGGTGGCCGTCACCACTGCTTGCGCTGGTTGCATATGCTGTGGCAAACTATCTTGCGATGCTATGGCATGCGCTGGCAGGCAACGACGCCGCTCAGCCGAGGAGTTGAAGCGATATGGCGCTCCGGACGTCAACGCGATTCGCGCGCGTCGAGCGCAGGCTGCGTCGCGTCTCTGTGGCTGGCTGGCTGCGATCTGCCGCCATCGCCTGCGCTGCGCTGGCGGTCATCCTGCTCGTGGTGGCGCGCGCGCTGGCCCCCTCCACCGCCCAGGCGCAGGCGAACATCGGCCAGGCTGCGGCGCCGTTCAGTCTGCCCGCCGCGCAGCATGATCAGACACTGGCGCGGCCCATCCTGTTTGCGGGCCACGGCGCGCGCCCCACACTGCTCGTCTTCTTCAATACGCTCTGCGTGCATTGTGTGGCGGGCGTGCAGGCCGCCCATGCGACGGGCCTCGGCGCGTCCAGCCAGCCGCCCGTCGATGTCATCTACGTGGATACGCCCGGCGAGAACGCCGAGATCACCGGGCAGTACATGGCGCGGCTCAACCTCGATGCGCCAGTGCTGCTAGACAAAGGCGCGCGCGTCGCCAGCCGCTACGGCGTCAGCTCCTACCCCTCGATTGTGCTCGTCGATGCGCATGGGGTCGTCCGCGCCATCTGGATCGGCGCGCCGAGCGCCAGCCAACTGCGCAGCGCCATCGCCCGTAGCCAGTAGATCATCCCACGCTCGTTCCGACCGCCAGTCAGCGCTGTCATTTCAACCAGGAGCAAGCCAGTGACGGATGCCTCAGCGAACTATCCAGCCATGATGTCCGAAGACGAGCGCGCCGTGCGAGCGCTCTACACCGATCTGCTGCGCTGCTGGAACAGCGAGGATGCCGCAGGGTTCGCCTCGCTCTTTGTCGCGGACGGCTCGATCATCATCTACGATGGCACACTGCTCAGCGGGCGAGCGGAGATCGCGGCGCAGTTTGGAACCATCTTCAAACGCTTCGATACGCCCACATTCGTGCAGATCGTGCGGCAGGTGCGCCTCATCAGCCATGACATGGCCATCCTGTATGGAGCCGTCGGCATGTACTCGCTGCCCGAACTGCTCATCAATCCGACGCTGAATGCTGTGCAGACCCTGCTGGCGCAGCGTCGCGATGGCGGCTGGGGCATTGTGCACTTCCAGAACACGCGCGCCGACTTCCCCGGTCGGCCCGATCTGGTCGCCGCGATGACCAGGGCATTGCAGCGCGAGGCCGACGCGCACATCCGCCGATGAGCGGATGAGCACAGGAAATCAAGCGGGAGCAAGCCAGTGACGGATTCCCCAGCGAACGAGCCAGCCACGATGTCCGACGACGAGCGCGCCGTGCGTGCGCTGTACAGCGCGCTGCTACACGCATGGAACGAACGCGACGCCGAGGCGTTCGCCGCGCAGTTTCTGTCGGAAGGCTCCATGATCGGCTACGATGGCTCCATCGTGGATGGGCAGGCCGAGATTGCACAGCACATCGGCGACGTCTTTCGCCATCACCAGACGCCCCTCTACATCGCGCGTGTCAAGCGGGTGCGCTTTCTGACGCCGGACAGCGCCATCGTGCGCGGCCATGTGGGCATGCCCATGGCGCCGACGCTGGTCATCAATCCCGCGCTGAACGCCATCCAGTCGTTGGTGGCGCAGCGGGTGGATGGCGCCTGGCACGTCGCGCTCTTCCAGAATACGCCCGCGCAGTTCCACGGCAGGCCCGATCTGGTCGCCGCGATGACCGAGGAGCTACAGCGCGCGCTCGACGAGCAGGGCGCTGATGGACGCTAACGGAGTGGGTAGGCGCTGGCAGGCGCAGGTATCTTTCCGCCAGCGCCATCACGCTCGATCAGTGACGCGCGGACATCTCCATGCGCGGGGTGAGATTGCGGTCGAAGGCCGAGGCGTCGGCGCCGCAGCTCTCGCAGAACGTCGGCTGGCGGCCCGCCTGCTCGGCTCCGCACACGCCGCACGCCCAGCGGCTCGCCATCAGCCGCACGATGTCGGCGCGGCTGACCACGCCAACGACCCGCTCGCCACGCACGATGGGTAGCCGCTTGTAGCGGTTGCTGGTCAGGATCTGGGCGATGCTCTCGACGGGGGTGTCTTCTGCCGCGCTGGTGACACGCTGCGTCATGATGTCCGCGACGGTCTTGCCTTCCTTGCCGAGCAGGTCGGCTTCGGTGACGAGGCCGATCATCTGCCCGGCGTCATCCACCACGGGCGCGCCGCTGATGTTGTACTCTGAGAGCAGGCGCGCCGCATCGTGGATGCTCGCGCCGGGGCCAATCGTGATCACGTCGTGGGTCATAATGTCGCGTGCGCGCATCATGGGGTCTCCTCCTTCATCGAGGCTGGTCGTCCGACATTGGGCGGAGTGAGCGCCGTCTCCGTTGACCGCGCCCGCCTGAGACGGCGCCCGGTCGCCGCGCATCTCGTAAGAGCTACGCCGACGCGACCCGAAGCGGGCGTCTTGTGCCCACCAGTGTACCGCACGGCGCGCGCCACTGCCGACACTCGCGTGCGCAAACGCGCGTATCGTCGCGCCCCTACGCACATTGGATGGGTACGGATGACCGCCGCGAAGGAGCATCAGATGGCCGACACCAGCGACCCGCCACCCCCCGCCCACGACAGCCCTGCCGACGACTGGCGCGCGGCGCTGACGCCGCCCCGAGGTGATCGCCTGGGCGCGCTGACGGCCACGGCTCGCGTGCTGCGTGGCGCGCGGCTCGTCAGCCTCGATCTAGCGGCCATCGAGCGGCTGGCGCGCGACTGGGCGGCCAATCCCTGGCCTGCCTCCATCGCGACGCTGGCCACACTGCACCAGCCCGGCTCCCCGGAGCGCGCCCCAAACTGGACACTGCTGCTCGACGTGCTCAATTTCTGCTTCTGGGGCGAGCCAGACAGGCCGCGCTGGCGTGTGGAGTGGCGCGGCGACTCGCACGACGGCTACGATGCGCTGGCGGCGGCGCTCTCGCGCGCGGTGGAAGACGACCTGCCCGTCTGGGACGCCGATTGGCTGGCTGATCTGGAGGCCGAGACGCTGGAGCAGGTGTTGCGTCCCGGCGCAGGCGCCCCGATGATCCCGCTCTTCGCCGAGCGGCTGACCAATGCGCGCGAAGTCGGGCGCATCCTGCGCGACCGCTACGATGGCCGATTCGCCAATGTCGTAGAGGACGCCGAGTATGACGCTGCGACGCTGGCGCTGGCGCTGGAGCGCGAGTTCTCGTCCTTCGCCGATGTGGCGATGTGGGAGGGCCAGCCCGTGCCATTCCTCAAGCGCGCGCAGATTTGCGTCGCTGACCTGCGCGCCATCATGGGCGGCGCAGGCGTCGGCGCCATTCGTGGCATGGAGCGGCTGACTGCCTTCGCCG
Organism: Ktedonobacterales bacterium; assembly: GCA_036559055.1. GTDB lineage: Bacteria > Chloroflexota > Ktedonobacteria > Ktedonobacterales > JADMIN01 > JAKAIY01. The sequence goes on from DATBTW010000417.1 coordinate 12,877, forward strand.
ACTACAAGCTGCCGCAGCTGTTGCGGCGCTTCGGCGCCCTCGTGTACACGCCAGAGCTGGCCGCCACGGTCGATAGCTACACGCTGATCGCGGCGGGGTCGGCGCCTGAGGTCGAGATTCGCGCCGCGACGCTATGGGCGGTGGAGCTGCTGCGCCGCGCACTGGAGCGGCACGGCGCGCAACGCAGCGCCGCCGAGATCGACTATCGCCTCTGGAGCGCAAGCCAGACCAAAACGCCCGATGAGCGCCCCTACCACCGCACTCGCACAATCTATTATTGACAGAGTGAACGTCGCGGATGGCGCGGCGGTTTCAACTGCCAGGGGCTTCCGCCGCCGACGCGCACACTGGGAATATGCGGCTGACAGGGCCTGAGCCCTGGAGAAAGGGACGTGCGAGCGATGCGAGCGACCTTCGTACACACGGCGGATAACCACCTCGGCTACGAGCAGTACGGCTCGCGCGAGCGCTTCGACGACTTCGCAAAGGCGTTTATGGAGGTGGTGGATGCCGCCATCGCCCGCCACGCCGATTTCTTCATCATCTCTGGCGACCTCTTTAACAAACGTTCTATTGATGCGCAGACGCTGATCCAGGCGCGCGAGGCGCTGCAACGGCTGGCCGACGCGGGCATCACGGCCATCGGCATCGAGGGCAACCACGACCGCAGCTATTACCGCGATGGCGTCTCGTGGCTCCAGTTCCTCGCCTATCTGGGCGTGCTGAAACTACTCAGCCCCATCGTGAGCGAAGGCGTGCCCGCTCTGACAGAATGGTCGCCCACTTCTCAGCTGGGCCTCTATGTGCCGCTGATGGATGGCCGCATCCGCGTCTACGGGCTGCCGTGGTATGGCGCCAGCACCGCGAAGGTGATGCGCGGCCTGGCCGAGACGCTGACGGCGGCGCGCGCCGAGGAGGACGCGGCGGGCGTCGAATTTCGCGTGCTGCTGATGCACACAGGCGTCGAGGGCATCCTGCCGCAGCTCCAGGGGCTGCCGACGCGCGCCGACTTCGAGCCACTGCGCGGGCTGGTGGACTACGTGGCGCTGGGACACGTCCACAAGCCCTATGAGATCGACAACTGGCTCTTCAATCCCGGCTCGACGGAGACGTGGGGGGCCGAGGAGAGCGCCTGGGACCGCGGCTACTACGTGACGCAGGTGGATACCGCTGTGGCGGAGGGCGAGCCAAAGCATCACGCCGAGCACATTAGCAATCCGCGCCGCCCCTTCGTGCGCTACAGCTTCAAGGTCGATGGCCTGAACGATCCCGCCGCCTTCTACGAGCATTTCGAGCGACTGACGCGCCAGCAGGCCCGCGAGCATGCCGACACGCTGCAGCGCAAGGCGGTGGTGGATGTCGCGCTCACCGGCGTCTTCGCCTTCGACGGCTCGGCCATCGAGCGGGCGCGGCTAGAGGAGATCGTCAAAGAGCAGTTTCATCCGCTGATCGCGCGCATCCACGACTCCGCTCGCTCGAATGCCTACGAGCTGGATGGCCCGGATGGCGACGACGACCGCGCCGACCGGCAGGCGCTGGAGCTGCGCGTCTTCGAGGATCTGCTGGCGCGAGACGCGCGCTATCAGCCGCACGCCAGCGAGTGGGCCAGCGCGCTCTCCGCCATGAAGCGCATGGCGCTGGACGGCGAGCGACCCGAGCAGATCGCGCAGGCGCTGCGCGATGCCCGCGCCCGCCTGCTGAAACAGGGCTGAAGTGTCGCGTGTCATCTATCAGCGGAGCCAAAAAGGGGAGATGAGCATGCCGGACGAGACGCTGGCGGCGCTAGCGAAAAAGCTGCGCCTGACCGCCGAGACACGCCTGCTGGCGCTGGACGCGCCCGACGAGTACCTGGCGTCGCTGCATCAGTCCGGGGTGGTCGCGTCGCTGGCCACGGCGGCGCAGGCAGGCGCGACCTATGACGCCGTCCACCTCTTCGCGCGCGATCAGGCGCAGGCGCGCCAGGCGCTACCCAGCGCCGCCGCTGCGCTGCGCGCGGGCGGCGTGCTGTGGGTGATGTGGCCGAAGCAATCGGCGCGCGTGGCGACCAACCTGACACGCGATAGTCTCGCCGCGCTGGCGCTCACGCTGGGCTGGGGGCCTGTCAGCAATGTCTCGATTGACGCGACGTGGTCGGCGCTGCGGCTGCGCCCGGAGGCCGACGTGAAACGCACTGGTTCCTCCTGGCCGCCCGCCGCACAGGAGTCCTCGCAGGAGTCCTCGCGGTAGCCATTGCAGTGTGCGTGGCGGCTCAACAGTGGTACGTTGCATCTAAGCGCGCGGCTGGTCGTGGCCACGCGCATTGCACGTCTATCACCCGCAGAGAAGAGCGACACGCGATGCTGCGAACGGTCTTGAACGGCAAGGTTCACCGAGCGACTGTCACCGGAGCCAACCTGGACTACATCGGCTCCATTACCCGCCCATTGATGCCACGTCAGATGGCACGCTCCCGCTGGCGCCGGGTAGCGTGCCATACGTCCTAGGGCAGACACCCCACCCGCGCCGCGTTGTTTGACCGACACTCCCCGCGCGCTTCATACTGGTATTGGCGCTTGCTTCGCTTGTGTGCAGGTCGCCTATCGATCATGGTAGCTCAACGCGGGAGGCAGTCATGGCATACTCTGCTCAGCCACGCACGAAGGATCACTGGTCCATGCGCCTGCATGTCAAGCGACCCGGCGCCATGCGCCCGTCGGCGCTGGTGGTCGCCGCCATCCAGACCGTGCTACTCTTGCTGACGACATCCTCGCTGGGGGCGAATGGCGGCCTCTATGGTTGCACCAGCGCCTGCGGTACCTCCGCTCTCCCAGTGACGCCGCTGATCGCCGTCATCCTCGGCGCGGCGATGCTGGTGGCCCCGCTGGTTATCGGCGCGCTCTGCGACGACTGGCAGCTCGGCGTCGCCTTCGCCGTGCTCCCCATCTTCCCGGCGCTCATCTTCACCAGCAACGCGCTGCTCACGCCCACCAACACCATCGTCCCGCCGACGCCCGCCACGGCCACGCAGCCAGCCGTTCCCTACCCCACCAGCCACTTCAGCGCGCCCTTCTGGCTGGATCCAGCGCATCTGCCCACGTTACTCTTCGCGCTGGCGCTCTTCGCGCTGCTCGGCTGGCTCGGCTGGGTGATTGGCTCGGCCTTCCGCGGCAATTGATCCGCGCAGGTCACAGTGGAGCACAGTCAATCACTCGGAGAAGAGGTGTAGTGAAGGGGATGCGAGAAGCTTGTTGGTGGGCGGCGAGGGATTTGAACCCCCGACCTTTTGCGTGTAAAGCAATTGCTCTGCCGCTGAGCTAGCCGCCCGCTATCGTCTGGAACCTCTGGAAAACACCACGACGCGCTGGGGCGCGCATCGGGCCAGCCCTGCTGGTGAGCGCCTCAGCGCGTCGCTTGTCCAGGCGTCCAGTCGGCGCCTCTATTGGCGCCATTCGGCGCCTCTATCGGCGCCAGTAGGTGCCTCCGAGTGGACTCGAACCACCACGCCCTTGCGGGCACAGGCCCTCAACCTGCTGCGTATACCATTCCGCCACGGAGGCATGCCGCCACCGAGCTTCTCGCTCGGTAGCGACCATCAGTATACAAATCCTGCGCGGGTGTGTCAAGCGCGAGCAGGCGGGCTGCTCATTTCCAACCTTGAGTCCGCGCAGGCGGCGGGCGTAGCCGCCTCCCAGGCGCGGTTTCAACCGCCAGCCACGCTGCCCTGTGGTAGTCTGTTCCTGGGGCCACGATGTGGCGCCGGAGCGTTGTCTAGCGTGGAGGTGTAGGCGCATGGCGTTGATCGTTCCTTCGATTCTCTCGGCGGACTTCGCGCGGCTGGGGCAGCAGGTCGAGGAGGCGCAGGCAGGCGGCGCCGACCGCATCCAGATCGACGTGATGGATGGGCGATTCGTGCCGAACATCACCGTCGGGCCGCTCATTGTGGAGGCTGTGCGCCGCCACACCAGCCTGCCGCTCGAAGCGCACCTAATGATCGTCGAGCCAGAGCGCTACGTCGAAGACATCGCGCGGGCCGGAGCTGATATCATCATCGTGCATCAGGAAGTCTCGCCCAACCTGCATCGCACCGTGCAGCAGATTCACGCCCTGGGCAAGCGCGCAGGCGTTGCCATCAATCCCGCCACGCCGCTCGCCGTCCTGCAAGAGATCCTCGGCGACATCGACCTCGCGCTCTGCATGACGGTCAACCCCGGCCTCGGCGGCCAGACCTTCATCGCCTCGATGGTCGGCAAGATCGAGCGGCTGCGCGCCATGATCCAGCAGCACAGTGGAACCTGCGACCTCGAAGTAGATGGTGGCATCTCCCCGGATACCGCGCCGCTCGTCACACGCGCGGGCGCCAACGTGCTGGTGGCTGGCTCATCGGTCTACGGCGCCTCTGGCGGCGTCGCCAGTGGCATCGCCGCCCTGCGCAGCGCCATCGGCTGAGTCTCGCCAAGCGCGACACAGGACCATTGGCGACCGCAGCTACCATAAGTACTATTGGTACGGTTAAGTGAAGCGCGCGCCAGGCCCACGGCGACCCAGAAGCGCTCCCTTGTTCGTGGACGCTGCGCGCAGGCCCGATGTACAATGGCCTTACACTGCGGAGGGTATGCCAGACACGCTCGCACAGCGACCGGGACGCGAGCGACGCCTGCGTGTCGCATGCGCATCTCAGAATCCGCAGCATCTCACTCCTTCGCAGGCTCCGAGACGCTCGCGATTGTAGACGCGCAAGGGATTGAAGGGCGCCATATGAAGAAAATACTGGTCGCTGACGACGACACGGCGATCGCCGACTTGCTGCAGCAAGCGCTTGAAGCCGAGGGATACGAAACCTACAAGACGACTCAGTCGCTACGATTCTATGACGCGGTGATTGAGCGAAAGCCCGACTTGATTCTGCTCGACCTGATGATGCCCTATCTGGAAGGCGAAGACGAGTTGCGCCTGCTCAAGATGAATGATGTGACAAAGCACATTCCCGTGATCGTCGTCACCGCGATGCAAGAGGCCAAGCACGACGAGCCGCGCTATCGCCGCGATTTTGGGGTCATCGAAGTGGTGACGAAGCCATTTGACCTGGATAAGCTGGTCGCCAGTATCAAGCGCACGATTGGCTGAGAGCGACCCGCAAAGGGATCCATCAGGTCGGATGAGAGGAGCGGCTCGGCGTGGCGGAGACAACTGAGCAGGCGGTGGGTGGCGTGACCCCCACGCCGGACCCCGAGGCGCGGAACCGCGTGGCGCTCGACGCGATGGGCGGCGATTTCGCACCGGCGGAGGTCGTGGCGGGCGCTGTGCAGGCGGCGGGCGAGTACAACATGGGCGTGCTGCTGGTCGGCCCGGAGCCACAGATTCGCGCCGAGTTGGCCAAACACGACGTGACGGGCCTCGATCTGGAGGTCGTCCACACCGATGAGGTCATCGGCATGGATGAGCATCCCGCCGAGGCCGTGCGCAGCAAGCGCCGCAACAGCATCACCCTCTGCCACGAGCTGGTGCGCGATGGCCGCGCTATCGGCGCCGTCTCTGCTGGCAACAGCGGCGCCGTCATGGCGGCGGCCATCTTCACGCTGCGGCGCATCAAGGGCATCGACCGCCCGGCCTTTGGCGGGGTGCTGCCAGCGGCGGGCGGCAAGCAGGTGATGGTGCTCGATATGGGCGCCAACACCGACTGCAAGCCGCAGTGGCTCTTGCAGTTCGCGCTGATGGGTTCGGCCTACATGTCCACCATCTTCCGCGTGGAGCGCCCGCGTGTGGGTCTGCTCTCGAATGGCGAGGAAGAGACGAAGGGCGACCAGCTCACGCAGGAGGCGCACCAGCTCATCAAAGCCGCTGCGCCGGGCGTCGGCCTCAACTTCATCGGCAACATCGAGGGGCGCGACATCAACGCCGGCGGTGTGGATGTGGTGGTCTGCGACGGCTTCGTCGGCAATGTCGTGCTGAAGTCGGCTGAGGGCCTCAGCAAGATGCTGCTGGAGACGATCAAACGCGAGCTGACGGCTGGCCCCATCACCACCATCGGCGCGGCGCTGGCCAAGCCCGCCTTCGACCGCGTGCGCAAGCAGCTCGACTATCAGGAGTACGGCGGCGTGCCGATCCTGGGTGTGAATGGGGTCAGCATCATCTCGCACGGCAGCTCGAAGGCCAAGGCCATCAAGAACGCCATCCGTGTCGCGCGCCAGGCCGCCCAGGCCAACCTGCCCACGACCATCGCCGAGAGCGTGCGCAAGATGGAAGCCACGACGCCCGCCAGCTAGCGCGTGTCGCTGCGCGCCGGAAAGTAGTTCCCACCAATGGATGTCGCACGATTAGATGATATGCGCCTGACGGTGGTGGATGAGGTGGGAACGGTGAGCTTCGTGGCGCATGCCTCGGCGGCGGTGGCGCTGACCGCCGCCTGCTCGCAGAATCCCACGACCCTCCGCGACCTGCTCGACGCCTCCGAGCGCTATGATCGCGGGCTGCGCGCCACGGTGCTGCGCGGGCTGGCAGTCTTCGACGAGCACAACCTGCCCGACGACCTCAGCGACATCCACAGCCAGCTCGCATCAGTGCCCGCGCGCCAGACGCCCGTCTTCCGCGTGCTGGACGTCGTCACCCGCGAGGCCAGCCTGACGCCCGTGCGTACCGGTGTGGTGCTCTTCAACCTGCCCGCGCGGCGCATCGTCCAGATTCAGAATACCTATGAGCCGCTGGTGCAATCCGGCGAGGTCAACTACCACAATGGACGCTTCCTCAGCGTCCGCCTGCTCCCCTACCAGCTCTCCCCCGACTGGATGATCGTACCGTGACCGGGCGATCTCTCCCCCTGTCCCCCTCCCCTTGCGACGGGCAGAGGAACCACAGGTGAGAATGCCGCACGTGGTGAACTGGCGCGAGGAGTGTACGCGATGTCTGATGACAACCTGAGCGAATATGACAATCGCGAAATCCTGCGTATCGGCGACACCGTTCATCGGCCAGCGCACTGGTGGACGCCAGCCGTTCACGAGTTGCTGAAGTATCTGGAATCCGCTGGCTTCCCATACTCGCCGCGCGTCCTCGGCTTCGATGACGAGGGGCGTGAGGTGTTGCGTTTCATCAAGGGCGAGTCGGGCGGCGACAGTTGGGAAAAGATCATCACTGACGCCGGTCTGGCGAAGTTTGCCAGACTGCTCCGGGAGTACCACGAGGCGATTCGTGGCTTCGAGCCATCGCCTCAGTCGCAGTGGGCCTATAGCGTCGGCGCCCCAGGGCCGGGGGAGATCATGTGCCACGGCGACTTCGGCCCCTGGAACATTGTCTGGCAGGGGGATGAGCCGGTGGGCATCATCGACTGGGATATGGTTCTCCCGGCTCAGCCCCGCTTCGATGCCCTGTATGCGCTTCAGTACTCAGCCCCATTTTGTGATGACACAACCGCGCTGGAGTGGAACCACTTTCCATCGCCGCCTGATCGGAAACACCGCATCGAAGTCTTCACAGCAGCCTACGGCCTGGAGGAAGCTGGCGACATTGTGGGAGACGTGGCGGCGTTGCAACGACAGGTCGGCGGTTTCGTGGCGTGTCTTGCCGAGCGCGGCTTGCAGCCACAGGCCGACTGGGTCGCTCAAGGCGAGTTAGCCGAAGTCGAGACGAAAGCGACGTGGACGGAACGCCATCGCGCGCTCTTTTCGTAGACTCCCCCTCTCCTCGCGGGAGAGGGGGCTGGGGGGTGAGATTCACCCCTGCACGATCGGGCTGAGCCGCTGGAAGAGTGTCTGGAGCGCCTGCTGTGTCGCGGCGCTCGTGGCGCCGTGCGCGATGGCGACGACCACCACGGCGGGCGCATTGGCGGGCTGCAGGATGCCCGCCGCGATGGCGACCGTTCCGCCCGTCCCATTCGCGATGGTCACGACCAGCGCGCCGGAGCCGATGAAGGTTGGCTGCGTCACGGCGCTAGCGCTCGTGGTGTTCGCGCTGGCCAGCAGCGCCAGAATCTCGCCCTGGTCGTGCGCGTTGGTCAGCGCGCCGCTCGCCAGCGCGGCATAGAAGAGCGAGAGGGCGCGCGCCGTTCCAGTCGCCTGCGTGGGCTGATGCGCCACAAACTGGAAGCCCGCCAGTTGATGCTGTGTCATAAAGGCGTCGAGTCCAGCGGAGTCGCCGACCAACTCATAGTCGAAGGTCAGCGCCTGCGCGTTGCCCGCCGCCAGATCGCGCGCGATGGTCGGCGGGCCGCTGCTGGCGTTGGGCTGCGCCGCGACGATGCCCCTGGCGTAGAGCGCGGTCAGCAGCACGGGGATGATCTGGCTGCCCAGGCTCTCCGGCTGATCGACGCCGGAGTTGGCGTAGCTGGCGCCCGCCGCCGGGAAGTAGAGCGCAGCGTGGAAGCCCGACCCCAGCGCGCCGATGGATTGGCCAAACGCGGGCGAGAGCGCGCCCAGGTCGCCGATGTCGCGCGCCTGCCCGCTCTGACTGGCCCCGCTCGCCGCGATCAGGCCGCTGGCCAGCGTCCAGCCGGAGCCGCCCGCCGCGTGCGTGGGGCCGCTCCAGGTGATCTGCGCCCAGCGCGCGCCCGCATCCGTCGCGTAGCGCGTCACCTGCACGGCGAATCCGGGTTGCAGCGTGGCCACGGATTGCGCGCCGCCCGGGGTTGACACGACATGCAGGGTGGCGTTGGCGAGCATGGGCGATGGCCTGGCGAGCGAGGAATCGTAGCTCAGCGACCAGGGCGGCGTGATCAACTGCCCCGCGACGGACGGCAGCCGCCAGAAGCCGAACGTCTCACCCGCCAGCGCAATGGGGATGACGCCGACCAGCAGAAACAGCACGAAGACGGTCAGTGTCGTGCGCAGCGCGTTTCCCCCGCCAGAGGGCGGCGCGGGCGCCCTGGCAGCGGGCGCGGCGGCGTGCGGCGCTCCGCCCGCCGCTTTGTTGTGGGCTGCGGCAGGTGGTGTAGCCGCCTTGCGTGGCTGCGCCATGACTTGCCACTCCCATCCAATACGCTACTCGTGCGCCTGTGCGCCGACCTCATCGTCGGAGCGTCTCAGGCGACCTGCGTACAGTGTACCATGCAGGCTCTCATGGGTAGAGCGAGTGAACGGCGGGGGCGATCCAGGGTCGATTATTTCGAGGATGCGCCAGAGGAGGAGCCACCGGAGCCTGGGGCGATCTGGTAGAACGTCACCTGGCTATCGGTGTAGTCGACGGTCACGGCGCCATAGCGGTCGAGCACATCGGAGCCGAGCAGGCCATCCACCCCCGCCGAGTCCTTCAGGTCCGAGAGCGGCGCGCTGGTGATCGTCATGGTGGGAAACTGCGCCTGCCCCACCGACCATTGCGAGATGGTCACGGGTGTGACACGCTGCTGGCCGCCGACCCCTGTGATGTCCTCTGGCGGGCCAGCCACCGTCAGCCCCAGTTGCAGCGCCAGCGAGCGGTCGATCAGCGTGAGGCTGGCGCCCGTATCCAGCGCCATCTGATACGGGCCTTTGCCGTGGATCATGACATCTACCACCACCAGCGTCGCTCCACGGTCACCGTGGCGAATCTCGGCAGGCACGGTGATGCCATGCGCGGGCGTATTGGCCAGCGTGACGGGCGAATTCAGATTAACGGTGCAGCCAGTGAGGAACATGCCCAGCAGGCTGAGCGCGCACAGCGCCACGAAGAGGCGTCTCCAAAGCGCTCGACCGCCATGCGCCTGCGCCGGACGCCCCGGCGTGATCTGCCTTGTTGACGGCATCGCTCTCTCCTGCTCGCTTGCGATTCGCTACTGTAGCGCCCCATCCCAGCCCCTCCCCCGCTGTGGTGGGAAAGGGGAGCCACGAGGCGCGCAGGCAAACCGCCAATATTTGCGCACTGGTCAGCTTTGGCGGTCTCCTGGCATCCTGTACGAGCGTACGCTGCGACAAGTTAACGCACACGCCATGCCGCCTTGCTGGTTGATCCGCTCCCAGTTCGCCGCTGTTTTGCTGCGGATTGGGCCAACTCTGGTCATGTTCTGTGGGAGCCGATGGCGTACAATGGAGAGAAACGACGCGCCAGACATTCTGTTCGGGACGCCGCTCGCACAGGCGCCAGCAGACGGATACCATGCCAGAGAAGACGGAGGAAATCGATCGGTGACAGACGAGACGCCAGCCACGCCACAGACGGGGCAAGAGAGTCAGACGGATCAGACATCCACCGGCACGCGCCTCGACCAGATAGACGCCGCTCGCTCCGCTGCGCCCCAGCGCGCGGCCACAGTGACGGCCCCGCTTGCCATGGGCGTCATGAGCGAGCCAGGGAACGGTGTCATGCTCGATAGCGCGCAGGAGGCGACAGGCGCAATGAGCGAGGAACCTACCGTCGAACCAACTGAGACAGCATTCGACCCCACAGCGTACTCCGTGTCCGATGATGCGACCAGGCCGCTCAACGGCGCCCACGAGCCAGGAGCCGCGCCGTTCGCAGCCAATAGCGACGCGCACACCGCGCCCGATGCGCCGCCAGCAGAGCAGCCAGCAGAGCAACCGCCCGTAGCCGCGTCGAAGCCAGGCCCGATGGCGGGAACCGCCACCAAGCCGCTCACCTCTCTCGACGACCTGACGTCCGAGCCACTGCCGCCAGAGGTCGCGCCGCCAGCCGCCACCTCCAGCGATCGCGCCCGCGACGCCGAGTTCGCCCGCTACTACGCGGTACGCACGCACGGCGGCCCCATCGCCTTCGCGCCCGATCTCTCGCAGGTGGCCTATATCGCCAACACATCGGGCCAGTTCAACATCTGGCGGCAGAATCTCTCCGGCGGCTGGCCCTCGCAGGTGACGACTTTCGAAGATGAATCAACCCGCTCGCTGATCTGGACGCCCGCTGGCGACATCATCGGCGCCGCCGACCACGCAGGCGGCGAGCAGTACGATCTGTTCTCGATTCCCGCGCATGGAGGGGTGGTGCGCTACCTGACCGATCAGCCCGACGCGCAGTATGAGCTTTCCGAGGAAGGGCTATCGCCCGACGGTCGCTACCTGGTCTACTCTGGCAACGACCGCACGCCCACCGACGGCGACGTGCTGATCCGCGACCTGCAGTCCGGCGAGACGCGCCGCGCGCTGGCCAATGGCCACTACAACGTCGCCATCAACTGGTCGCCTGATGGCCGCTACGTCACCGTCATGGATATCCGTAGCAACACCGATATGCGGCTGTGGCTACTGGAAGCGGCGACCGGCGAGGCGCGCGAGTTGCTGCCCCATGACGACGAATGCTACCTGGCGCCAGGCCCGTGGCTGCCCGATAGCTCTGGCCTCTACCTCATCACCGATCGCGGCAGCCAGTTCAAGGGCATCGCACGCTACATGCTCGCCGATGGCGCGATGGAGTGGGTGTTGACCCCGGAGTGGGATGTGGAGCAGGTGACACTCAGCGCAGATGGCCACCGCCTGCTGTGGACGCTGAATGAGAGCGGCCGCAGCCAGCTCCACCTGCGCGACAACGAGCAGGCGTCGCTACGTGTCTCTGGCCTGCCCATCGGCGTGATCGAGTATATGAAGCTCTCGCCCGATGGCCAGACGCTGGCGCTACGCATCAACTCGGCGACGGCGCCCGCTGAGGTCTACATGCTCTCGCTAGGCGCGGTGGGCGTGGTCAGCACGCCCCATCTGCGCCGCCTGACCTTTGGCATGCTGGGCGGCCTCGATCCCTCCGACCTGATCGCGCCGGAGCTGGTGCGCTATCGCACCTTCGATGGCCGCGAGATTCCCGCCTGGCTGTATCGCCCGCGCGGCGCCTCAGAAACGCAACTCGCGCCGCTGGTGCTCTCGATCCACGGCGGCCCAGAAGCGCAGGAGCGCGTCGAGTATCGCGCGCTGTACCAGTTCCTGCTCTCGCGCGGCATCGGCGTGCTGGCGCCCAACATCCGTGGCAGCACGGGCTATGGCAAGGCCTACCAGAAGCTGATCCACCGCGACTGGGGCGGCGGCGAGCTGAAGGACATCAAGGCGGCGGCGGAGTATGCGCGCTCGCTCTTGTGGGTCAACCCGCACAAGCTGGGCGTGTACGGTGGCAGCTTCGGCGGCTTCGCCACGCTCTCGGCGGTGACGCGCCTGCCCGATTACTGGGCGGCGGCGGTCGACATCGTGGGGCCGAGCAACCTGCTGACCTTCGTGCGCAGCGTGCCGCCGACCTGGCGCCGCATGATGGCGGCCTGGGTGGGCGACGCCGATGACGACGCCGATCTGCTGCGCGAGCGCTCGCCCATCACCTATGTGCGACAGACCCGCGCGCCACTGCTGGTCTTGCAGGGGGCCAATGATCCGCGCGTGGTCAAGGCGGAGTCTGACCAAATGGTCGAGACGCTGCGCTCCGGGGGGCATGAGGTCGAGTATGTTGTCTTCCCCGATGAGGGCCACGGCTTCACCAAGCGCGCCAACCTGCTGCGCGCCTACTCGTTGACGGCGGACTTCTTCGAGCGCCACCTGCTGTAGCCTGGCGCCACCGGAGAGCTCTCGGCGGACGCGCGCTCTCGGCCTTCAAAGGCCGGAGCACGCGAGGACGGCTTAAAGGCCGCTTGGCGCCTGCCTGCCTGCGGCGGCGCATGGGGATGGGGCATGTATGCCCCGTCCGCGCCGTGCGTCGGCCATTGATGGCCGCAGCCGCCCCTCCTGCCACACGTGCTCCATCTGTTCGAGATTGCTGCTCTTCGCTCCATACCTTCCGTTTTTGGCGCCGCTGCCAGAGAACAGAGAAGCATTGATTCGTCGTGATCTGGCTGGATGGGGCGGGCGCTGGCGCCTGCCCCGAGGAGAACGAATGGAAACTACGTGGCAAACTGTGTTGTGGCGGCAGTTCGGCGCTGCCATAGACATGCTGGACAACGCCGTCGTGGCCTGCCCCGACACGCTCTGGAGCGAGCGAATCTGGCCGCTGCCGTCAGACCACTCACAGACGCCGGAATCCGCCCAGGTCTGGTATCTCACCTACCATTGCCTTGTGTGGCTCGATCTGTACCTCACCGCTCTCCCGGAGGAGCAATTCGCGCCCCCTGCGCCCTTCACCAGAGCGGAACTAGATCCACAGGAAGCGTTGCCCGATCAGCCCTATACGAAAGTTCAACTGCGCGGCTACCTGGCCCAACTGCGCGAGCGGGCCTGCGCCACGCTGAGCGCGCTGACGGACGAGCAGGCGCAGCGGCCCTTCGCGTTCCCCTGGGACGAGGAGCATCCCATCAGCTACCTGGAGCTTCAGCTCTACAACATGCGCCACGTCCAGGAGCACGCGGCCCAGCTCAGCCTCTTCCTCGGCCAGCACGCCGTCCCGGATGAGGCGCTCGACTGGGTCGCGCAGGCGCGCGAATCTGTCGGCGCATAGTCGCCTGGCAGCATACACGACCGCAACCGACCGCAAAGGAGCGATCACATGGGCCTGGATACGAGCAAGGCACAACTCCTCGACGACCTGCGCAACGAGCAGGATGGCTTCGAGGCGCTGCTGGATGAGATCGGCGAGCAGAGCATGGCCCAGCCGGGCGTGGCGGGCGACTGGTCGATCAAAGACGTCGTCGCGCATTTGACTAGCTGGCGTCGCAGGACGGTGGCGCGATTCCAGGCGGCGCTGCGCCATGAGCCGGAGCCCGCTACGGACTGGCCGCCATACCTCCCCACGGATGATGAGATCAATGTGTGGATCTACGCCGCCAATCGCGACAAATCGGTCGCCGACGTGCGGAGGGAATCGCGTGAGACGTTCGAGCAACTCTTGGAGACGCTGGCCTCCTTCCCCGAAGCCGATCTGCATGATTCCGCGCGTTTCCCCTGGCTGGATGGCGAGACGTGGAATGGAGCCGCATTCTTCGGCCACTTCCATGAGGAGCACGAGCAAGACATGCGCGCGTGGCTCGCGCAGCATCCGCAGGCGCAGGGGTGAGCCGCGTTGGCGCGTCGCAGCGCAGCGCGGGCCAGGCGACATCGACGTCGCCTGGCCCGCGCGAAAGGATGCGCCGCCTGTCCGACAAACCGTTCACCAGCGAGCAGGCGCTGACTGTGCTCGCGCAGACGCCGCAGCGCATCGTCGAGCTGACCGATGGCCTGACGCGGGCGCAATTGCTCGCGTCACCTGGCCTAGGCGAGTGGTCGGCCAACGATGTGCTGGCCCACCTGCGCTCCTGCGCCGACGTCTGGAACGGCTGCATCCGGCGGCTGCTCGACGAAGATCACCCCACGCTACGCGCGATCAATCCCACTACCTACATCAAGCAGACGGACTATCCAGATCTGGAGTTTGCGCCGTCGTTGCGCGCCTTCACCGCACAGCGCGCCGAGATCCTGAAGCTGCTGGAACCCCTGCCAACGGAGGCGTGGGCGCGCTCGGCCACCGTGACGGGCGCGGGCAGCCCCCTCCAGCGCACCGTGCTGGACTACGCGTGGCGCATGGCGCGCCACGAGCGCACGCATTGCCGACAGCTCGCGAAGATCAGCGCCGCCGCGCGCGTCTAGCGGTGGATAGTGGCGGCTTAGGTATTCTCGTTGCAGTTTCCTCCGCCCCCAAGGTTCATTCGTCCTTTCCGGCGTTTGGTATGGCGAGTCGGCGGTCGGGAATGAACCACATGATCGCGACCAGCGCATACACGCCGAAGGCCAGCAGCGGCTCGATGAAGGCGAGGACGATGCCCAGGGTGTAGAGCGCCATCGACAGCTTGCCCTTGATGTCCCGACCCAACTGCTCATTGATCCCGGTATCCTGGTTCACGGCGAGAATGGTCAATGTCAGCAGGTAGTACGCCACCCCTGCCATGAGTCCGATAGCGCCGTAGGCAACGGCTGGCCAACGGCTCAGGGGGTGCGCGCCAACCCAAGCGGTGACTACCGGTACGAGCGAGAGCCAGAAAAGCAGGTGCAGGTTGGCCCACATGACGCGCCCGCTGATCCGGCGGGTAGCACGCAGCAGGTGATGGTGGTTGTTCCAGTAGATGCCGATGAGTGTGAAACTGAGCACATAGATCAGCAGGCCGGGGATCAGCGACCGCAACGCAGCAAGGCTATCGCCGGGCGGCGGCCGGAGTTCGAGCACCATGATCGTGATGATGACGGCGAGTACCCCGTCGCTGAAGGCTTCCAGGCGCCCCGGACTCATGTCTTGCGAGGGGGCCGCTTTGGTTTGGTTATCTTCCATGTACGTCGACCGCCTTGTCTAGGAGCTAGCGCGCCGACTGGCATCATGACACAGATGACCGCCTCTTTGTCCGGATCAGCCTTTCAGCACGCCACGCACATCCTGCTCAGTGTTCAGCGATTCCGCCAGTGGCATCATGCCAACAATCACGAATGCGCGTGTAACAAAACCTGAACAATGCAGAGGTTTCGCCGAACCAGTAGCCACTCGCTGCCTACGCCTCGTGGGCGGCCTGCTCGGCCAGCGCGCGTGGCGCACGAGCGGGATCGAGCAACGCCAGCGGAACCAGCGAGAGCAGGAAGGCCACGGCGACGACCGGGAACATGGCCCCGTAGCCGTTCACGGTGATCAGCAGGCCGATGGTGACCGCCGCGAGCGGCGCCGCCAGGGCCGTCAGCGCGCCATCCAGCCCGGTATACAGCCCGATGGTGTCGCTGGCGACCAGCCGTGTCAGTAGCGGATAGGCGCAGGCCGTCTGGGCGGCGAATCCCAGCCCCGCGACAATCAGCACGGGGTAGAGCAGCGTGGCGGAGTGGATCAGGATGCCCGCCGCCGATGCCACCGCCATCAGCAGCATGCCCGCGACGAAGACGGTCTTGATGCCCAGCCGGTCGGCCAGCGCGCCCAGCGGCACGACACACACAGCGCTGGTCAGCAGCAGCAGCAGCGGAAAAACCAGCGCGGCACTGCTATCCACCTTCAGCATCTTCTCCGCATAGAGCACCAGATTAGGTGTGATGGCGCTGATGCCAAACCAGATGAAGAACTTGGTCGCCAGATAGAGCCACACCTGGCGATTGGCGCGCAGCCCGGCCCAATAGTCGCCCAGCGAGTAGCGCTTGCGAGCGACCACGCCCGGCAGCGCGCGCTGCTCGCGCAGGCCAAAGAGCGGCGGCAGGTAGCAAATCAGCAGCATGCCCGCCACCAGCGGGAAGAAGGCGTTCAGTCCCCAGCGCTTGACCAATACGATGCCCAGCCCGATCACCAGCAGCTCGCCCAGCGCCTCCAGCATGTGGAAGAGGCCGTTGACACGCCCGCGTTGCTGTGGCGGCGTCAGGTCAGCGAGCAGCGCGCTGTACGGGTTGTAGAAGAGCGTGTGCGCCAGCGTGAAGAGGAAGATGCCCAGCGCGGCCAGATAGAGCGCGGCTGTCGCGCCGCCGCCGAGCCATGTCTGGAAAATCGTGGACGGCAGCGAGGGCGTCAACGCCAGCGCGGCGATGGTGATGGGCGCGAAGATGGCGATGAACCAGCGCCGCCGCCCCAGCCAGCCATGCCAGCTCCGGTCGCTCCATGCGCCCACCGCCGGCTGCGCCACGACGCCCTCGATGGAGCTGGTGCTGCTCAGCAGGTTGATGATAATGGGCGAGGCGCCCATCAGGCTGAGGAAGCTCGGCAGCAGGTAATGGTTGAAGGCGTTGAAGGCGCCCGTGCCGAAGTTGCCGCTGGTATAGGTCAGCGCGCCGCCCAGCGAGAGCGGCGCCGCCTCGGGATGAACGATGGCGCCATCCGCTGTCTCGGTGGGCGTCTGTGTCGCGGACGCATCGAAGGAGGCGCTCATGACTGGCCCTCATTTCTGGCGGTGGATGGCGTCATATCAGGGTGATCGCTCGGCGCGGTGGCTGGCGCGCCACGCGCCCGCAGAACCTCGGCCAGCGTATCAGGGCGGTCGGTCATGATGCCATCCACGCCCCAGTCCAGCAGCCGCTCCATATCGGCGCGCTCGTTGACCGTCCAGACGTGGACGGCGAGATCGTGGCCATGCGCCGCGCGCACGAAGGCGGGCGAGACGACACGCACGCCGCTGCGGACCTCCGGAACCTGAAACGCCATGTAGGCGGGGCGCAGCCCGCGCGTGGCGCGCAGCCGCTGGCGTAGCAGAAAGCTGGCGACCTCGCCGGGGCAGGCGCTGGTGGGGATGACGCCATGGGTAAACTGGCGAAAGCGCCGCAGCGACGCGCAGACGAAGCTACCGACGATGACGCGGTGGATGGCCTGCGCCTGCTGAATCGTGCGCCAGAGCGCCGCTTCTTTGCCCTCCTGCGTCTCCTTGAGGTCGATGTTGATCAGCAGCGTCGGGAAGCGCTCGAAGACCTCGCGCAGCGTCGGGATGCGCACGCCTTGCCCGCGAAAGGGATGCGTCTGGCCGCCATCGGGCGTGAAATGATAGCCCGCGTCGAGCCGCTGGAGGTCGGCCAACGTGTACGCGGCGACGGGGCCGTGGCCCTCGGTGACGCGATCCACCGTGGGGTCATGAATGACGACGATCTCGCCATCGCGCGTCATCTGGATGTCCAGTTCGAGGGCGTCGGGCGCGTAGCTGGCGCCCAGCTCAAAGGCTGCCAGCGTGTTTTCAGGGGCCAGCAGCCCGCCACCCTGGTGCGCAAAACTCAGAAATCGCCGTGTGAGCGTCGCCATGCTATGCCGCCACCTTCCTGCTCAGGTTGTGGCGCATTGTACCAGTCGCGGCGGCGCATGGCAATCGCGAGCGAGCGACCGCCAGCCGTCGCGCGTCGCTTGACAGCGCGCGGCGGCATGGGGTACGATACCTGCGTCGTTGGCGACCGCAAGTCGTCTACGCCTGTGCCCGTAGCTCAGTGGATAGAGCGTTGGTTTGCGGAACCAAAGATCGGAGGTTCGAGTCCTCTCGGGCACACCACAAAGCCCCGTCGGAGTCACCGACGGGGCTTATTTTTGCCTATGAGAAAGACGCCAAAAAGCCCCTCTCCCGCACAGCGGGGGAGGGGTTGGGGTGGGGGCGCGCCCGCTAGCGCTTGAGCGCTTCTTCGACACGCTGGCGCAGGTCGGTGAGCGCGCCGAGCAGGTTGGCATAGGGCGCGGTGGCGTTGAGCGTCTCGAGCGCGGCGGAAAGCTCGGTCGCGCGCGAGGCCAGCCGCGTTACCAGCTCCAGGTGCTGCGGATTCTCGACCACCTGGCGCACCAGATCACTCAAGCTGTTCAGGTCACCCTTGTAGGTGACGCTCTCGGCGGATGGCTGCAC
Organism: Ktedonobacterales bacterium; assembly: GCA_036559055.1. GTDB lineage: Bacteria > Chloroflexota > Ktedonobacteria > Ktedonobacterales > JADMIN01 > JAKAIY01. Next base: position 30,968 of record DATBTW010000417.1, read on the forward strand.
GGCCAGCGCGCTCGTCACCCGCTGGCGGGCGTCTTCCAGCGCGTTGCGATAGTGCTCGGCCACTACGATAGCGTCGCGCGCCTGCTGGGCAAGCTGTGCGCTGATGCCGCCGACCTGATCGCGCAGCTCCTCCGGCTCCGGCTCCTTGGGCGGCGGAGGAGCTGCTGGCGCCTCCGGCTGGACGAAGATGGCGGGCGTCTCGACCGCGCCGGTGGGCGCCGAGGAGATGGCGAAAGGATCATCCGCCTGAGCGACCATCATAGCAGCCAGAGGCGCGTCGGGCGCGACCAGCGGCTGCGAGTGTGGCACATGCGACGTGTCGATCTCGAAGTAGGCGCTGGCGACGCTCATGCGGCACTCACCGATCGTGACCTCATCGCCCTCGCGCAGCGGCGTCTCGGCGTGAATCTCCACATCATTGACCAGTGTGCCGTTGCTGCTGCCCAGATCGGTGACGGCATAGCCGCCGTCATGGGGCCGCAGCACCGCATGGAAGCGCGAAACCAGCGGGTCGCCATCCAGATTGATCTCGCAACTGGGCGCGCGCCCAACGCGCATCTCGTGGCCATCCAGCGGGAACTCGCGTCCGACCGATTGCCCCGTCACCGTCGGCGTGACCATCGTTAGCCGCAGAACCATCTGCGCTTTGATGGCCGAGGCCACCGGGGGCGCTTCAGTCGCCGTGGCCGTCGCCGAGGCGGAGGCGCGGGTCAGCCACGAAGGCAGCCCACCCGCTGGGCCGCTCTCGACCGCGAGCCGCTGCCCGCAAAACTGGCAGAACGGCAGGTTTCCATCTGTCTCCTGCCCACAATGAGGACATACAGCCATCACGCCTGTTCCCGAACCTCTCTCGTCACGCGCACGCGCGTCACGCGGCCAATCCCCCGGTTTGCGGGGTCGGCGCGTTCAGCCGTTCGCGCTCGTTATCTATATCCAAGATGTGCAACGCGCCAGCGCACTTTCCGTGTCCGCGCCCCGACTTTCTGGGGGCAGCGCCGTCCACGCTCTGGCGCGCTCGCCCATGCCACCAACGTCACTCACCGTCGAACAGGTCTTTGAACTTCTCAAAGCCGCGCTCGAACAGGTTGGCGTCGCCTTTCTCATTTTGCAGCTTCTCGATCTCCGAGAACTCTTGCAGCAGTTCGCGCTGGCGCTTGGTCAGATTCTGTGGCGTCACGATTCTGACCGTCACCAACTCGTCGCCACGATTGTTGCTGTGAATGACCGGCACGCCCTTGCCCTTCAGCCGGAAGACGCGCCCGCTCTGGGTTCCCGCCGGAATCTTGATCGACTCTTTGCCGTCCAGTGTCGGCGCCTCGATCTCCGCGCCCAGCGCCGCCTCGCTGAAGGTGACGGGCTGCTCGAACAGGATATCCTGCGCCTGGCGCTTGAAGAGTTCGTGTGGCTTCACCGTCAGCGCCACATACAGGTTGCCCGGCGCGCCGCCATGCGGCGGCGTCTCGCCTTCGCCCGTCACGCGGACGTTGATGCCGTCGTCCACGCCAGCGGGAATATTGACTGTCACGCGGCGCACGTTGCGCACGCGCCCCTGGCCGTGGCAGCGCTCGCAGGGCGTCGTGATGATGTGGCCCTCGCCCCGGCAGCGGTCGCAGACCATTACATTAACGAACTGCCCGAAGATGGACTGCTGCACGCGGCGAATCTCGCCCGAGCCTCCGCAGTTGGGGCAGCGCTGGGTCGAGGTGCCGGGCTGCGCGCCGTTGCCGTGGCAGTTCGGGCACGATTCCCAGCGCGGGATCTCGATGTCCTTCTGCACGCCACGCACGGCTTCCTCAAATGTGATAGTCAGCTCGTAGCGCAGATCGGCCCCGCGCGCCGCGCCAGCGCGCGTGCGCGTCCCGGCCGCGCCTGCGGCATTGAACAGCGTCTCGAACAGATCATTGATATTGCCGAAGCCGAAGCCCTCAAAGGGATTGCCCTCTGGCCCTGCCGCGCCGTTGACCCCCGCATGGCCGAAGCGATCATAGGCGCCGCGCTTCTGCGGGTCGCCCAGCACCTCATAGGCCTCGTTGATCTCTTTGAAGCGCATCTCTGCGCCCTTGTCTTTATTCACGTCAGGGTGATACTGCCGCGCCAGCCGCCGGAACGACTTCTTGATCTCGTCCTCGGTGGCCGTGCGCGGCACCCCCAGCGTCTCGTAATAGTCTCGTTTGGCGGCCATCGGCATCCTCTTTTTCGCCCTTTTCGCCAAGCTCTCGTCGTCGGCAAGCCCCACCCTGTCTGAGGGCCGCTTCACGCGCCATCCGGCGTCTGAAGACAGGCCATCGGCTCAGGAGCTACCCGGCAGCCGCGCAAGTCTCACAACTATATCATAAGGCCGCTAACCACCTGCCGCGAAGTCCCACCAGCCTGGGTGGAGCTTCGCGAGCGGGCGGTTAGCGAGTGTAGCGTCACGCCGACGCTACGGAATATCGATGCAGAGCGGCTTCGCGCAAGCGGACTACTCCTCCTTGAAGTCGGCCTCCACGGCCTCATCGCCGCCCTGGGAACCGTCGCCAGACGACGACTCGCCGCCATCGCTGCTGCCGTCGCCGCCAGCGCCGCCGCCAGCCGCCGCGTAGATCGACTCGCTGACCTTGAACATCACCTGCTGCAAGGCATCGCGTGCGGATTTGATGCGCTCCACGTCGTCGGTCGCCAGCGCGGCGCGTACATCGGCGATGCGCGTCTCGGCCTCGCTCTTCTGGTCAGCCGGAACCTTCTCGCCCAGGTCGCGCAGCGTCTTCTCCGCCGTATAGGCGGCGTTGTCCGACTCGTTGCGCACCTCCACCTCTTCGCGGCGCGCCTTGTCCTCGTCGGCGTGCGACTCGGCGTCGCGCACCATCTTCTCGATCTGATCCTTCGACAGACCGCTGGACGGCTGGAGTGTGATGCGCTGCTCGCGGCCCGTGCCCTTGTCCTTGGCGTGGACATTCACGATGCCGTTGGCGTCGATGTCGAACGTCACCTCGATCTGCGGCACGCCACGCGACGCCGGTGGGATGCCATCCAGGATGAACTTGCCTAGCGACTTGTTGTCGCGCGCCATCTCCCGCTCGCCCTGCAAGACGTTGATCTCCACGCTGGTCTGCCCGTCGCTGGCCGTCGAGAAGACCTGGCTCTTCTGCGTCGGGATGGTCGTGTTGCGCTCGATCAGGCGGGTGAAGATGCCACCCATCGTCTCGATGCCCAGCGAGAGCGGGGTCACGTCGAGCAGCAGCACATCGCGCACTTCGCCTGTCAACACGCCCGCCTGGATCGCCGCGCCGACCGCCACGACCTCATCGGGGTTGACGCCCTTGTTGGGGTCCTTGTTGAAGACCTTCTTGACCACCGCCTGCACGGCGGGCATGCGCGTCATGCCGCCGACCAGCACCACCTCGTCGATCTGGCTGGAGTTGACACCCGCGTCCTGGAGGCACTTCTGCACAGGCGTCGCCGAGCGCTCGATCAGGTCATCCACGAGCTGCTCCAGCTTGGCGCGGGTCAGGGTGATGGCCAGGTGCTTCGGGCCGCTGGCGTCGGCGGTGATGAAGGGCAGGTTGATCTCTGTCTGCGCCGCCGAGGACAACTCCTTCTTGGCCTTCTCCGCCGCTTCCTTCAGCCGCTGGAGGGCCATCTTGTCCTGGCGCAGGTCGATCCCCTGATCCTTGCGGAACTCGTCAGCGAGCCAGTTGATGATACGCTGGTCGAAGTCGTCGCCACCCAGATGCGTATCACCGTTGGTGGCTTTGACCTCGAAGACGCCCTCGCCCAGCTCCAGCACCGAGATGTCGAAGGTGCCACCGCCCAGATCATAGACGGCGATGCGCTCGTCCTTCTTCTTGTCCAGCCCATACGACAGCGAGGCGGCGGTCGGCTCGTTGATGATGCGCAGCACATCCAGCCCGGCGATGCGTCCGGCGTCGCGGGTGGCCTGGCGCTGGGCGTCGTTGAAGTAGGCGGGGACGGTGATGACCGCCTGCGTGATGCGCTCACCCAGGTACGCCTCGGCGTCGGAGCGCAGCTTCTGCAGGATCATGGCGCTGATCTCAGGCGGGCTGTACTGCTTGCCCATCACCTCGACCCACACGTCGCCATTGGCCGCGCGCACCAGTTTGTAGGGCACCAGGCGCTTCTCGCGGTCCACATCGGGATCGTCGAACTTGCGGCCCATGAAGCGCTTGATGGAGTAGACGGTATTCTCAGAGTTGGTGATGGACTGACGCTTGGCGACCTCGCCCACCAGCCGCTCGCCGCTCTTGGTGAAGGCGACGACCGAAGGGGTTGTGCGGCTGCCCTCCGCGTTGGGGATGACGACCGGCTCGCCCCCCTCCATGACGGCGACACAGCTATTGGTGGTACCGAGATCGATGCCGATGACTTTGGGCACGTGACCCTCCTCAGTTGCGGTTCCTGTCCGATTGGTGTTCGGTTCGTGTTCGGTTCGTGTTTCCGGGCCTACTACGGTTCGGACGCCGTCTCTGTTGCGTCGCCGGGCGCCGCGTCGGCGTCGCTGACCTCGTTGTCAGCCGGGCGATCAGCATTGGCGGCGGGCTGCTCGACGCTCGCTGGCTGCGGCGCCGGGCTGGGCTTGCGCGCGAGCTGCACCAGCGCCGGGCGCACCAGCAAGCCGTGCGATTCGTAGCCTTGCTGCGCCACCACCGCGATGGCGCCCTCGGCGTACTCGTCGCTCTCCACCTCGCCGATGGGTTCGTGGCGGGCGGGATCGAACGCCTGCCCCGGCTCGGCCTGCACGGCGCGCATGCCCTGGAGTTCCAGCGCGCGGCGCAGTTGCAACTCGACCAGCGCGATGCCTTCGATCCAGGTGTAGCCACGCAGCGAGGCAGGCAGCGCCAGGAACGCGCGCTCCAGGCTATCGAGCGCGTGGAGCGCTGGCGCCAGCGCCTGCGCCGCCAGCACGTGATCGCGCTGCTCCTGCTCCTGCTGGGCGCGGCGCTTGTAGTTGGCGAAGTCGGCCTGGGCGGTGTGCCAGTGGCGCATATACTCGGTCGCCTGGTCGCGCTCGCGCTCGATCTGCGCGTATAGCTCGGCCACCTGGCGCTCCAGCTCGGCGATGCGCTCGGCGCCACTCGCGTCATCCGTCGCAGTGGCCTGCGATGCGGCGTCGGCGACGCCGGGCGGCGCGGCGGGTTGTTCGTCAGCCATGCGTCTCATCCTCTCCGCTCAACTGGGTTGACTGCTCCGCTGGGTTTTGCGCGTCTGATTCGGCGTTGGACGCGCCGTCGGGATCGAAGGCCGTGGGCGTCGGCGCGTAGGGTTCGCTATACGCCTCTGCCAGCAGGTCGTTGAGCACCTGGGTCAGATAGCGCACGACCGCGACGGCGCGCCCATATTGCATGCGCGTCGGCCCCACCACGCCCAGCAGCCCGCTGGGTCGCCCCTTGGCGCCGTAGCGCGCCGCCACCACGCTCATATCTTTGAGCGCGTCGGCGCCGCTCTCACCGCCGATGATGACCTGCACACCATCGCGCGCCATCACCTGCGGCGCGATGGCCGCGATGAAGCTGTTGCGCTCCAGCGCCTCGACCACATCGCGGATGCGCTCCGAATCGCCGCGTGTGAACTCATCGCGCCGCAGCAGATTGGCCAGCCCCTCGTGATAGACCGCTTCGGGCAGGCTCAGCGATGCCTGGTTCAGCATGCGGATCAGCGAATCTACGATCAGCCGCTCGTCGCTCGTCAGGCTGTAGTCCATCTGGGCGGCGCTGCGACGCACACTCTCGGCGTCGGCCCCGCCAAACGACTCATTGAGGCGCCGGGCGATGTGGCTCAACTCCTCCTGGCGATAGGGCGCGTCCAGCGCCAGCCGCTCCTGCTGCACCGAGCCATCGGCCATCACCAGCACGATCAGGGCGATGGACTCATAGAGCGAGAGCAGCTCGAAGTGCTTGACCTGGGCGATGGCGCTGCGCGGCGGCGTAATAATGGCCGCGCTCTGCAACGCCTGCGCCATGACGCTGGCGGTCAGCCGCACCCACTCATCGAGCTGGCGCTGCACCTGATAGAACTGATGACCGATCAGCCGCTGCTCGTCGAGCGAAAGCTGCGATTCGCCCATCAGCCGCTCCACGAAGTAGCGATAGCCGAGATCGGTGGGCATGCGTCCGGCGGAGATGTGGGGCTGGTAGATCAGCCCTTCCTCCTCCAGCGCGGCCAGCTCGTGGCGCACCGTAGCGGAGGCGTAGCCCGCGCCGAGGACGCTGGCGAGGCGATCTGAGATGCCCTTGGAGGCGACCGGCTCTGCCGTGCGCACATACTCCTCAATCAGCGCGCGCAGGATGACCTCCTTGCGCTGACTGAGTCGGCGATCCATCGGCATACGGCGGCGCGCTCCTGATTCGAATCCCTCGGCTGTGCTGGCGCTCGTCGCGTCAGACTGTTAGCAGTCTCTTGATGAGACTGCCAGCAGAGACACGATAGCACCGCTGGCGCAGGCGTGTCAAGGCTGCGCGCGGGCGCGCCCAGCCCGCATGATACACTCGTCGCGACGTTGTGGCGGCGCTCTGTCTGCCTACGCAACCCACCTCAGGAGGTCAACGACGATGCTCTCTCCCGACCTGATCGTGCGACCAGCCCGCCCTGACGACGCCGAGCCAGCCGCCGCCTGGGCCGAAGCCAAGCGCACGGAATATGCGCGCTACTCGCCGGTCTTCTGGCGCCCCGCCGCCGACGCCCGCGCAAAGCATCACCCATTTCTCAGGTCCTGCATCCAGGATGACGCCTTCGCCGCTTACGCGGCTGTGGCGGGCGGCGCGCTGGTCGGCGTCACGCTGGCCAACCGGCGGGGCGCGCCTGCGCCCTTCCGCGCCGAGCAGGCGCTGACCTGGTTCGTGGATGATTTCTACGTGGCAGACGCCGCGCTCTGGCCGACGGCGGGGCTGGCGCTGCTGTCGGCGGTGGGCGTGGCCGCCGGAGCCGCAGGGGCCGCGCGGGTGATCGTGGTGGTGGCCCAGCGCGACGAGCCGAAGCGCGCGCTGCTGCGCTCGGCGGGCTACACGCTGGAGGCCGCCTGGTGGACACATCCGCTCGCGCCGATGGCAGCCCCGTTCGCTTTCACGCCGCCCGCGCCAGTGGGCATCGCGGCGACGGTGGCTCCTGCGCCGCCAGTCTACGATCCAGGTGGGCCGGTGGCGCTGGCCCTCGCGCTGGACAACTCCCCAGGTGAAGCATCCGCCGCGCAGGTCGCGCGCTTCGGCGAGTGGGCGGCGATCTGCGGCGCTGTGCTGGCTGTCGTCCCGGCGCGCATAGCCGACACGGCGCTGGGTGAGGCGCTGGCGAGCGGCGGCTACACGGTCTCCTCGGAGTGGTACGTGCGCGAGCTAGACGAACGAGGCGCGCACAGTGGCCAGTGATATGGACTTGACAAAATAGACGGCGTGACATTAATATTGCCATATGACTTGGCAACAATTGCCATAGTTAGTGGCGCTTTTGCCGCTGGCCAGCTCCGCGCAAGCGGGGGAGGAGATGACGCTGTGCAAGAGGAACCAACCATGCGTGATGGACGCGCGCAGATTCTGGAGATGCTGGTGGCGGGACGGCTGACCGTGGAGCAAGCAGACCGGCTACTGGCGGCCCTCGATACCACAGCCCCGACCGCGCCTCGCGAACCAACGCATCAGGCGGGAGAGCGACGGCGGCGGGACGAGCGCGCGAATGACGCCTTCGCCAGCCTGACAGCCGAGCAGTTGATTGCGTTGCGCGATCACGGCGTGAGCAGAGCGTTTATCGAGCAACTGCGCGCTGCGGGGCTGGCCAACCTGAGCGTCCACGACCTCATCGAGTTGAGCGACCATGGGGTGGATGGCGACTTCGTACACGACCTGCGTGAAGCAGGACTCACCAATCTCACCCCTGAGCAACTCATGGGGCTGTTCGATCACGGGGTGGACATCGACTTCGTGCGCGAGGCGCAGGCAGCCGGCCTCGTTGACGCCACGCCAGACCAGCTCATTGCGATGTACGATCATGGGGTGGATGCAGACTTTGTGCGCGAGATGAGCGGCCTGAGCATCGCCAATCTCACCCCAGAGGGATTGGTCGCGCTGTACGATCAGGGCGTCGAGAGCGACGACTGACTATCCAGAGCGCCATGGACAGCCTCAGTTCGCTGTCTGCGGATCACTGGCAGGCGCCGGGGAACAGCGCGTGGATTGGAGGGGAAATAATGAGATGCGCAAGGTAGCTAGAGATGGAGCCAGCGCGACGCTTCTCCCGTTGATCACGCGCGATCCGGTGAGCGGCGGCGAACTGGTTGTGACGCGGCTTGAGTCGCCGCAAAGCGGCCTCGTGATCGAGGGAGCCTTCAGCCTGGGGTGGATTGGCCGATTGACGCCAGAGCAACTGGAGTTCGTCGGGCGCCTCGTGCGCAGTCGCGGCAATGTGCAGAAGGTGGCCGCCGACTTGACTATCGCCTACAACACGGCGCGCAACCGTCTCGATGACATCGTGGCTGCTCTGGAGGCGCCGGAGCACGACACGGCGCAGGATCAGGAGGAGCAGGAACGGGTGCGGCGCACGGCGATATTGCGGCGCCTCTCCAGCGGTGAAATCGAGTTCGACGAAGCGATGCGCCTCCTGGAGCGGTGAGATGCGCCCGGCGCAGAAAGCCGCCAGATGGGCCGGCGGCGCATGCTATAATCAGGCGCGAGTGCGGGATTAGGAGTGCAGCCAGGAGCGCTTGCCCCTACTTGTGCGGGTTCAACCGATAGGCATGGATGCGGGCGAACGCCAGCGGGTGCGCACCCGCTACAACAGCCAGTGGATCGAAACCAACGAGAGCCAAGCCATGGAAGGGGCGTTCTCGGCGCGCCTGCACGGCGGAGCGTATGGTGGCGCCCACTTGCGGCAGGCGCGACCAGATCCCAGCTCAAGCGATGCCATGAATCCTCCCATTCACAGCAAGCGAAAGGAGCGGTAGCATGCGTGATCAACTGCGGCGTCTAGCGGAGTTGGAGCCGGGGGAGCTGCCCGTGTTGAGCGTCTACCTCGACCTGCGCCCGCAGGCCACCGGCGAGAACCCAGCGGTGCGATCCGGACTGATCGTGCTGAAGGATCGCCTGCGCCAGATTGAGAAGACGCTGCTGCCGCGCGGTCCGGCGCTAGACTCGTTCCGGAGCGATGCTGCGCGTATCCAGCGCTACATCGAGGAACATCTGCCTGCCTCGGCGCAGGGGCTGGCGGTGTTTGCGTGCGCGGGCCGCGACGTGTTCGAGGTTGTCGAGTCCGCCGTCGCCTTCGACAACGAGGTGGCGATGGGCGCCGTGCCCGATCTGTTCCAACTGGCCCGCCTCATCGACGACTATGAGACCGTGGTGGTGGGGGTGGTGACATCCAACACGGCGCGGCTGTTCGTCATGCGCGCTGGCCAGCTCGAAGAGAAGAGCGGCCTGAAGGATGACCCGGTTCACTACACCCAGACTCGCGGACGTCCACCTAACGTCACGCGCTATCAGCGCCATGTAGCCAACCACCGGGCAGAGTTCGCGCGTGAGTCGGCGCGCGAGATCGAGCGGCTGGTCGACGAAGAGCAGGCCGTCCGCGTCATTCTGGCCGGAAATGCGGTCGCCCTGCCGACGTTGCAGGCGGCGCTCACACCGCGCATCCGCGACCTGGCGCAGGTCGCGCCGCTCCGCATGGATCCGCGGGCGCTGCCCGATGAGGTGGCGCGCGAAGTCGCCCTCCTGATCGCTCAGGCGGAGATGGAGGACGACCATGCCATCGCCGACCAGCTCGTGGAGGCGGTACAGTCCGACGGGCTGGGTGTGGACGGGCCAGAGCGCACGCGCGCCGCGCTGGAGCACGGGCAGGTGGACGTGCTGGTGCTCGACGAGGAGGTTCCGCTCGACTCCGAGACCCGCAACGAATTGATCCGGCTGGCCACCACCACTGGCGCCGATGTGGAGGTGGTGCAGCAGCACGAGGTGCTGCGCGATTTGGGTGGCGTGGGCGCGCTGCTGCGCTATAAGCACGACGCCCCAGCGCCAGACGCGCCCTGAGACGCACGCAGGCGAGAACGAGCCTCCTCTACATCTATGTGGAAGTGGCTCGCTTCCGGCCATACCGCCCCCTATCGAAAGTCCCTGATACCACTTTCGTGCAGACAGTTGAAGCATGAGGCGCGCAGCGCCGAGAACCCCCTCTCCCTGTAGGAGAGGGGGTTGGGGTGAGGTCGGGGTGGAGCGGGGGCGCTGGCATGCTGGCGAGCGCGCTGCGCCTGTGGTACACTGCATCTGGCGACGCCAGCGCTGGCCCGCCGCGCGCCCGTAGCTCAACGGACAGAGCATCGCACTTCGGATGCGAGGGTTGGGGGTTCGAATCCCTTCGGGCGTACCACAGCGATACCTGCTCACCTCCAATAGCCGCTCTGCCTGCGCAGGGCGGCTTTTCTGCCTCTCTATCCCCTCCGTCGGCATTTTTGCCCTGACCGCCTGCGGAACTGGCGGCGTTTCATTCCCGTAACGACCGCCGTAACGGCGCCGTGGCGTCGGCTGGCTATCCTCAGTGGTGAAGTGATGCGACGCAGCGTGGGCATAGCGCGGGATGCGAGAGGGGTGCGCGATGACGAGCGGACAGGCGCAAGCGTCGAGTACGCGCCTCAGCGGGCGCTGGCTGCTGGCCGCGCGACTCGGCTGGCTGCTGCTGATGGCGCTGACGGTCGCGCCATTTGTCGCCTCCCTGCCAGGCTACCTCGACAGCGTCACGCATCCCTCGGCGCAGAACGCCGCGCTCTCTCCCGACGCTCAGGCGCTGATCGAAGCGAGCATCCCACTGGCGGCCTACGCCAGGGTCTCGTTCGCTCTGGTATGCCTGGGGCTGCTGGTCTCGCTCGCGCTGGCGCTGCTGCTGGCCTGGCGGCGCAGCGATGACTGGATGGCGCTCAGCGTCTCGCTCTTCATCGTCGTCTACGTCACGAGCAATCTGGGCGCGCCTCTCAATGGCGCCGAGGCCAATCCAGATAGCGCGTGGGCCATCGTGGTCGCGATTGTGACGACCGCGCCTGTGCTCATCATCACCTTCGGCGTGCTGCTGCTCTTCCCCAGCGGACGATTCGCGCCACGCTGGACATGGACGATCCTGGTCGCGCTGACGCTCTGGGCGCTGGTGGTGAACTCGCTGCCCGCGCTGCTCGGCGGCGCGCTCTTCCTGGGTTACCCTATCGCCATCTTCACCATCGTCGCCTGCATGGTCTATCGCTACCGGCGCGTCTCGACGCCCGCGCAGCGCCAGCAGACCAAGTGGGTGGTCGTCGGGCTGGTCGTCACGCTGGTCGCCAATCAGGTCTTCTGGATTCCGACGGGCTTCACGCCGCTGGGGCAGACGCTCTACGCGCCGCTGGCCTATCTGGTCTACCAACTGCTGCTGGCGCTGGCGCCCATCACGTTCTTCATCGCCATCCAGCGCTATCGGCTGTATGACATCGACGCTATCATCAATCGCGCGCTGGTCTATGGCGCGCTGACCGCCGTGCTGGTCGGCGTCTATGCCGGATGCGTGCTGGGCGCGCAGCGAGTTATCGCGACGCTAACAGGCGATGTGGGAACCGAGCCAGTCGTCATCGTCGCCACCACCCTGCTCATCGCCGCACTCGTCCGTCCCCTGCGCGACGGCTTGCAGGCGCTGGTGGATCGCCGCTTCTATCGCAGCAAATATGACGCCGCCCGCACGGTCGCCGGATTCAGCGCCACTCTGCGCCAGGAGACTGAACTGGGCGCGCTGCAACGGCGCCTGCTGGAGACGGTCGAGCGCACGATGCAGCCCACGCATGCCTCCATCTGGTTGCTGTCAAAGCCCGCCGACCGCCCGGGCGCGCCGCAACAGATGTGAAGCGCGGCGCACGGGCAGGCATCACTCATCTGCTGAGCGACGCCTGCCCGGAAGCGACTCTTGATTCGATACGACGCTAGTCTTCAGTGACGGTGAAGACGCTAATCATGCCCATCAGGGCGTGCGGCATGCCCGTCTCGATGTCTGGAACGAAGCACCATGCGGCGTAGGTTCCCGGCTGGAGATGCAGCTCGACCCAGTGGGTCGATCCTGGGGCAATGGCTGCGGCGCCGCCAGAGTCGATCGGCTGCGCTGTCAGCCCACAGGCGCCGCCCGTCAGACACGAGAGCAACTCCTCTTTGGTCGTGCCTGCCGGGACACGCACCAGTTGGAACTCGTGGCTCTGATCCGCGACCGTCACTTTGAGCAGCAGCGGACGATCTTTGCTGATGACACTGGGCAGACTGATTTGATGGTCGGACTCCGAGACTGTGCCATTGGCGAGCGGGGCGCCATTGACGACCTGCTCATCGCGATCCACTGGCGCCCAGGCGTCGGCGTCTGCCCAGAAGCTCTTGTGCATACCCAGCAGGAAATGCGGCGTGCCATTGGCGGTGGTATCGAAGCAGACCACGACGTAATGGCCAGCCGTCAGCCGCTCGATGACGCGCTGCACACGATCTGGGGTGATGCTATCGGCGCCACCTGCCGCTGACGAGATGGCCAGCAGCGCATGCAGCGCGGGGACGATGACGCCGGGGTCCTGGCTGGTGAAGAGCGGCGTCAGCGCCTGCAAAAACTGGCTCTCGCTGACACCGGCGTCCAGCTTGAAGAACTGCGCCATGTGATCCTGGGAACCTTCATTCGCGAAGTGAAACTCGACCAGGCCCGTAGGCACGCGCGATGGCACATTGAAGTAGCCACGGAAATTGGTGGCCGAGCCATTGTCGTGTGCGGTCACGTTGACTACATGGATCACCTGGCCGTGCTCGCCGTGAGCGGCGACCGGCGAAGCGGCGGCCAACGAGCCGCCAAATGTCACCAGAGCCAACAAACAGGGGAGTGTCAGGCGCGCGGCATTGCGTACAAGCAGTTTGTGGAACAGCATTGTTATCCTCGCCTCCAACTTGCCTCCACGATGCGCCAACTGCGCAGGACAGCGGACAGTCGCATCTATCACGCGCGGCCACGCTGGGCCACCTCATCTCTCCTTCCTGGCCAGCGCGCAGATCGACGCTCCGCGCTACACGGTTCGATGCGGGTCACGCTGGAGCGCTCCGGCCAGGCCCCTTCTACACATTGGTCGAGGGCGTCACGTACTGCCATCCTGGGCCGGGCCGAGCGACTTCAGGAGCATGGCATGGGCTGGTTCAGGTGTGGCGCCGATGGCTGTAGCGCTACGGTGTGCGTGCGCCAGCGCTGGCGCCAGATCAGTAGCATGGTCACGCTGCGAGATTTCTGCGGCGCGCAGGCTGGGCATGGTAAGCTGAGAGCGCAGTGTTGTACGGAAAGGCGCGCCAATGACCAACCAGAGCGGCCTCTTGCACGACCTCTTTGCGCTGGATGGCCGCGTGGCCGCCGTGACGGGTGGCAGCGGCGCGCTGGGCGGCGCGCTGGCGATGGGGCTGGCGCGGGCGGGCGCGCGCGTCGCCGTGCTGGGGCGCCGCCAGGAGCCAGCCGAGCGCATGGCCGAGCGCATCCGCGCGGCGGGCGGCGAGGCGCTGGGGCTGGCCTGCGACGCGCTCGACCGCGCCGCGCTGGAGGCGACGCGGCAGACCATCGTCCAGCGCTTCGGCCCGGTAGACATCCTGGTGAACGGCGCGGGCGGCAACGACCCGCACGCCACGACCGACGCGGCTCATCCCTTCTTCGATCTGGACGCCGCAGCGGCGCAGGCGGTCTTCGCGGGCAACTTCCTCAGCGCATTCCAGGCCAGCCAGGTCTTCGCCCGTGCGATGGCCGAGCGCGGCGACGGCTGCATCCTCAATATCACCTCGATGAACGGGCTGCGCCCACTGACGCGCGTGGGCGTCTACAGCGCCGCCAAGGCCGCCGTGGCCAACTTCACGCAGTGGCTGGCGACCCACATGGCGCAGGAATATAGCCCCGCCATCCGTGTCAACGCCATCGCGCCGGGCTTCTTTCTGACCGAGCAGAATCGCTACCTGCTGACGGATGCCGAGACGGGGCAACCGACGGCGCGCGGGCAGGCGATCCTGGCGCATACGCCGATGGGCCGCTTCGGCGCGCCAGATGACCTGGTGGGCGCGGCGCTGTGGCTGGTCAGCCCAGCGGCGGCCTTCGTGACGGGCGTCGTCGTGCCGGTGGATGGCGGCTTCTCCGCCTACAGCGGCGTCTGAACGGAGGTCGAGGGTCATGGCGCCAACAGCAATCGAGACGCAGACGGGCGCGCTGGCGCCAGCTGAGGTCGAGCAAACACTGGCGCGAGCATTCGCCAACGTCGCGCTGGATGGCAAGCGCACGCTGGTCATCATCCCGGATGGCACGCGCACCGCGCCGATTCCGCTGCTCTTCGCGCTGCTGGGCGAGACGCTGGGCGCGCGTGTCCCCGCGCTGGACTATCTGATCGCCCTGGGAACGCACCCGCCGATGTCCGAGGAGGCGATTGATGCGCTGGTGGGCGTCTCCGCCGCCGAGCGCGAGCGGCGCTATCCCGGCGTGCAGGTCTTCAACCACCTGTGGGATCATCCCGATCAGCTTGCGCGCATCGGCGTCATCGGGGCCGAGGAGGCCATAGCGCTGAGCGATGGGCTTCTGAAGGAGGAGATTCCCGTCACGCTCAATCGCAAGCTGCTGGAATACGAGCACATCATCATCTGCGGGCCGGTCTTCCCACATGAGGTGGCAGGCTTCTCAGGCGGCGCGAAGTATCTCTTTCCCGGTGTCGCTGGCCCCGACATCATCAACTTCACGCACTGGCTGGGCGCGCTCGTCACCAGCATGGCGACCGTCGGCGGCAAGGATACACCCGTGCGTCGCGTCATCCACCGCGCGGCGGCATTTCTGCCACGCCCCATCACCTGCGTGGCGCTGGTCATGCATGGCGAGCAGTTCCAGGGGATGTATGTTGGCTCGTATACGGAAGCCTTCGCGGCGGCGGCAGATCAGTCGGCCCGCCTGAACATTATCTACAAGCCGCAGCCCTTCCGCAGCGTGCTCTCCATGCCCGCCGAGCGCTACGACGACCTGTGGACGGCGGCCAAGGCGATGTACAAGACTGAGCCGGTTATCGCCGATGGTGGTGAGGTCATCATCTACGCCCCGCACATCTCCGAAGTCTCGTATACCCACGGCAAGCTGATCGACGAGGTGGGGTATCACGTCCGCGACTACTTTCTGGGGCAGTGGACGCGCTTCGAGCAGACGCCGGGGATGATCCTGGCGCACAGCACGCATGTGCGCGGCGCGGGAACCTATGACACAGCCAGCGGCGTCGAGCGGCCACGCATCCAGGTGACGCTGGCCACGAGCATCCCCGCCGAACGCTGCGCCCGCATCAACCTCGGCTACCGCGACTACCACGCCATCGATCCGCGCGCCTGGGAGAACCGCGAAGACGATGGCCTGCTGCTGGTGGAGCATGCCGGCGAGACGCTCTACCGCCTGCGCGA
>DATBTW010000418.1:0-9562 GCA_036559055.1 Ktedonobacterales bacterium
ATTGAGCGCAAATGTCGGCCATTGGGGATGAGGTCACAGCCACAGCGCATCGATTGCCGTCCAGGCTCGCGCGCTCGATCACGAGTGGGTGTCCGTGCGGCGCGCTGTGACGCCGGAAAGGTACAGGCGAGTGAACGCATACGAACAACTGGTAGCGATTCGCGACCGACTCGAACTCAACGGCGCCAACGAAGCTAGCATCGCCCTGGTAGAGAAATTCATCGGGCGAGCGGAGCCAGAGCGCGAGAGCGACATGTCGGTTACGCAGGTGATGATGATTCGCCATCTGCTGCGTCAGCGCGAGGCGCTCGACAGCCATCCGATCTACGACGACCTGCAGGAGTTGATGAGCGAGATCGAGGCGCGGCGCAGCGCTCGCAATGACGACGCGGCCCGCCCTGCCTGGGAAGAAGAGAAGCAGCCGCGCCCGAAGAGCTATTATAAGGCCATGAAGTCCCGCGATGAGCCCAGCTCGAAGTAAGCAGGCTGGCTGACGCTAGCTGAGGATCGACTGAGAGCCGCCGCGGGCCACAGCGTCCCGGCGGCTCTTGCATGTAGACGGGCGCCACCCGGACATGCGCCGCAACGTATACTGAATGAGCCACCCGCGCAACAGCGCTGGTTTGGTTCGGCGATGTCTACCGCGGCCCAGAACGCCATCATCCCTGGACACCTGACGGCGCGCGAGGCCCTGAGGAGCGATTACACATGAGTGGCGCACGCCCCAGCTGGTACAAGCCAGACGTTGGCCTGTCCATGCGTATGGTTCTGACAATCTTTCTGCTTGGCGCCGTCTACGTGGTCTTTGGCGTCGTGCTGGCGTTGGTGCTGCATGTTCCCACCGCGCTGCTCATCACTGTCGCGGCGGTGATCGCCTTCGTGCAATTCTTCTACGCCGACAAGATCGCGCTCTTCTCGATGCGCGCGCGCGAGGTCAGCGAGGCGGAGGCGCCGCAGCTCCACGAGATGATCGGGCGGCTGGCGGCGCAGGCCAACCTGCCCAAGCCGCGCGTGGCGCTCGTCGATACCAGCGTTCCCAATGCCTTCGCCACCGGGCGCAGCAAGAATCACGCAGTGGTCGCCGTCACCACTGGCATTATCAACAAGCTTGAGCCACAGGAGCTGGAGGCGGTGCTGGCCCACGAGCTGACCCACATCATCAACCGCGACATGCTGGTGATGACCATCGCCGCGTTCTTCTCGATCGTGGCGGGGCTGATCGTGCGCAACTTCTTCTGGTTCGGCGGTGGCTTCGGCGGCGGCTATGGGCGGCGCAACAACAATCAGGGCGACGCGATGGCGATTGTCCTGCTGGTCTCGCTGGCGGTCTACGCCGTGAGCTTCCTGCTGATTCGCGCGCTCTCGCGCTACCGCGAGCTGGCGGCGGATCGTGGCTCGGCGCTGATCACAGGCGACCCGTCGCATCTGGCCTCCGCCCTGATGCGCATCAGCAACGATATGCAGCATATCCCTGACAAGGACTTCCGCCAGGCGCAGACCGTCAACGCGCTGTGGATCGTTCCGGCGCTGCGCGGAAACAACATGCTGGGGCTGCTCTCGACGCACCCCTCGACCGAGGAGCGCGTGCATCGCTTGCAGCAAATGCAGCTCGACATGGAGAAGAGCCAGCGCTTCTAGCGCCTCTGGATGGCTGACGGATTCGACCGCCAGCCATCTTTCGTTAGGTGATTGTATGCACTTGACGTACCCATTGTACGCCTAGCAGTATGGTGCTAATTCAGGCTATTCCTGCTCTGGCGGCCAAACAGAATCGATCGCGCCAGTAAGGCGAAGCGAGCGCACAAGCGGCATCAACAGCGATGTGAACGGAGCGCCCTATGACTCCCGGTAGTATCGTTGCAGTGGCGACGGTCTTTTTCGTGGTCGCCATTGCCTTCTTTGTCATCTGGCAGCGTAACAAGACGCGCGGTTGATGCTCACTGGTAAGCGGGCCGAGATAATGAGCTAGCAGACAAGCATGCCTATTCGCGGCTTGCCTGCTGTGGGTGCGTCAAGTGCATAATCACCCATCGTTATACCCTTCACCCACGCTAGCCTTTCGTCGCGTGGTGGCTCCCATCTCCCACACAGCGGGGGAGGGGTTGAGGGTGGGGGCTGCGATTCAAGAAGGAGTGTGGCAGCCGTGGGATTCTTTGACACGTTGTTCGGACGTCAAAAGCCGGCGCCCGCCGGAGATGACAAGATCTTCGTGATGTCCACCGCGCAGATCACGCTCCAGACCGAGCAGAACCTGATCCCTACCGGCTCGGCGGCGATGTGCTTCAAAGGCATCTCATCGGGGCCATTCAACGAGATCCAGACCAATCTGGAACAATTGTTGGAGCTGGCGAGCCGCGAAGATCATCTGACCATCAAGCCCAGCGAAGATAGCTTCGGCTACCGCTGGTTCACCTTCACCAGCACAGATTTTCAGGCGCTGGTGACAGCCATCCACATGGCCAGCTCCACGCTACTAGACCGTGGGTACGGCAGCCAGCTACTCTTCGCCATCTTCGCCTTCAAGCGCGACAATGGGCAGGAAATGTACTGGCTCTACAACTACAAGCGCAGCACGTTCTACCCCTTCGTGCCGCAGCGTGACGCCAACGACCCCGCCCGCGCACGCAACAACCCGGAAGAGCTGCGTCTGGGCGCTGCGCTGGGCAAAGAGATGCCCATCGAGCCGGAGCTGGATCGCTGGTTCGCGGTCTGGAATCCGCCGCTGTAGCGCGCCTCACGCTCGCTGGCGGGTTATAATGCTCGCAGACTGCTGGAATCCAGGCGCCTCGGCGTGTGGACATGAAGGAGGAGTCGGCGATGGCGGCGCGTTACGCGGTCGGCGTGGATATTGGCGGCACGAAGATGTACGCTGGTGTGATCGACCTGGAAGCGGGTAAGGTCGTTGGGGCGCAGCGCAAGCGCACACATCCGGAGCGCGGGCTTGATTTCTTCACCAAGCGGCTGAATGACGTGATCTCGTCGGCGCTGGAAGCCGCCAATCTGCCGAAGGACATCGCCCCGCTGGGCATCGGTGTGGGTATCGCCGGGCAGGTCGATCGCCAGCGCGGCATGCTGCTCATGGGGCCGAATCTGGGCCAGGGGCTGGACAACCTTCCCATCTCTGATCTGCTCCAGAAGCAGTTCAAGCTGCCGGTCTATCTGGGCAACGATGTCGAGGTGGCCACCTATGGCGAGCACCACTACGGCGCCGGGCGCGACTGCGACGATTTCGTCTGCATCTTTGTCGGCACGGGCATCGGCGCGGGCATCATCCAGAACGGCGTGATGCGGCGCGGCGTGACGGGCACGGCGGGCGAGATCGGCCACACCATCGTGCAATATGAGGGGCGCATCTGTGGCTGCGGCGGGCGCGGCCATCTAGAGGCCTATGCCTCGCGCACGGCCATCACGCGGGTGCTGCTGGCAGAGCTGGGACGCGGGCGCGAGTCGAAGCTGCGCGACCTGCTCGACCCGAAAGACGCCGCCATCCGCTCGAAGCTGATCGCGCGCTGCATCGAGGAGGGCGACCAGCTCGTCATCGACACGGTCTCCGAGGCGGCGGACTACCTCGGCGCGGGCATTAGCTCCCTGGCCACCTTCTACAATCCCGACCGCATCATCCTCGGCGGCGGGCTGATCGACGCGACCACGCTACTCTTCGACCGCGCCGCCCTGCGCACGCACGAATCGACGCTGCCCGCCGCCACACGCGCGCTGGCGGTGCAGCGCGCGCAGCTCGGCGACGACTCAGGCATCATCGGCGCCGCGTGGATGGCCGAGACCCAGCAGGGCCACGCGCTGACGTAGAAGAACCTCACTCCTAGCCCCCTCTCTTCGCGAGGAGAGGAGGAATCAGATGGACGCTGCATGTGTGGCGCGGTGAGTGAGGATTATTAGCTACAATGAGGACGGCTTTGCCTTCGCGCTGGCGTCTGGCGGCGCCGACGTCGCTACTCATTATTGGCTGTCTGCTGCTGCTGGCGTCTCTCGGGGCGCCGTGGATGTATCTGACCAATTCGTTCCTGCGCGGCGCAGATGCCGCCGACTGGTATAGCCCCGGCCTGGAGATCATCGACCACCTCACGGGCAGGCCCGCGGTGATGTGGGTCTTTGGCCTGGCGTACATCGGAGTCGTGGCGATCATCGTGGGCAGGTGCGCCTGGCAGATCTGGAGTCCGGAACACGCGGACGCCAGCGGAACGAAGGTCATCGTCATCGCCATGGCGCTGGTGGGGCTGGGCGCGGTCGTGATGACGCTGCTCTTTTTGCCGATCGGGCTGGAACTCGGATACCCCTTCTACGGCGTGACCATCGAGAGCGGTGGCTTCGTCGCAGTGGCGGGGCTGGTATGCGCGATGGTTGGCGCGGCGCTGCTGGAGACGGTGGGCGCGGCCTCAACCGGGACGGAGTGAGGCGCGAGAACCTCACCCCCTGGCCCCCTCCCCCGTGAGGAGAAGGGGAATCAAGCGAGGCTAGCGCGCGGCGGCCTGCGCCTTGTGCGTGGCGGCGACCGCGTCGAGCGCCTGGGTGAGGTCGGCGATCAGGTCGTCGGCTCCCTCGATGCCAACGGAGAGGCGCAGCAGCGTATCAGTGACGCCGCGCCGCTCGCGCTCCTCGCGCGGGATGGAGCCGTGCGTCATGCTGGCGGGATGGCAGCACAGCGACTCGATGCCGCCCAGGCTCTCGGCCAGCGCGAAGACGCGCAGGTTGCGCACGAAGACATCCACATCGGTGCGCTCGCCCTCGAAGGCGAACGAGACCATGCCGCCGAAGCCGCGCATTTGCCGCGCCGCCAGCGCATGATCGGGATGACTGGCCAGGCCGGGATAGTAGACCTGTTTCACCAGCGGATGCCCTTGCAAGAACTCCGCGACACGCTGGGCATTCTCGCAGTGCTGGCGCATGCGGACGGCCAGTGTCTTGACGCCGCGCAGGGTCAGCCAGGCGTCGAAGGCGCCCGGTACGCCGCCCGCAGCGTTCTGGTAGAACTTGATGGCATCGTAGAGCGCGTCATCGCTGGTCAGCACGGCGCCGCCGACGACATCGCTGTGGCCGTTGATGTATTTGGTCGTGCTGTGGACGACGATCTGCGCGCCCAGGTCCAGCGGATTTTGCAGGGCGGGCGAGGCAAAGGTGTTGTCCACCACCAACGTCAGCCCGCGCTCGCGCGCCAGCTTGCCCAGCGCCGCGACGTCCACCAGCGTCAGCAGCGGATTGGTCGGCGTCTCCGCCCAGATCATGCGCGTGGCGGGTGAGATGGCGGCGGCGTACTCGTCGATGTTGCGCGCCGCGACGTAACGCGTGGCGACGCCCATGGGCCGCAGCAGCCGCTCGAAGGCGCGGTACGAGCCGCCATACAGGTCGTCGCCCGCGATGACCTCATCGCCGGGGCGCAGCGTGCTGAGGACGGCCATCGTGGCTGCCATGCCGCTGGAAAAGGCGAGGCCATGCGTGGCGTTCTCCAGCGCCGCCAGACACGTCTCCAGCGCGGCGCGGGTGGGGTTGCCTGTGCGTGAGTATTCATAGCCCTTGTTCTCGCCCAGACCCTGCTGCGAATAGGTCGAGGTCTGGAAGATCGGGGTGATGGTGGCGCCGGTGCTGGGATCGGCGGGCTGGCCAGCGTGTATCGCGCGGGTGGCGAAGTCCATTGCTCTCTGCCTCATTCCATCGGATCGGCGACGCTGCCGATCGCTGCGCAAGTGGATTCGAGTCGTGCCGTCATGGGGTCGGCGGCCTCTACGAGCGCCACGCCCCAGCGCAGTATAGCACGGCATGCGCCTCTAACCCCTCTCACGCCACGGCGGACGAGAGGTTGGGAAGCGGGCGCTCAGGCCGCCGCGTGGCGCGGGCCGCCGCCAGGATGCCTGGCGCCCCAGACCAGCGCGAGCAGCCCCCATAGCAGGCCGACGATGGCGATGGCGCCGAAGATGGCGGCCAGCACATGGTACGTGGTCAGTGGCCCGGCGAAGGTATTGACGCAGGTAAAGTAGTTCGGGCTGGTGTAGCTCGTTCCGGGTGGCACGATTGGCGACACCACCGTGTGGTTGGCTGGCTCGCAGGCCCACGGCTGGCTGGTGACATCCCACAACAGCAGGGCCGCTGGCGCGACGCCGAAGCCGACGATGGCCGCCCACATGCGCGCGGGGCCGAAGCGAATCGCGCCGAAGATCAGCAGCGCCAGGCCCGCGACGAGGAAGATAATCCCAATGCTCAGGATGCTGATGATCCCAAAGCCGAAGCACGCGCCGACGATTAACCAGTAGAGCATCCGCCAGTTGGACATCTCGCGCCTCCTTTGCGGCGGGGCCGATCATTCCCCCTCTTCCGCGGCGAGAGGGGCCAGGGGGTGAGGTCGGCCTGTCTACCATCAAGTGTACCTGCGATAGCGCGCCAGCGCATGCGGCGAACGCCTGATCTTTGCGCGGCGAAACCACCTGATGCGCCGCACGCCTGCCACGCGAGCGATGAGCGGGTGTCCTCGGCTATACTGATACTGGCTGGCGCGCCGAAGTTCGCGCAGGGCGACAGGATGGCGGGTTCAGGCGTGCTCAGGAGGAGAGTTCACTGTGAACGATATGACCCACGATGCGCCCCGGCTTGCTATACGTCTTTTGGCGGCCAGCAACATTCCCGCCATCTCCGCCGCATTTGCCGCCCTCGGCTGGAACAAGCCAGCCAGCCAGTACGAAGGGTATCTGGAGCAGCAGCAGCGTGGCGAGCGCGTGGCGCTGGTAGCCTGGCACGAGGATCGGTTCGTTGGCTACGTCACCATCGTCTGGGTCGCGGACTATGCTCCTTTTCGTGACGCAGGGATTCCAGAGATCGCCGACTTCAATGTCCTTCCTGATGTCCGGCGGCAGGGGATCGGATCACGGCTGATAGACAAAGCTGAGCGGCGCATCAAGGAGCGGTCGCAGGTGGCTGGCATAGGCGTTGGGCTATTTGCTGACTACGGCGCGGCCCAGCGGCTCTATGTCAAGCGTGGCTACATTCCCGATGGGCGTGGCATCGTCGCGCACGAGCGCCGCGTCTCCTGGGGAGACACCGTCATCGTGGACGACGACCTGATTCTGTATCTCACCAAGGCGCTGTGACGCCAGCCGGTGCGCTGCGTTACGTATATCGATAACCAGTCTGGCAGGCGACGCAGCCAACCGAGGAGAACCGAGGGGAGCAGAGCGATGTGGCCATTCAAGCGGCGGGCGCGCGGCGCCGAGGACACCACTCGAACGGAGCAGCGTGGGCGGCGCGGCTTCCAGTTCTTCGGTGGGCGTCGGTTCATCGCCAACGCGCCCTATATGCTCCCCAAGGATGACGCTGAGTTGAGCCGACTGGACTTCCAGCACTACCTGCTGCGCTATGCGCTGCGTGGACTCTATGCGCCGCCCATCGAGCAGCCTGAGAGCGTCATCGACGTGGGCTGTGGCACGGGACGCTGGGCGCTGGAGATGGCGCAGCTCTTCCCGCGGGCTAACGTGGTCGCGCTCGACATCGTCGCGCCTCCGCCCACCAGTGCGCCGCGTCCCCCCAATTATAGCTTCGTCGAGGGCAATCTGCTACACGGGTTGCCATTCGCGGATGGCGCCTTCGATTTCACCCACCAGCGCGCGCTGCTGGGCGCCATTCCGGAGGCGGCGTGGCCCGGCGTGGCGCGCGACCTGGCGCGCGTGACACGCCCTGGCGGCTGGGTGCAGTTGATCGAGCCTGCGCCCGCGCCACAGGGCGGCCCAGGGATGAACGCGCTGGCGATGTGGGTGCAGCAAGCCAGCATGCGACGCGGCATCAATACGACGGTGGGCGCGCAGGTAGGCGAGTACCTGCGGCAGGCGGGGCTGGAGGAGATTCACGCGCGCGAGTTCGAGCTTCCCATGGGAGCGCACGCCGGGCGGCTGGGTGTGATGGCCGAGACTAACTACTTCACCCTCTTCAACAGCGCGCGCAACTTCATCGTAGCGATGGGTGTCACCGATGCGACGGACTACGACGCGGCGCTGGCGCAGGCGCACGCCGAACTGGACGAGGGCCGCTACGTCTCGCCGTACTATCTGGCCTATGGACGCAAAGGCCAGTAAAGGCGGCGCTCCCCTGTTCCCCCATGGTGGCGCGCGGAGGAACAAGGGAGCGCATCGCTATGCGCGGCTATGCGCCGCGACGCTCGCTGGTGGCGCGCACGACGACGGTGCGGCCATCGGGATCGGGCACGGTGAACCAGCGTGTCGCAGCGCTATCTCCTTGCGCCTCGGAGACGCCCGCGACGTGCGAGTCCTTCAGCGTGCTCCAGACCAGCAGCGCATCCATTACCTCGATGCCGATCTGGATGGTCGGCGCGCTCGCCCTCACCTGCTCTTCTGGCAGGGTATGCAGCCCCAGCGTGATCCCGCCGCCGGGGAGTCGCACGATGGTCGCGCCCGCCGCATCGACGCCCGTCTCGGTCGCGCCGAAGTTCTGGACGTAGAAATCGCGTGTCGCAGCGACATCCAGGCAGCCAAGGATGATGCTGCTGAGCTTCGGTTGCAGCATGCGCGCGCTGGCAGCGTCGGCGCGCACCTGAGCGCCGATCTTGCGCAGATGCTCCAGATCGGCCGCCTGCGCCAGCAGTGTCTGCCCGCCCAGCCCATCGCCTTCGTTGATGATGGCCAGCAGCAGATGCTCTGGCCCGACGAAGCGGTTGTTCATCAGGCGCGCTTCCTCAGCCGCCAGCGCGATCACGCGCAGGGTGTGGGTGTCCAGGCTGACGGGGTCGTGCGGCGTCTGGTCGGCAGGCGCCTGGCGCGGGCCAAGCTCCTGCTCCAGCGCTCGCCGGGTCTGCGCCAGATCGATGCCCGCGCGGCCCAGGGTCTGTGCGGCGAGGCCATCGTCATCCTGCGCGAGCGCCAGCAGCAGATGACCTGTGTTCACCTCGCGCTGCTCGCGCCCGCGCGCTTCGGTGATGGCGTCGCCCAGCGCCTTGCGCGCGCGCTCAGTGAACTTGCCAAACTCGGCGGGTATGACTGGTCGCGAGCCGGACACGCTGCTCGCCGCGCCGCCGGACTGATTCAGCACATTTAACGTCGCCGCACGTATTTTCTCCAGATTGAGGCCGAGGCTCTCCAGCACGCCAGCGGCGATGCCCTCGCCCTCGCGCATCAGCCCCAGCAGAATGTGCTCCGTACCGATGTAATGGTGATTGAGCCGCCGCGCTTCATCGACCGCCAGCTCGATAACCTTTTTCGCCCGTGGCGTCAGGCCGATCTCACCCAGCACAATGCGGTCGCCACGCCCGATGATGAATTCCACGGCGGCGCGCGCCCTATTGAGCTCCACGCCCATGTGGGTCAGCACCTTCGCCGCCACGCCATCGCCCTCGCGGATCAAGCCGAGCAGCAGATGTTCGGTGCCAATATAGTTGTGGTTGAAGCGCTGCGCCTCTTCCTGTGCGAGACTCAGCACTTTGCGCGCGCGTTCGGTGAACTTCTCGAATTTGTCGTTGTGCATCCCATGATCTCCCCAACCCAATGGCGATCTGCGACCATACTGGCCGCTGAGGCGGCTGCGCTGCGGATATGATCTGATCCAACTGCGG
>DATBTW010000419.1:0-10113 GCA_036559055.1 Ktedonobacterales bacterium
ATCCGCTTCGGCCTGGGCTACACCAAAGGGCAGGACTATTTCGACGTCTCTGTCATCGTACCGGTCATTACGCCCACGGACACTCGTCCTCAAGGCGTCAGCGACGCCCAGGAGTTCCAGTACTTCCTGACCGGCCCCGCCCACCCGGTGCTGTATGGCGACCATCCGGCGCTCCTGGGGTTGACCATCGCCGGGTCGCTGCTGCTGTTCGGCTTCCATTTCTGGGCGGTGCGACTCGTCCCGATCGTCTTCACATTGCTCGCGCTTCTGCTCTTTTATCGGCTGATGACACTACTCTTCAATGTCCGCGTCGCCGCCTTCGCGGCGCTGCTCTTCAGCACGTTCCCCATCGCGGCGTTCTATGGTCGCGATGTGGCGCATGAAGCGCCGACGCTATGCTGCGAGATGGGGATGGCGCTGTGCTACGTGCTGTGGCGGCGTAGCGGGCGCCGTGGTTGGCTGCTCGGCGTGGCGGGCTGCGTGGCGTTGGGCGGGGCGTATGGCTGGCCGATGCTCTTCTTCGCCTGGATCCTGTTCGCGCTCGATTCCCTCGCGGCGCGGCGCGTCCACTGGGGGCTAGCGCTGGCGACGGCAGCGCTTTCCACTGCGGTGTTTGCGCTCGTCCTTCTGCAGATCGACTGGGTGAGTGGCTGGTCACTCTCACATCTCAGCTCGAAACTCGCTGAACGCTCCGGCAGCTATGGCGCTGAACCGGGCGTCTTCCAGGCGTACTACTGGCTCAAGTACGTTCTGCACCACAACTTCCTCGATTTTGGCCCCTGGACCATGCTGGCGCTGCCCGTCGCACTGGTTTTTCTCTGGCGACAATTCCGGCAGGAGGGTCTCTCGCCGCGCATCATGATGATCGCGCTCTTCGGTCTGGGCGGCGTAACGCACATCCTCGTCTTCCGCGATGGCGCGTATGTCCACGACTACTGGCAGTTCTACCTCATCCCGTTCTACGGCGCCTTGCTCGGCTGGAGCGGCGCGCTGCTGGCCCGGCGACTTGCGGCGCACCCCCGGCTGGCGCGGCTGCGTTGGGCGCCCGCACGCACGCAGGCGGCGTGGCTCGTCGCATTCTCCGCGCTGGCCTTCATTATGGGCGCCCCAATCATCTACCATCTCTATGCCAGCGGCCACCTGCTGCGATTCCCTGGAACCAATCCGGTGACGCCGCTCCTGGGCGCGCTCCCCCATCAGCCGCGTCTGCCTGCCGCGCTGCGGCTCCCAGACGCCGCCACATAGGGTACACTGGAGGGCAGGTCGCGTGATGCCGCTGACCGCGCGCCGTCGCCAGGAGGCTGCTCATGCCCTGGATTCCCGGGCTCTCCGCCCGCATCCTGACGCACGAGCGCGCGCGCGCAGGTCACGGTTCCGTGGTCGAGGCGACGCTGGCGCTGGCTCGCCGCGTGGGGCTATCCGCTCGCGTGACGCGCGCCGAGGAGGGCTGGAGCGCCCACGGCGGCGCGCGCACCATCAGCCAGGTGGAGTTGAGCGACGACCTGCCAGTCGTCATCGAACTGATGGGCGCCACAGAACAGGTCGAGGGGGCGCTGCCAGACCTCATCGCGCTGGCCAGCGCCCACGGAACCATCACCTTCACCGCCGCCCGCGTCTTTCAGGAGTGACCTCACCTCGTGGTACGCTCCCCTCCCTGCATGTGGCAGCGGCGATGACCAGACCGATGCGCCAATGGTGGGTGAAGGAACGTGGGCGGCAGGCTGGCCCTACCCACCCATGCACGGCGGCATGGGATAAAGCGCAGCGCGCTGGGCGACATCCAGCGGAAACACGGTGTAGTCGCCACCATCCGGCTGCAACTGCGTGACGGCCATCGGCTTGTAGATGTTGACGCCGCGATTGTCAAACTTGATGCGGCCATAGAAAGTCATCACATCGACATGCGCCAGCGCGCTGGCCACGCGCACCGGATCGAGCGAGTCAGACGATTGCAGCGCCTGCTGATAGGCAATCAGTCCCGCCGTCGAATCCGCCGCCTGGTACGGAACCTCGGTGTAGGTCGGAAACGCCTTCAGGAACGCGGCGCTGTAGGCCTGCGGCGTCCCCCACTGGTCATCGCCGTGATACTGGAGCGCGCTGGTCCACTGCGTCGCGCCAAAGATATAGTTGCCCTGGGCGCCCAGATTGACCTGGAACTCCGACATCGCTGGCCCAACCGTGATGCCAACCGCTTTGGGCGAGAGGCACAGCGCGTGCGCCTGCCGCGCGAAGAGGATGCCATCCTGCAGGTGGCCCGACACCAGCACGACATCAGGATTTGTCAGCTTCATCGCCTCGATCTGCGGACTGACATCTGCGGGATTGAGTGGATAGTATTGTTGGAAGACGACGCGCATACCGCGCTGCTGGGCATAGTCGGCTGCGCCCGCCAGCACCTCGTGCGAGAACTCTTCATCTGAGCCGAGCAGCGCCAGGGTAGAGGCTGTAGGATCGTGCTGGAGCACGATGGCGATCACGCCGCGCAGATAGTCTTTGGCGGGCGAGATGACACTGAAGACGAATTTGTCGCTGGTCGAGTAGATGCTGTCGGCTGAGCCATGCGTCGCCACCATCGGCACGCCCAGCCGCTCGGCGACCGGCGCTGCGGCTGCTGTCAGCAGCGAACTATAGGGGCCGAGCAGGAAGTTCACGTTGTCGTGGGTGATGAGTTTCTGGTAGAGCTGCGCCGTAATCGCTGGATTGGATTGATCGTCGTAGTAGTCCAGCGCCAGATGATAGCGTTTGCCGCCGACGAGCAGTCCACCCTGCGCATTGACCGAGTTGATATAGAGCAGATAGCCATCCAGCGCATAGCGTCCCTCCTCCACGTCTGCTCCGGTGATAGGGATGGTCACGCCGAACGTGATCGTACCCGCCAGCGGCGCGCCCGACACCATCGGCTCGCAGGCCGCCAATGGCAGCGCGCCCAGGAGCGCCAGAAACAGCAGCGTCGAGATGACGCGCCGCCAGCGGACGGTGAAGCATCTGTGATCCACCTGGGTACCTCGCATCGTCGTCGATTGCGACATCAGTATCACCTGTCCGTGCCCTGGTTGGCGCCCGCGCGCCGTACCTGTGTCGAAGAAAACGAGCGGTTGCCGCCAAAGCGCAGCCTCACGGCGCCGCGAAGCGATAGCCCAGACCCGGCTCGGTCAGCAGATAGCGCGGCGCGGTTGGCTCTGGTTCGATCTTGCGTCGCAGCCGCTGCACATATACGCGCAGATATTCCGCCTCGTCGCCGTACTCTGGCCCCCAGACCCGCTGCAAGAGTTGGCGATGGGTCAACACCTTACCCGCATGCGTGACTAGTTGCGCCAGCAGCGAAAACTCCGTCGGCGTCAGGCGAATCTCCACGCCCTCGCGCCGTACGGTGTGGCCCTCCAGATCCACCACCAGCGCGCCAAAGGTCTGCGCGCCTGAGGCCGTCAGCTCGCCCTGCCATTGCGAGCGCCGCATGGCCGCGCGTACCCGCGCCAGCAACTCCTCGACGCCAAACGGCTTGGTCAGATAGTCATCAGCGCCGAGGTCGAGAGCGGCCACCTTATCGGATTCGGCATCGAGCGCGGTCAGCGCGATGATCGGCGCATTCGAGCGCTCGCGTATGCGGCGGCACACCTCCAGGCCATCCATGCGCGGCATCATGATGTCGAGCACGGCCAACTGCGGGTTCTCACGCTCCCAGATAGCCAGCGCCTCCAGCCCGTTGCCAGCCTCGCTCACCACATAGCCACGCGCGCGGAGATTGCGGCACACGAAGTCGCGTAGCGCCGTCTCGTCTTCCGCGACGAGGATACGCTGTCCAGCGGGCGCTCCCATAAGGCCCTCCCTTGCCACAGGCGTTGTGGCCACTCGCGAAACCAGAGTCTACTGTGCGCTGACCCGCGCTCTGTCCGTGTCGTCGGACACATCCACCAGCGCAGGCGTAGTGGGCTGTGCCAGCGGCAGCGTGAACGCTATCGCCGCGCCATCCGCACGGCGTTCGGCCCAGATGCGGCCGCCGTGCGCCTCCACAAACGCCTTGCAGATCGCCAGCCCCAGCCCCGAGCCGCTGCTGCTGCGGCGCTGCCCGTGACTGGCGCGATAGAAACGCTCGAAGATATACGGCATGTCACGCTCGTCTATGCCTGGGCCGCTATCCTCCACTGCTATGCTCACTGCGTCGCCGTCGCGTTGCGCCACCACGCGCACTTTGCCATCGCCATAGGCCAACGCGTTGCTCAGCAAGTTGCTGAGGACAACCTCGATGCGCGCGGCGTCCACATCCACCAGCGGCAGAACGTCCCGCACATCAATCTCGATAGCCGTATCAGCCTGGCTGAGCCGCCGCGTCGCCTGTGCGATCAATGTAGCGGGCGCGCACGGCGCGCGGCGCATCAGCAGCAGGCCAGCCTCCAGGCGCGAGAGGTCGAGCAGATTGCTGACCATCTGCGCCAGCCGGTCAGCCTCCGCGCTGATCGTCAGCAGGAAGTGCCGCTGATCGTCCAGCGACCAGGTCACGTCATCCTGCAACAGCGTCGAGGCATGCCCCTTGATGGCGGCCAGCGGCGTGCGCAACTCGTGTCCGACCGCCGCAAGCAGCGCGCTCTTGAACTGATCGACCTCGCGCTCGCGCGTGATGTCGCGTAGCAGCAGCCCCTGCCCCAGCGCGCTCCCCGCTTCGTCGTGCACCTCGAAACTGCGCACCGTGAACACGCGCCCGCCTGCCGCACGCCTGGTTTCGAGCAGCCACTGCTCCGTCTCGCCCGCCTCGGCCCTCGCCAACTCGCGCTCGTAACTCTCCGGCTTCTCGGCCAGCGCCGCCAGCGCCGCGTGTACCTGCGCCACGCTGACGGCGGGCGCTTGCTCCTCGGGCATGGCGATCAGGGCACGTACACCGGGATTGGCGTAGAGCAGCGCGCCGTCGGCGCTGGCCAGTAGCAGCCCGTCCGTCATGCTGCTCATGATGGCGGAGAGCGTCTGCCGCTCGGCGTTGGCGCGCTGATAGAGTTGCGCGTTCTCCTCAGCAATCTCGCGCAGGCGCTCATCGCTGCGCTCGTAGAGCACCGCATGCTCCCACGCCAGCGTCGCATAGTTGGCGAAGGTCATCAACAGATTCACTTCCGTCTCACTGAAGGGCGTGGGCTGGGTACGCTGCACCTCCAGCACCACCGCGCCCACGCGCTCCGTGCGGATCGGCAGCGCCAGCACGCTCCGGAAGCCCTGCGTATACGACCGCGCCGGAAACGCCGGATTGCCATCGGCGATCATCTGCATCGGCTCGCCATCGCGCAGCGCGCGCAGCGCAGGCAACTCAGTACCATCGCTGGTCGATTGCCCGGCTGAGGAGCTGATCGGCTCGCCGCCCTCACTCACCAACGTGCGCAAGTTCCCGAACTCATCTGGCGCCAGCACCGCCGCCGCCTGCACATCCACCAGGCGGCGCACCTCGCGAATGATCGCCTTGCCCACGAGCTGCGGGTCGAGTGAATGTACGACCGCGTTCGAGGTGTCGAGCAGCGTGCGTAACTCGGTCAATTGCAGGGCGACATCACGTTGCAGTCGCGCCAGCGTGCGCGCGACGCTGCCAATCTCGTCCAGGCGCGGCGTCAGCTCCCGCAGCGGCGCGAACACCGTCGGCGGCGTCAGCAGGGCGGGCGCGGCAGTCGCCATATCAGCGAAGGTCGTATTGGCATCCGTCAGGCGCCGCAGCGGGCGCACGACGCGCCAGACGAGAATCAGCCAGAAGAGCAGCCCGCCCAGCGCGAAGAGCGCCGTCGCCACACCCAGCCAGTCGCGGAAGTTGGAGATGGCGGCGGTCAGGTCGGACGATGGGCGCTGCACCACGACCGCCCAACCCACGCTCTTGATGGGCGTGGCGCTGTAGAGCCATTCCTGCCCACTCTCGCTCTGTGCCACCTGAGTGGTGGTCTTGCCAGCCAGCGCCCCGCTTGCGCCAGGCAGGTTCGCCAGCCCCGGCTGCAGCAGGCGCTCGCGGTCGGGCGTGGCGATCAGATTCCCCTGCTGATCGAGGATGCTGATACGCAGCGTCTGGCGCTGGGCGGCCTGCGCATTCATCACCGCATCAATGGGGGCGTTCAGGCCATCGAGCAGCACGCCCGCGCCCAGTACACCCTGCAATTGTCCGCTCGCGTCGCGCACGGCGAGCGTGAAGTTCATGTCGGCGTTGAAGGTGGTCAGATCGACAATGCCCGCCTCCACCGTCACGCCATGCGAGGTGATTGCGCGCTGAAAGAGCGGCTGGGAGGCGAAACTGGCGCCCAGCGTCCGCAGGTTGACTGGCTCCGACGCGCGCATCACCCCATTGGCATCGAGCCAGTAGACCTGATCGATGTCGTGGCGCGCCGCTTTGAAGGCGTTGAACGACTCCAGCATGTCGTCGCCCACTCCCTCGCGGATGGTGGGAAGCTGGCTGAGCGTGCCGAGCGCGCCCTCGATCGTCGTCAGTCGCGTATCGGTGTCGAAGGCAATCTCCTGCGCCAGCGCCACATCGGTGGACTGGACCTCAGAGACGATCAGCCCACGACCCACGCGGTCAGCCTCGACGCCCGTCGCCAGCACGATGAGGACGAACACCAGATAGACACAGAGCAATTGCATCAGCAGCGAGCGGCGCACGAACTGCACGAAGGCAGGCGCGCCATCGCGTAGATTTCGCGATGCGCTTGCCATGCGTTCCCGCAGCTCGCTCCTGTTGATACGCATACCGCATTGTCCTGCGTTTCGTTCATTTCACTGGCGACGCCCCGCTCGCGGCGCCGCAACGCTCAGCGCGCCATTGTCTGCTCGCGTCGGTCGATCTGCGCCGCCAAATCGAGCGTGCGCTGGGCGCGCGCCGCCACCGGATAATCGATGAACTGCCCGCCCACGCGCAGCGACGCGACACCCTGCGCCTCCGCTTCGGCGAAGGCATCGACGATCATCTGCGCCTGCGACACCTCTTTCGCGCTGGGCGAGAAGACGGCATTGACGATCTCCACCTGTCGCGGATGGATGCACGCCTTGCCCTGGTAGCCGAGCCGCCGCGCCTGCTCGGACTCGGCGCGCAGCCCGTCGTCATCGTGCAACTGCGCATAGACCGTATCCAGTGGCGCCTCCAGTCCGGCGGCGCGCGAGGCGATGATGAGCTGCACGCGCGCCCATAGGATGCCCTCGTGGCCCGCCGTCCAGGTCATATTGGTGTCCAGGCTGAAATCGCCCGCGCCGAAGTTGAGCCGTCGAATCCGGCCAGTCGCGCGCGCGGCGGCGGCGATCTCGGCCATGCGCTCCACGCCAGCCGCCGTCTCGATGATCGGCATGATCTCGATGGCGTCCTGCGCCAGGCCTGCCGCGCGCTCAAGCTGTGTCAGCAGCCAATCCGCCGTCGCTACCTGGCCCGCCGACTCCATCTTCGGGACGATCACGCCATCTAGCCCGGATCCAACAACCGTCCGCAAATCGTCAAACGCGAACGGGGTCGTCAGGCCATTGACCCGCACGAAGATCAGGGGCCGCGCGCCTGGCGCCGCCACGGTATCGAGCGTCTGACGCGCCGCCAGCCGCGCCTGCGGTTTCTCCGCGATGGCGATGGAATCCTCCAGATCGAGGATGACACCATCCGTAGCGCCTGCCAGCGCCTTCGCGACGTGGCGGGCCGACGTGGCCGGAGTGAAGAGGAGTGAACGTATCGCCATGAGCCAGTACCCCCGAAGGCCGAGTATGATAAATGTCACACTACATGATATGAAGCGCGCCCGCAAGTGACCATGCCATGAATGGCGAGCGCACACCAGGAGACTACACTACGCCCTCCGCGCGCAGCGCTTCGATCTCCTCGGCGGATAGCCCCAGGCCGCCATAGACCTCCGCGTTGTGCGCGCCCAGCGCCGGGCCAGTCGTGCGCACCGCGCCGGGCGTCTCGCTCAGGCGCGGCGCCACGTTGACGAGGCGTATCGGCCCCACCGTCGGGTCATCCAGCTTCACCAGGCTCTCGCGCGCCTGGAACTGCGGATCGGCGAAGACCTCGCCGATGTCGTAGATGGGCGCGGCGGCCACCTGCGCCGCGCCCAGCAGCCGCAGCGCCTCTTCGCGCGGATGCTGGCGAATCCACTGGCCGATGATGCGATCCAGCTCATCGACATTGCTCACACGCGCCGCGTTGATTGCGAAGCGCGGGTCAGTGCGCAGTTCTGGCCGACCAATGGCATCCATCAGCCGCTCGAAGATCGACTGTGCGCTGGCCGAGATGGAGAGCCACTTGCCATCGCCGCACTGATACGAGTTGCGAGGCGCGACGTGATCGCTGCGATTGCCGATGCGCCCGCGTACGATGCCGAACTGGTCGTAGTCGAGCAGCGACGGCTCGACCAGCCGCAGCAGCGGCTCGCACAGCGACAGGTCGATGACCTGCCCCGTGCCGCCCTGTGCGTCGCGCCAGTAGAGCGCCAGCATGACGGCATACGCGCCCATGATGCCCGCCACGCCATCAGCCAGCGGCATATTCGGCAGCGTGGGTGGGCCGTCGGGATGCCCGTTGAGCGAGGCGAAGCCCGTCAACGACTCGGCCAGCGTGCCGAAGCCGGGGCGCTCGCGATATGGCCCCGTCTGCCCGAAGCCCGTCACCCGCAGCAGCACCAGCCGCGGATTGATCTCGCGCAGCGTCTCATAGCCGATGCCCCAGCGCTCCAATGTGCCGGGCCGGAAATTCTCGATCACGACATCCACATCGGCGACCAGCCGCTTGAAGAGCGCCGAGCCTTTCGGCTTGCCCAGATTCAGCGTGACGGAGCGCTTGTTGCGCCCCATCGACTTCCACGACAGCCCTTCGCCGTTCTTCGGCGTTCCCCAGCGCCGCTGATGATCGCCCACGACGGGCGCCTCGACCTTCAGCACGTCAGCGCCAAACTCCGCCAGATAGGCCGCCGACCACGGAGCCGCCGCCATGGTCGCGATGTCGAGCACGCGCACGCCGTCCAGCGCCATGCGTGGCGCGCCGTTCCGATCCGAGCCTTGCCTGATCCCCATGCGCTGCGCGCTCCTTTTGTCTGATTCTCAGCCGCCGCTTGTCGGCGTGAGAAATATAGAATATATTGTGTAGAGTTGTTACACCAGCCAACGCGCCTTGTCAAGCGCTCACTGCGCTCAGCAGACGAGCGCCGAGGAAAGGACACCTGGATTGGCGACCATCCTTCCTGATGGAACCCCCATCGCGTCTGGCGTGCACGACACGCCGACGCCAGAGCATATGACCAAGACCGCGCTGGCGGCACAGGCGCTGCGCGGCCTGATCTTGCGCGGCGAGATCGCGCCCGATGCCCCGCTGACGGTCGGACACATCGCCCAGATGCTGCGCATGAGTCCGACCCCCGTGCGCGAGGCCATCCGCACGCTCCAGGCGGAAGGGTTGCTGCGCCACGAGCCGCATCACACTGTCTCGGTCAATAGCTATTCCGCGCAGGACATCCGCGATCTCTATCAGATGCGCGCCGAGCTGGAGTCGCAGGCGACGCGCATCGCCACGCCGCGCCTCTCCGAGCCTGCGCTGACCCAGCTCACTGCGCTGAACGACCGCATGCGCGAGCGCGCCAAGGCGCGCGACCTCGACACGCTCAATCGGCTGAATGGCGAGTGGCACCTGCTGATCTACGGAGCCGCCAACAACCGCATCCTGCTGGATGTGGTGGAGCACCTCTGGAAGAAGTTTGTCTGGGACATCAACTGGATTCTGCCCGGACGTTCGTTGCGCTCCATCGAGGAGCACGAGAGCGTGCTGGAGGCCCTGCGCGCGCGCGACGCCGACGAAGCCGTCAAACGCATGCGCGCGCACCTGCAATATGGCGAGGAGTACGCCGTCGCCTACGTCGAAGGCAAGATTGCGTCGACCCGCTCCGTCGCCAAGCAACCATCTGATGTTGTCGCCGCCCTTGAGCGGCCCGAGTAGCGTAAAGCCAGGACAAAACACGCGATGAGTGTACTTGCGAACCAGACTTCCACCAGCGGCCCGCAGCGCCTGCGCGAGCTGCTCGCCCGCAGCGAGCCGACGCTGGCGCCCGGCGCCTTCGACGCGCTGAGCGCGCGCGTGGTCGAGGCGGCGGGCTTCGACGCGGTCTATATGACGGGCTTCGGCTCGACGGCCTC
>DATBTW010000420.1:0-4289 GCA_036559055.1 Ktedonobacterales bacterium
ATGGCGTTGGGGTGGTCATCTGCGGGCAGACGATGGGGCCTGATCGGGCTGCTGGCGCTGGCGCTTGGCCTGCTGGCGGGCTGCCAGCCGACGAAGCTTCCCGGAAGCGTCGCCGCGCAGAACTGCATCAGCCAGCGTAGCGGGACGTTCGGCGCGAGCGGCGGGCTGGTCGTCGCACTGAGGGCGAATGATCCGACGTCGGCGGATCACACCAGCGCGCTCTATGGCGTGCGAGCCAGCGATGGCGCGGTGGCCTGGAGCTGCGCCAGCAGCACGTATGCCGGCTGGGACGATGCGCAGCTCGTCAACGGCGTCATCTATGCGCTGGCAGGCACAGCGCCGACCAAAGATGCGCCCGCGCCGACGCACGCGCACGGCCTCTACGCCATTCGCCCGCACGATGGCCAGCAACTCTGGAGCTACAGCTTTCAGGCTGGCTCGACCTCGGCGCTGGCATTCGATGGCGGGCTGGCCTTCTTCACTGCCGTCACAGCCGATGGCTCGGCCATTCACAGCGACCTCTACGCCATCCACACGTCGAATGGCGCGCTGGTGTGGTCCGAGAGCTTCGGGCACTTCGCTGGCCAGCCCATCGTGGTCGACCATCGGCTCATCGTCCCCATCCTTGCCACCGACACACAGGGTTCGCAGCCCACACAGGAACTGCGCGCCATAAGCATGTTGGATGGCTCGACGCTGTGGTCGATCACGCTGTCCGGCGGTGACGAGCTGGCATCGTGGCTGAGCCTGGGAGACACGCTGTATTACACCGATGGCGCCGCGCTCACCGCGCTGGACGCCACGACGGGCAAGACCCGCTGGACGCAGCCCGGCGTCTCGAATATGAACAGCCCACTCTTCAGCGCCGCTGGAGCCATCCTCTTCTCGGCCAGCCAGAGTGTCTTCGCCTTCGACCAGGCCAGCGGCGCGATGCGCTGGAGCGCCGTGTTGAACAATCGCCCACAATTGCTGACAGCGTCCTCATCGCTGGCCTACGCCGCCACGCAGGATTCCATTGGCGTCGCTAATCGCCTCTATGCGCTCGACATCCAGACGGGCGATGTGCGCTGGCAGCATGACGCGCCCTTCGCCGCCAGCGTCACCCCCGACGCCAGCGGCGCGACCTACTTCACCATCTCCACCGGGCCACAAAAGCTGGCGAGCGTCGTCGCGCTCGACCCGCGTGGCGCTCTCCGCTGGACGTATAAAGGCCAGAGTCCCTACGCGGGCCTTGCGCTCATCCCTACTGGCGATGTCATCTATTATGTCTGGCAGGATTTCCAGACGGGCATTACCGTCAATGCGCCGGTCAACACCTACGTCACCTACCTGCGCGCATCCGATGGCGTCGTGCTGTGGACGACGCTCCTCGCCGCGCGGAATGCCATGCCGCTGCCGCCGCTACTCATCGCGGGATGAGGGTGGGGGAGTCGCGGCCATGAATGGCCGAGAGCCGTCACCATCCGCCGCCGAGAGCCGCCCCACTCTGCGCTCACCCGCCGTTTCGTGCTACGCTAGCAGGCGCCGCCCCACCGCGCGCGGGACGGCCAGCCGAGGAGCATCGGCCAGCCCAGCGCAGAGTGATTCGCGCCGTGGATGATATCCCTGACCAGCCAGCCGCACCGGAGGCCGCCCTCGACCTCACCGACATCGGCGCGCTCAAGGCGCTGTTGCGGCGGCACGGGCTGGCGCAGACCAATAAGCGGCTCGGCCAGCACCTGCTCATCAGCCGCAGGGCGCTCGACGCCGTGGTCACCGCCGCCGAGCTGACCGCCGACGACAATGCGCTGGAGGTCGGCGCGGGGCCGGGCGCGCTGACTATCGCGCTGGCGCAGCGGGCCGGCCGAGTCGTCGCCATCGAGATGGATCGCGACATCCTGCCAGCGCTGGCTGAGA
The DNA here is from genome assembly GCA_036559055.1 of Ktedonobacterales bacterium. Lineage (GTDB taxonomy): Bacteria > Chloroflexota > Ktedonobacteria > Ktedonobacterales > JADMIN01 > JAKAIY01. Next base: position 1,897 of record DATBTW010000420.1, read on the forward strand.
CGACCGCGCCCTTCCCCAATATCGAGATCATCGCGCGCGACCTGCTGACGGTCGATCTGGGAGCCGTCTTTGGCGGCCAGCCCTACAAATTCGTCGCCAACCTGCCGTACTACATCACCGCGCTGATCCTGCGGCGCATCCTCGAAGCGCGCCCGCGCCCGACGCGGCTGGTCGTCATGACGCAGCGCGAGGTGGCCGAGCGCATGGTGGCGCCTCCGGGCGAGCTGAGCCTGCTGGGGCTGAGCGTGCAGTTCTACGGCCAGCCGCGCATCGTCGCGCTCGTCCCCGCCACTGCCTTCTACCCGCCGCCGAAGGTGGAATCCGCCGTAGTGCGCGTTGACATCTTCCCCAGCCTGCCGCTGGATGACGCCGGGCGCGATCTCCTCTTCAGCCTGGCGCACGCTGCCTTCGGGGGCAAGCGCAAGCAGATTCACAACAGTCTGGCGCAGAATCTGCGTCTGGCGCCAGAGCAGGTGGGACGCTGGCTGGCGGCCAGCGCGATCGAGGCCGAGCGCCGCGCGCAGTCGCTTAGCCTGGATGATTGGCTGCGGCTGACCACTGCCGCGCTGGCCGATCCGCCGCAGCCCATCGCCCAGATCGGCGAGCGGCTGCGCACGCGCCGCCAGCCGCCCAAACCCCACCACGCAAAGGATGAGTAAGGCCAGAGTCAGCAGGCGGCTGGCTGAAACGGCCTGCCATTGCGCTGCATGCCTGGGGTGGGTCCCCCTCTCCGTGCAAGGCGAAGGGGACAGGGGGAGAGGTTTCTCGCAAGGAGGGGCGGCGCGACCATGACGACTATGCGACCGGATGACGCGCGACGTATACTGCCTGAAGGCGCCTCAGCGCGCCCGTCGCAGGATGCCCAGGCGACGGGCCAGCCGCCCGCGCGACCTGTGCGTAAGCCGCTGCTGTGGCTGGCCGCGCTGATCTGCCTGGCGCTGCTGGCTGCCACGGGCGGCGAGACGTGGTCGCTGTGGCAGGCGCAGCAAGCTGTGGCGCAGACGCAGAGCGACAATCAGCGCATCGAGCGCGACATTCAGCAGACGCAGCAGGCGGTGAATCAGGCGCAATCGCCGGATGTCATCGAGCGTGAGGCGCGCAATCTGGGCTATATCAAGCCGGGCGACACGCCCGTCGTCATCGCGCAGCCCCAGCCCTGACACCGCTCTGCGTGGCCCAGCGTGCTCTCACCCAGACAGGAGCCTTCGTGCAGCAGCTCTCCCCCGAAGACGCGCAGGCCGCGCGCGATGTCTTCCCGCGCAATGACGCCCCCACGCAGATGGAGGAGCGTATCTGGCGCATCCCGCTGCCGCTGCCCTTCGCGCTGCGCTCTGTGAATGTCTATCTGATCGGCGATGACGCCGGCCACTGGACGCTCTTCGACGCCGGGCTGGGGCTGGCGCGCGATGAGGCCGCCCTGCGCCTCGGGCTGGAACAGGCGGGCGTGCCGATGGAGGCGCTGAGCGCCATCGTGCTGACCCACGCGCATCCCGATCACATCGGCCTGTCGGGTTTGCTGCGCGAGGCATCGGGCGCGCCGGTCTACATGCTGGCGCAGGAAGATGAGCGCATGTATCGCGTCTGGGGCGAGCTATCTGGTCCAGCGCTGCGTGCGATCGTCGGCATGTTCGCCGAGCATGGCCTCACCCTCGACGCCAGCGCCGCCGACCCGCGTGTCACGGCCGTCGCTGGCAGCGATGGTCAGGATCGCCAGCGCCATGAGGAGACCAACCGCGCCATAGCGCGCCCGCATGGCTTCTCGCTGCCACCCGTTGGCGCCGTGCAGACGCTCAACGATGGCGACACGCTGACGCTGGGCCGCTGGAGCTATCAGGTTATCTGGACGCCCGGCCACTCCGACTATCACATGTGCCTGTTGCGCTCAGATGGCCTCTTCATCGCTGGCGACCACATCCTGCCCACGATCACGCCCAACATCGGCCTCTATCCCAATTCGCGGCCCGATCCGCTGGGCGACTACTATGCGTCGCTCCTGCGTGTGCGCGATCTGCCCGCGCGCATCGTGGCGCCGGGGCATGGGCTGCCCTCCGCCAATCTGGCGCAACGCGCCGATGCGCTGCGCGACCACCACATCGAGCGCAGCGGCGTCATTCGGCGGCTGGTCGAGCGCGAGCCAGCGGGGCTGACCGCCAACGCCGTCGCGGGAGCGCTCTTCGGCGAGCGGCTGCGCACGGTGGATGACCGGCGCTTCGCCCTGGCGGAGACGCTCGCCCACCTGGAGCATCTGCGCGCACATGGCCTCGTGCGTCAGGAGCGCCGCGACGGCCTCTACTGCTATCTCGCCACTGCGTGACAGGCGCGTGACAGACGCCACACAGGCCTGCGACAATAATGCCGTAGAATGCGCGACCTGAGGATAGAATGGCCTCACG
>DATBTW010000421.1:0-25476 GCA_036559055.1 Ktedonobacterales bacterium
CGATGGGCGCCTGGTCGATGGGCGCCTGGTCGATGGGCGCCTGGCGGTCTGGCCAACCTCGCCTGGAGCCGCGCTCTCGCTGCTGACCCACTCGCGCTCTCCTCCCGTTGACGCCCGCATGGCGCAATCCCTGCGCGACAGCGTTCGCGCATCCGTCACGCGAACGCTGTCCAGGCTGAGTATGACGCATGGGCGGGCGGGCGGTCAAACGCGCGACGCCTCCCTAGCCCGATGGTCACTCCGCGCTGGCAGCGGACGCGGCGGCGTGCTGGCGGAGCAGTGGGCGAGCGGTCAGCGCATGGCGCGCATCACGGCGTAGACAAAGACGGTGATCCAGCCGAAGGGGATGGTGAGCAGCGCCCACAGCCAGCCCGGCTGGCCGCGGCGGCTGGCATCGGGTCTCATCCAGACGATGCCGATGATGAGCGGGATGAGCGGAGAGAACAGCAGGATCATCGCGTCATACCAGTGTATTCCAGCCACGGAGTCGTTCCTTATCTCTGATCACGGTATCTCTGATCACGGTACGCTAGCGGCGCGGTAGCAGCGCCCGCACGACGATGTACGCCAGAATCGTCAGCCAGCCCAGCGGAATGGTCAGCAGCGCCCAGACCCAGCCTGGCTCGCCGAGTCGGCGCGCGTCGGCCCGCACGACGGTGAAGCCGAGGATAATGGGCAGCAGAAAGATGACCACCAGAGCAATGAACTGGGCTATCAGCGAGCCTGCGTTGATCCCCACCGTTTCCATCAGCGCCTCCTTCATGCTGACCGCAGTTGTGATTGCGGAACGCCCGTCATGACCTGCGATTGACGCTCATCCATGGCTATTCTACGCTCTCACCGCCTTGTAGGTTAGCGGTTAGCATGCTGCTGAGCTGAATTCGGCGTTATACTCAACCGCGTACCCTCATCTATTCAAGACGCATCAAGGAGGATTGTTCGCATGCCGCATCCCGATCACGACGCCATCGCGCAGACGGTGCGCGGTTGGTTCACCGATTCCGCGCCAGAGATGGGCTATCAGCGCGAGCAGCGGCGCTTCGGCGTCTACGGGCGGCATCCCTCGGCGGGCGATGAGGTCATGATTCGCCAGCTTGCGCCAGATGAGGTTCCCGCGTTTCTGGCCGACGTGCGCGGCTACTTCGGCGGCGCGCCTGTGCGGCTCTACATCGAAGATCGCGCACTGGATGCGGGGCTGCGTGCGGCGCTGACAGCGCAGGCAGGCTGTGTGGCCGAGGGGCGGCAGGGCTATCTGGCGCATGTCGGCCCGCTGCCCACTGCGGCCACCCCGCCACAGGTGATGCTGGAAGACGTGACGCCCGCGACGCCCGCGACGCCCGCGACGCTGGAGGCGTGGGTCATCACCAAGGCGCAGGGCTTCGCCGACAGCGAGGAGCGTCCCGCCGAAGACGCCATCGCGGCGCAGATGGCGCTGCGTCGGCAGGAGATGACCGATGTTGGGCGGCTGCGGCTGGCGCGTGTGGCGGGCGATCCGGCGGCGATTCTGGGCTGGTATGAGGATAGCGATCGCTTCATCTACAATCTCGCCACGCGCGTGCCCTATCGCCGGCGTGGCATCGCGCGCTACCTGCTCTGCGACTTCCTGGCGGAGAGCCAGCGGCGCGGCGCGCGCTCCACCCTCATCAACGCCGACACCGCCGGAACTTCGATCAACCTCTACCGGCGGCTGGGCTTTACCGATGAGGTCTACTGGCGCGCCAAATACACCTATACTCCAGCCGGTTGAGCGAGGCATGGTGGTTCAGAAACCGAGGCCGTGCTCTTTCAGGCTCAGATAGCGGTGGCGCCCGATGATGATGTGGTCGAGCAGCTCGATGTCGAGCAGCGCGCCCGCCTGGCGCAACTGCTCGGTCGTGCGGACATCTTCGGGCGAGGCGGTGGGGTCGCCGGAGGGATGGTTGTGGACGACGATGATATGCAGGCAGGCGCGCGTGATGGCGGGCCGAAAGACCTCCGCCGCGCGCACGGCGCTGCTGTTGATGGTGCCCTGATAGACGGTCTGCTGCGCGATGACATGGTTTTTCGTGTCGAGGCAGAGCACGCGCAGTTGCTCCTGCGTGAGGTAGCCCATCTCCAGCATCAGTAGCCGCGCCACGTCGCCGGGCTGCGTGATCTGCATGCGCTCCTCGGGGCCGAGCGCCGCCAGCCGATTGGCGATTTCCAGCGCGGCCTTGAGCTGCGCCGCCTTGGCCAGCCCCAAGCCATGCGTCTGGCGCAGATCGCTTAGGTCGGCGGCCACCAGCCCGGCCAGCCCACCGAAGTCGCGCAGCAGGCGATTGGATAGTTCCACGACATTCTCGCCGGGCAGCCCCGTCCGCAGCAGAATGGCCAGCAACTCGGAGGTTTGCAGCGTGCTGGCGCCGTAGCGTTCCAGCCGCTCGCGGGGGCGCTCGTCGTTGGGCATCTCGCGCACGGTCTGCGCGCGATAGGTCGGGCTGGCGGTCTGCGTGTGCGCTGTCATCAGTGACCTCCGCATTCGGGCAAACAGCATGCAGTCAGCATGCGCGCGGGGGACGCGGCGAACTTCTGGCAGGGACCATGCGGGGAATGCGGCCATCGTAGCATAGCGCCTGGTGGCTGGCAAGCGCCGTGGCCAGGCGGGGTATGGCTCTCGGCCATGCTCTCGGCCTTGAAAGGCCGGAGCACGCGACGGCGGCTTGAAAGCCGCTGACTTGCGCCTGCCTGCGGCGGCGCAGGTTCGGGCATGTATGCCCCCGTCCGCGTGCGTCGGCCATGCATGGCCGCGACGGCCTATTCTGTCAGACGATTTGACCCTGTTCCGGCGCCTCTGCTATGATGACTTGGCCCTCCGCGCCTTGACGCGCTGATGCGACACGGTGGGCGCTTGTCCTGGTCTGTTCCCGCTTAGCGACCTTCGAGGAGGGCGCCCGCGATGCACGGTATCATCACCTGGCTCTTCACCGATCCCCAGACCGCCGGACTGGCCACGGCGGGTGGCAAGACAGAAGTCTTCCACTTCTATCTGCCGTGGATCATCTTCTGCGCGCTGGGCCTGCTGCTGCCGATCTACTACGGACTGGAGGGGCGCAAGCGCTTCTTCGGTCACCACACGCTCAACAAATTCATCATGGACCGCATCACCGGGCAGCTCTGGCCGCTGGCGCTGGTCGGCTTCGTGTTGATGGCCATGCGCTATGCGATGGACTCCACGCTCTTCTCGTGGCGCGCGTGGCGCTACGGCTGGGCGCTCTGGGGCCTGGGTCTGCTCGTCTACTGGATCTACTACTTCGCCGTGAAGTACGCGGGCGACCGCGCCTGGTACCAGAACAAGCGCACGATGGAGAAGTACTATCCCCAGCCGCGCGCCAAGCGCAAGCCCGCCAAAGCCGGAGCGCGGTAGAGCGTCAGCCCCTACCCCCTCTCCGAGATGGAGAGGGGGTTTCTGTTTGCCAGGCGTTGCGCGCGGGGCGTGGACCTCACCCTCTGTCTCCCTCTCCCACGGGGGGAGGGAGGACCCAGGCCAGGCGTAGCGCGCGGCGTATGCGTTTCACCAACCAGACGCCTCGCCAGTCATCACTATTCTCGCCTCTAGCTCCTCTCCCCTCGCAGGGGGTGAGGGGATCACGGTGTGACCTCGGCGCCCAGCCCGCGCAGATCGTCGAAGAACCAGGGGTAACTCTTGGCGACGGCGGATGCGCCGGTGATGGTGAGGCCGCGCTGGCAGCGTGTGGCGAGGATCGCCAGCGCCTGCGCCAGCCGATGATCGTCGTGCGCATCCACCGTCACGCCGCCCGGCAGGCCATCAGGCTGCCCGCGCACGATGATGGCGTCGGGCAGCGGCGTGACATCCGCGCCCGCGCGGGCGAATTCGGCGCAGAGATCGCTGATGCGGTCGCTCTCCTTCAGCCGCAGCGTCGCCACGCGCTCGAAGCGCGTCTCCCCTGGAATGAGGCAGGCCAGCGCCGCCAGCGCCGGAACGCTGTCGATGATGGCGTCGCCGTCGATGCGGCGTGTCGCGGCGTGCCAGCCGGGTCGCTGCATGGCTGGGCCGCCCGCCAGCGTCAGCGGCGCATCGGGCGCGGCCTCCGTCGGGCGCTCCACCAGCGGCAGGCCGAGCGTGTCGCAGGCGGCCAGCAGCGCGCGCAGGTCGTCATCCTGCGCGGCCAACCCCAGGAGCTGCAGCGGCGCGCCGAGAGCAAGCGCTGCCGCCAGCAGCGCCGCCGCCGAGGGCGTGTCGCCGGGGATGTGGTATGCGCGCGGCTCGAAGCGCTGCCCGCCCGCCACGCGGAAGGCCAGCAGATCATCCGCCGCCTCGATGTGGATGCCCGCGTCGGCCAGGGCGCGCAGCGTCGCGTGTACGAGTGGCTGTGAGCGCAGGCCATCCGTGACGCTGATCGTCAGGCCGTCGGCCAGCAGCGGCGCGAGATACAGCAGGGCGCTGAGGTATTGCGAGCTGTTGCGCCCCGACACGCGCACCGCTCCCCCGCGCGGCGGCCCGCCTCGCAGCGTGATCGGCAGCCGCCCGCCCGGCTCGCTTGCCTCCACCGCCAGCCCCAGCGCCCGCAGCGCATCGAGCAGATCGGCGTTGGGGCGACGCCCCAGCGAATCGGGGTGATCCGTGTCGAAGCGCATCTCTGGCAGTAGCGCGCCGATGCCCAGCAGCAGGCGCAGCGCCGCCCCCGCATTGCCCATGTGCAGCGCGCCATCAACTGGCCGCTGCGGACGCCCGCCGACGCCCACCACGCGCAGATTCCAGCCCGCCGCGTCGCCGCCAGCCCCCGCGCGCTCCCAGCGCGCCGCAGCGCCCAGCGCGCGCATCGCGTGTGTCAGCACGGCCGTGTCATCGCTCAGCGCGGGCGACTCGATGACGCTCTCGCCCTCGGCCAGCAGCGCATTCAGCAGGTAACGCAGCGTGAAATATTTCGAGCCGGGCAGGTGTGGCGCGCGGTTAGCGCGGCGTGGAATGGCAGGCGGGCCGACGGTCACGCGCTCCGGTGGAAGCGCGACGGGCGGCAGGTCTATGTCGGCGTAGGCGAAATCGTCCGGCGGCGTCATGGCGTTCTCTTTGTCTGGTGGATATGCGCAGGCTCAGCGGCTAGAGCGTGTACCCACTGAACGCCGCCAGCGTCTTGCGCGCCGGAGCCGCGTAGGCGCCCGATGGCTGGAGCGCCAGCGCCGTGCGCAGATCGACGACAGCGGAGATCACTTCGCCAGCGGCGGCCGCGTAGGTTCCCAGATAGTACCACGGCCCCGGATCAGTCGGGTCGAGCGCAATCGCCTGCTGAAAATCCGTATAGGCGAGGGCCTGTTGGCCGAGCGCATCATCGAGCTTTCCCTTGAGGAAGACCAACTGCTCGTTTTGCGGGAAGCGCTGCGTGGCCTTCAGCAGAACCTGTTGCGCCGTGCCATCGGCCACGCCCAGGCCATGCGAGATGTAGAACTGCGCCAGCGCGACGGTATAGGCTGGGTCATTCGAATACTGCGTGGCGTTGGCATAGGAGAGCCTGGCAGTCTCGTAGTCCGCCTCGGCCAGGGCGGCATCGCCTGCGGCGCTCCACAGCGCTGGATTCCTGGTATCGATCTCCAGCGCGGTCTGAAAGTGCGCCAGCGCGGCGGCGAACTGGCCGCTGCTGATCTCCTCTTCACCCGCCGCGAAGAGCGCGAAAGGCGAGAGGGCGTTATAGCGCAGCCCCGCCGCGATCTGCGGGCGCGCGGCGTCGCGTTGGCCCAGCAGCCAGAGTGTCCAGCCGTAGTAGGCGCGGGCGGAGCCGTCCGTCGGCGCGAGCTGCGCGGCGCGGCTGAGGGGCGCCAGCGCCAGCGTCGGCTCATTCAGCGTCAGCAGCGTGATGCCGATGTTCTCCTCATCGAGCGCGGTGGTCGGCGCGTGCATCGCCAAAAGGTACACGCCTGCGTTGCGCAGCGAGATGGCGTAATCCGACTCCGAATGGATCAGGCCGAAGAAGTGCGCGCTGGCCACTTTCACGTTGCCCTGCGCCAGCGCCAGCATGCCCAGATGTCCCTGCGCCAGCTCGTTGTCTTGCGGCATGCGCGCCCACCACTTCGCCGCCGTGTCGAGCTGGCTCAGCGATTCGGCGCGCTCCGCCAGCCTGGCGTATCCTGAGAAGTCGCCCGCCGCGCCCGCGCGCTGCCACGCGGCGACGGCGCCAGCGTCGTCGTGGACGCTGGCCAGCGCGTCGCCCAGCCGCAGCCAGGTCGAGCCATCGCTGGGCGCCAGCGCGGCGCACGCGCGATAGGCGCTGGCCGCCTGCTGGTACTCGTGTTGCAGGGAGTAGACATCGCCGCTGTCGCAGCGCGGGCGGGGATCGGAGCCGTCCGCTGCGTGCGCCTGGGTATAGAAGGACAGCGCCTCATCGTAGCGATAGCCCGCGCGGGCGCGTTTCGCCGCCGCGAGATAGGTAGAGGCGCCTGGCTGGATGGGAATGCAGGTGATGCAGACAGCCAGCAGTGTCAGCGCAAACAGCGTATTGCGCCAGCGGGCTGCCCACTCGCCGCCCACACCACGTGGCCAGGCCACTTCGCGCATGATGGCGAGCAGCTCGGTCGCTGGCGTGGGAGCTGGCGCTGCCACTCGCGGCAGGCGGGGCTGCGTATCTGGCAGGCGCGCCGCCTCCATCAGCGTGCCTGCGTCCATGCGCTCGTTGCGGCTGGGCGTCTGACTGGTTGGAAACTCTCTCATCGCGCTTGCCGCCACCCACCGCTCACGCTGTAGCTCCTTGTGCGTTGCACTGACTGTAAGGGCTTCCGACCCGCTACGCCTGGCGCAGAGGGCGGCAGAGGGGAGGACACGATGTCATAGGACGCTTGCGCCTGCCCGGTAACGGTTTCTGACCTTGATCGTTACAACGGACGAGCAGAAGAAACAGTGCGTCCCTCATCTGGTCGGGCGTCCACCAGCGCGCAGCGGAACGGAAGTCGGCCAGCCAATAACCATCACAGGAGCGTTTGCGGGTGATGAGCTTGAAGGAACGAGAGCGTAGTAGGCCAGCAAGGCAGCGACCAGGGTTCTGGCGCGCCCGCATCCGGCGACCGCTGCGCTCGCGCGCGCAGTCGCTGGTCGAGTTCGCGCTGGTCGCGCCGCTCTTTTTGTTGATCCTCTTTGGCGTAGTCGAGTACGCGCTGATCAATGCGTCGATTGGCTCGTTCAACTTCGCCGCCAAAGAAGCCGCCCGCTATGAGGCGATCATCGGCAACGGCCAGCCGCCGAAGCCCTTCGATACGACACCACTGGATCAGTACATCGCGAACAACGTCATCGCGCCGCAAGTTGCTGGCGTCGTGATGGCTCAGGCGCAGGAGATCGTGGTCTATAAGGCGCTCGAAACGGGCGGCTGCTCTGGCACGGGTACCATTACGGGAACGGCGCCAACCTGCCAGTATCAGGCCGTGCTAAATCGCTCTGGCGGGACATGGACAATCACATCGACCAACTGGATACCTACCGGTCGCAACGACCAACTCTCGAACGCTGACTACGTCGGCGTCTTCATCGAGTACCAGTATACGTATCTGACGGCGTTTTTTGCGATCATCTCACCGACGATCACGCTCTCGGCGATCTCGGTGCAGCGCATCGAGCCGCAGCAGTACGGCGACCGCCATCAGCCGCCATCCGTAGCGAGCGTTGGCGGCGGGCAGGCGTGGGCCGCTGCGCCGCCATTCGCTTCTCGGCTGACTGGCTCTAACTCGGTCTTTGTCTTACCCCGACGCGAGTCTGGATTGCTTGCAGGAGAGCGCGCATGAGAGCCGTACGAACAAGAGGCCACGCCCTGCGGGCGCTGCTGAGCGCGCGATCGGGCTACGGGTCACGTCGGCGGCTCATCGGGATTCGCAAACAGCGAGGCCAGGCGCTGATCGAATTTGCGCTCATCATCTTCCCGCTGCTGCTGTTGCTGGTCGTCGGTTCCACCGACATCTCGACCCTGCTCGATGACCACCTCGATGTCGTCTATGCTGCTCGCGCGGGCGCGCGCATCGGCTCTGTCATCGGAAACTACGCCCCTGCGGGTGCGCCATACACCGCAGACTGCGCAGTGATCGGCGCGGTGGAATCGGCGCTGGCGAGCACACGCGGCGTGAATGTCTCGCAGATTGCCATCTACAAGGCGACGAACGCCGCGAACGGAGCCTACTCTTCCTCGTTGCCACAGGATATTTACCCGGGCAATACGGTCTGCAACTCCGATGGTACGACGACTCCGGCCGCGACGACCGCCAACTGGCCACCAAACGCGCCGCGTGTCAATACGCCGTTTCAGGAGGATGCAATCGGGGTCGCGATCACCTACACCTACACGTATTCATTCAACCTGTTCAACCTGCAGTCGCCAGTGGTGACCGACTGGGCTGTAATGCCCATCGAGATCGTGGTGAATCCTGTCGTGGCGACGCCAACACCAACATCCAAATGAACCGCAGACGCCATGATCGGCAGGATCGACAGCAAGCCACGGACGCGACGCGCAGTCAGCAGACGTTGATGGGAGATAGAGAGACGATGCTTGAAGCACAACGCGGCGCCGCAACCAATCGGGCGCCGAGTCGGACACGCCACATGCGGCGGCTGATGTCAAAGCAGACCGCCCGCCGCTCCACGCGCGTTGTGCGGCAGGCCAGCATGGGCCAGACGCTCATCATCTTCGCGCTCACCTTCACCGTCCTCATCGGCTTCATCGGACTGGCGATCGACAGCATCCGCGTCTATGATCTCTATGCCCGTATGCAGCGCGCCGCCGAGGCGGGCGCGCTGGCCGGTGTGATCTACATGCCCGACTTCTACACGTCGAATCTACCCTCCTCGCCCAATGACAATGCGGTCTGTCAGGCGCAGAAGTTGGTCTTCAAGAACTCGTTCGGCCCTACGCCGTGTACCGACGCCTCCAACATGCCCGCGAACTATTGCCCCGCCGTCAAATCGTCCGTCGAGGTAGCCGTCTGCAAGACCACCCAGCCATACCAGTTGCAGGTCTTCGTCACTGCGCCTATCAACGTGCTGTTTCTCGGCGCACTGGGCATTGGCCCACTGTCGATCACCGCCAGCGCCATCGCCGCATATAATCCGCCGCTCGCCCTGGCGGTCGATCCCACGACCCCCAGCACCACGGGAACGCTGGGCAACACCTGCAATGGCGTTAGCTGTGGTGGGCGCCCCTGGGGCCTCAACATTAATGGCCCAGCCGAGCTGCAGGAGCAGGGCGATCCTTTCGTGACCTGCGCAGGTGGTAACTCGGATAGTCAGACACTCGATCCTGCCACCGAGTCAAACCAGACCTATACCGGCTGGATGTCGAATATGCCGCTCTTTGCGCAGTCAGTAGATAGGAGTGGTGGGCTGAATGGAGTTCCAACCACCTGCACGGCGGCGCTCTCGACGCCTCTCGCATCGCAAGCCGCCTATCAAAACGCCAACCCGGACGTCACGATGCAGCCGTTCCAAGGCGCCATCTACAACGATGGAACCAACAACCCACCCACGCATCAGGGCTACTCGTTCTATGTGAACGTCGCCACGGCCAACTCGACGTTGAACGTCTATAATGCGCCGTTCAACCCAGGCGCGCCGAGTTCGTGTAATGGCCGCATCTTTGTGGGGCAATCGGACAGCTTCTTCCCATGCCCCTCAAACAAATCTCCGTACTCGGTCTATCCGGGGACAGGTGACGCCAGCCCAAACTTTGATGATCCGAAGATGTACTTCACGGTCACGTACTCGATCTACTCGCTGCCAAGTGGGCCGCTGAGTCCGGGGAATGCGACCTATGTCGGATCATTTACGGCGCTTCCATACGACATCAACAACGGGTGCGTTCCGGCAAGTGGGTTCTACAAGATCACGGCTGGCACAAATTGTTCGTCGAAGTGCGCCGACACCTGGTGCCCCGTCGGAAAACAGGTGGGAGACAACTCTGTGCCTGCCGCGATCAAGCTGCCGGTGGGGAACTATCGCCTGACGGTCGTCTCGGCCAGCTACTATAACCAGGGCTTCAACCTGGGCTGGGGCAACCACTCCTACGCGCTATCGCTCTGTGGGCCAACGGAGACACCGCCGAATTGTACTCAGGGTGGGCAGTTATCTGCCTGGAGCACCATGGATACGACCTTCGTCTTCCCTGGCAAGGGAAACGGCGGTCCACAGCACACGTCAATTCCGCTGGGTGTCTTCGGAAGCGCGCTGGCTGGTCGCACCATTCAGGTGGGTTTCTTTGATCCGGGCGATCTCTGGGGCAACAACGGAGGCTCAGGCGGGAACACTGGATTTGCCGTGGTGCCAGATGTGTCCAGTACCACTGACCCGTGTACGCAGTCGATCGGCCAGATTGCAGCGGCCGGTTACGATACGACGCCGAACGGGACGACCTTCACCTTCCCCTCCTGGGAAAGCTCGCGCGTTACGACCATGGATCAGATTGCGTCTGCCAGCGCTTTCCCGGCGCTCGCGACCTCGCTGAACGGCGATCGCGCCTTCAACGGACTGTGGGGCTATGAGGACATCACCCTGCCGTCCAGCTACGCCGGGACAGACTGGTCGGTCTGCTCGTGGTCGCCGCACGCGGTCGATATCGACATCGTCGGCATCTCGGCGGTGGCGCTGGGCCAAAGCCCCGTTCACCTGATCCAATAGAGGCGACGCCTCCAGCAGTAGCTCATAGACGCTCTCTCGCGCTGTCGCGTACACTATGGTGTGGCGGCGCCGGGAGGGCGTCGTCGTGTGCGAGAGGATATGCAGCCAGACCAATGCGCATCTCAGACTTTGATTACACTCTGCCGCCGGAACGTATCGCGCAGTCTCCGATCGAGCCGCGCGACAGCTCGCGGCTGTTGGTCGTGCGCCGCGACACAGGCGTGTTCGAGCATCGCATCTTTCGCGAGATCACGGACTATCTGCGGCCCGGCGATCTGTTGGTGGCCAACCAGAGCCGCGTGCTGCCCGCACGGCTGATCGGCGTGAAGGCCGCGACGGGCGGCCAGGTGGAGGTATTGCTGCTCTCGGCGCGCGGCGATGTCGGCCCGAACTGCTGGGAGGCGCTGGTCAAGCCTGGGCGGCGCGTGCATCTGGGGCAGCGGCTCAGCTTCGGCGATGGCGCGCTGCTGGCGGATGTGCTGGAGGCGACGCCATCGGGCGGGCGCGTCATCCGGCTGACGGCGCGCGAAGGCACGGTGGCGGATACGGTCGAGCGCATCGGCGTCACACCACTGCCGCCCTACATCCACGAGCCGCTGGCCGACGCTGAGCGCTACCAGACCGTCTACGCGCGCGAACCCGGCTCCGCCGCCGCGCCTACCGCTGGCCTGCACTTCACCACCGAGCTGCTGGCGCAGGTGGAGGCGCTGGGCGTGGGCATCGCCTATGTCACGCTGCACATTGGCCTCGACACGTTTCGTCCAGTCGAGAAGGATGATCTGAGCGAGCATGTCATGCACAGCGAAGAGATCGAGATGACGGCGGCGACGGCGCAGCGCATCAATGCCACTCGCGCGGCGGGTGGGCGCATCATCGCGGTCGGCACCACCTCCGTGCGCACGCTGGAGGCCGTGGCCCTGCTCGCCGCCGAGGGCGCCGCCGAGCAGGGTACGGGCGCGGCGGGCGTCGTCATGCCCTATCGCGGGCGCACGCGGCTCTTCATCACGCCGGGCTATCAATTTCGCGCGGTGGATGCCATGATAACCAATTTCCACCTGCCGCGCTCGACACTGCTGGCGCTGGTCAGCGCCTTCGCCGGGCGCGAGCTGATCGCGCGGGCGTATCAGGAGGCCATCGCGCAGGGCTATCGCTTCTACAGCTTCGGTGACGCCATGCTGCTGCTATAGCGAAGGGTGGAGCATGCTCTCGGCCAACCATGGCCGGAGCATGCGACGTGGACTTGAAAGGCCCCATCCGCGCCGTGCGGCGGCCATGGATAGCCGCGACGCTCACCGCCTTCCGGCATCGCCTTCCGGGCCGCAGCAGACAGGCGCGAGCGGTTGACGCACCGCCAGACGACGCCGTATACTGGCTTGCAATGCATCAGGAATGCGTATCGGACGCGAACACTCTCGTGTGGACTGCCTGGCGATGGTGTTCATTTCGGAGGCTGGCATGATCGTAATGGATGGCGAGGAGTTCCTGACCGCTCAGGAAACCTGTGCAATCTTGGGGGTCAAGCCGGCGACCCTCTATGCCTATGTCAGCCGTGGGCTGCTTGGCAGCTATCGCCAGGGGATGAAGCGCACCCGATTGTATCGCCGCGACGAAGTCGAGCGGCTCATCCGGCTGCACGGCCCGGACGACGATCGCGCAGCCGACGACACCGAAACGCACGCGGATGGCCGCGCCTGGATACCATACGTCTGAGGCGCCCACCAGCGAGCCAACACCCTCATCCATCTGCCTGATGCGAGTGGCTCGATTCGGCTCCCCTCAGCGCCTGCTACACAGGATGTCCACCTACCTGGCGAACGACGCCACGAACCAGATGTGAAGCAAGCGCGAGGCAAGATGTCAGACGTATTGGAGCGACGAGTCACATTCCCCGGCGGCGCGCGGCCAGCGACGCTGCTCGAAGGCATCATCGCGCGGGCCAGCGCGTCCGGTGGCGCTCCAGCGGCGGGCCAACCGGTCGCCGTGCTGTGCCATCCACAGCCGCTGACCACCAGCATGCAAGACCCCCTCACCGTGCGCATCGCCAGCGACCTCGCGGCGGCGGGCTTCATCACTCTGCGGTTCAACTTCCGTGGGGTCGGCGCCAGCGAGGGCCAGCAGACCGATGGCCGCCTGGAGCCGCTCGATCTGGCGGGAGCTGTGGAGTTCGCGCTGGCCGAGCCGGGCGCCAACCGCGAGAAGCTCTGCCTGATCGGCCATGCCTTTGGCGCGTCTGTGGCGCTGGTCTACGCTGCGCACGATCCGCGGGTCAAGACGGTGGTCGCCATCAGCCCACCGATCTTTCGCCTGACGCCGGAGTTGGCTGCCTTCGAGCGACCAAAGCTGTTCATCACGGGCGAGCACGATGAGGTGTCGCCACGCCACAAACTGGAGCCGTGGATCGAGCGCCTGCCTGCGCGCGGGTTCAAGATCATCTCGGGGGCGCGCCACCTCATGCGCGGCTACGAGTCAACGGCGGCTCAGGCTGTTGTACACTATCTGGTACGCTGGGCCGCAACTCCCGGCGTGTAGTAGGGCGTGTGCCTTCGTGGTCGCCGCTTCGCGCGCATGCGTCTCTGGGCGTCGGCGCCGGGTGAGGCGACCATGTCAGCCACTAGCAGGTGAGAGTGCGCCGTGCCAAATGTAGCTAACCCGGTTGTTGTCCAGGGCGACCGCACGATATTACTCGAGGTCGATCATCCGCTCTACGCCGAGGCGCGCGATGCGCTGGCGCAGTTCGCGGAGCTGGAAAAGTCGCCTGAACACATCCACACCTATCGATTGACGCCACTCTCGCTGTGGAACGCCGCCGCCGCTGGGCTGGCCGCTACGGCGGTCATCTCCTCGCTGGATGACCTCAGCCGCTATGACCTGCCGCCCAATGTGGTCGCCGACATTCGCGATTACATCGGGCGCTATGGGCGACTGAAGCTGCTGCGCGAGGGCGCCGATCTGGTGCTGCGCTCCGACGACATCGCCCTGATCGTCGAGGTGGCTCGCCACAAGCGCACCAAAGAATATGTGCTCGATCAGCGCGACGACCATACACTGACGCTGGATGCGGCGCGGCGCGGTCATGTGAAGCAGGCGCTGGTGGCGATTGGCTATCCCGCGGAGGATCTGGCGGGCTACACCGATGGCGAGGCCATGCCGCTCGAGGTGCGCACGCAGACAGCGCAGGGCGAGGACTTCGAGCTACGCCAGTACCAGCGCGACGCCGTACATGCCTTCTACGCCAATGGCTCGACCAGCGGCGGCAGCGGCGTGGTGGTGCTGCCCTGCGGGGCGGGCAAGACGGTGGTGGGCATCGGCGCGATGGCCGCCATTGGCCGCGCCACGCTGATCCTGACGCCCAGCACCATCGCCGTGCGCCAGTGGATGAGCGAGATTCTCGACAAGACCTCGCTCACTGCCGACCAGATCGGCGAGTACACCGGCGAGCGCAAGGACATCCGCCCGGTCACCGTGACGACCTACCAGATGCTGACCTACCGCGCCAGTGAGGATGGCAATTTCCCGCATTTCGGGCTGATGACTGGTCACGACTGGGGGTTGATCATCTATGACGAGGTGCATCTGTTGCCCGCGCCGATCTTCCGCATCACAGCGGAGATTCAGGCGCGGCGGCGGCTGGGGCTGACGGCCACGCTGGTGCGCGAGGACGGGCGCGAGGCCGACGTCTTCGGGTTGATCGGCCCGAAGCGCTTTGATGTGCCATGGCGCGAGCTGGAGCGCCAGGGCTGGATCGCCACGGCGGAGTGCCACGAGATTCGCGTGGCCCTGCCCGACGAGGACCGCCTGACGTATGCCGTCTCGGAGGAGCGCGAGAAGTATCGCATGGCCGCCGAGAACCAGACTAAGATCGACGTGACGCGCGAGTTGCTCAATCGCCACGCCGACGATCAGATCCTCATCATCGGCCAATACCTCGATCAATTGAAGGAGCTAGCCAAGCTGCTCGATGCGCCTCTGCTGACCGGGCGCACCAATAACAGTCAGCGCGAGAAGCTGTACGATCAATTCCGCCAGGGGAAGATCAAGCGGCTGGTGGTGAGCAAGGTGGCCAACTTCGCCATTGACCTGCCCGACGCCAATGTCGCCATCCAGGTGTCGGGGACATTTGGCTCGCGACAGGAGGAAGCGCAACGCCTGGGACGACTGTTGCGCCCCAAGTCGGATGGGCGGCCCGCGCACTTCTACACCATCGTCACGCGCGACACCCGCGACCAGGAGTTTTCGTCGAATCGCCAGCTCTTCCTGACGGAGCAGGGCTATCGCTACACCATCGACGATGCCGAGTCGCTGGGGTTGCTGCACGGCGCCGACGAGCCGCTGCGGCTCAGCGCGCAGGATGGCCGCTCCAGCCGCCGCGCCGCCCGCCGAGCGTAGCACGCGGCAGGCGCGACCTCTCCCCCTGGCCCCCGGCCCTCGCAGGGCAAGGGGCCAGGGGGAGAGGTTTCGCGTCGGGCGAATGATGGGAGGCGATGGTATACTATGGGCTAACGCTGGCCCGACGACCAGCGCATGCGCAGCAGTGACCAAGCCATAAAGGGCGGCGCAATTATGGAACATACACATATTTCCAGGCCCCAGGAGCCTGAGCGTGCGATCCTGATCGGCGCATTCTCTGGATGGAATGACGCCGCCGCCGCTGCCACATGGGCCGTCAAATTCCTGGTGAACCAGTGGGACGCCGAGCCATTCGCAGAGATCGACCCCGATGAGTTCTACGATTTCAGCGAATCGCGCCCTACCACGCGCATCTCCAGCGGCGCGCTGCGGCGCTTTAGCTGGCCGTCCAACCGCTACTACATCCACCGCGCCAGCGAGGGCGAGGAGCGCCGCCGCGACGTGATCCTCTTCATCGGCGAGGAGCCGCATCTGCGCTGGAAGACCTTCGCACGCGAGATGGTGACCTACAGCCGCCAACTGCATGTCGAGGAGATCGCGCTGCTGGGCGTCTTCTCGGCGGAGGCGCCCCACACCGCGCCCGTCCACATCTCCGGCGCCACCAGCCGCGCCGCCATTCTGCGGCAGATGGACGCGCTCGGCATCGAGCGCGCGACGTACAGCGGGCCGACGGGTATTCTGACGGCCGTGCAGGATGTCGCCCGGCGCGAAAGCCTCAGCACGACCAGCCTGTGGGCTGGCGCGCCGCACTATGTGGCGGCCTCGCCCAACCTGCCCGTCGCTGAGGCCTTGCTGAGAACGCTCGACCAGCTCTATCACCTCAACCTCAGCCTGAAAGACCTCGCGCGCGCCGCGCAGCGCTTCAACAATCGCGTGTCGAATCTGGTGGCCGCTGACCCCGATGTGACCGCCTACGTCCACGATCTGGAGCAGAAACTCAATAGCGCCGAGGCGGGCGAGGTTGTGGACGGAGAAGGCTTCAATCCCGATCTTTCGGGCATCCACAACATCCCGCGCGTGGGCGAGCTTCCCTCGGCAGAAGAGGCGATTCTCGATGTCGAAGCCTATCTGCGCCGCCGACGCGAGCAGAATGGCACGGATGACGCGGAGTAGCTCGACCGAGATGTCGTCGGGATGGTCACGGTGGGGAAAAGCGCCTACTGGAACGAATACAGTGTGACTTCGTTCCACCACAGCGCGTAACTACTAACAAGAAGGTAGGCTCTTTCGGCGTCGCCTCACACCTCTTGCGTTCCCTTCCACCTGTATGCACAGCAAGGATCCTGATCATTGGCGACAGTACCACAAACACCCTGGCGCCCGTCGTTCGCATCCTCTATCTGATGTGAGCCAGGCGCAATCTATCATAGACGACTGACATGGAGGCCAAGAGTGGATTCGAACCATCCGGCGAGGCGCAGCCAGCCCTTCCGCGCAAGGCAGCGGCAGCAGTCCAATTCGACCAGCGCGCGTCGGCGTTCGATGCAGCAGGCGTCAGGGAGTGTCGCTTCCCCACGCATGGAAGAGGATGACGTGACCGAGCGACAAATCGGAGACGGCGAGGGCGAGCTTCCCACCGCCTACGGGTCGGCGTTGCGCGACCGCCTGCAATCGAGCGCCAACGCTACGATGTCGGCGGTGACGGACCAGATGCGGCGTGTCTCGCCGCAGCTCAAAGAGCTCAATCGTCGCATGCGCGATCCTCTGGCGCGGCCATCGACCTGGATTGTGGAGCCATCCTGGTACGAACGCATCCACAACTGGTTTGCGGGTCTGATGCCGTTTGGCTGGCGCGAGCGGGCGCGCCGTCGCGGCTTCTGGCGGCGAAGGGTGCTGCCGGTCGTGGGCGCCGTCGCTGTGCTGACGGTGGGGCTGGCGGTGGGCGTCTTCGCGCTCACGGCGGCTGGCCACGCCGCCGGCGCGCTCAACACGGGCGGTGCGCCCGCGCAGGCGACAGCGGGCGGCTCGGTGATGATCTCGCCGCTCAATAATGTCTCCAGCACCCCCACACCGATCGGCGTGCAATATGACGTTGGGGTCTGGACATCGGACACACTGCCGCAGGGTGGCTCGGTGACTGTCTATGCGCGCGTCTCAAACAACACGCAGCCGCAGCCTGGCGTCAAAGTCTACCTCAGCGCGAACACGCCGAATGGAACGATCAATAGCGGCCCACTCACCACGGACAGCTATGGTCTGGTGACCTGGAAGCTCAATTATGGCAATATCGGGGCGCAGAAGCCCATCTATCTGACTGGGACGACCAGCATTGGCGGCCAGACCATCACTGGAGCCTACACGGTCGTGACATACGGCTGAGACGGCCCCCACCCCCAACCCCTCTCCCGCTGAAGCGGGAGAGGGGAGTTTTTTTGCACAGATGAGGGCACTGGCGCAGGGAGGCGTCGGCGTCGGATAATACAGGGAGTGACACGCCAGCCGACCGCGCCGGCCGCACGTCAAGCATCCTGGAATGCGCCTGTGAGACGGAGAGATGCCGCCATGCCCGCGACCCCGCCGACGACCGAACCCAGCCTCGCGCCGAGCGCGCCGGAGCAGGCGCCGCCCGCGCGCGAATTGGTCGCCATCCTCGACTATGGCTCGCAGTACTCGCGGCTGATCGCCCGGCGGGTGCGCGAATGTCACATCTATTGCGAGTTGCTGCCCGCCAGCACGACTCTGGCAGAGTTGCGCAGCCGGGGCGCGCGCGGCGTCATCCTCTCTGGCGGGCCAGATAGCGTCTATGACGTGGGCGCGCGCGCCGTCGATCAGGCCATCCTGGAGAGCGATCTGCCAGTGCTGGGTATCTGCTATGGCATGCACCTGCTGGCTCATCAGCTCGGCGGCCATGTGGAGCCACACAAGGGGCGACGCGAATATGGCCCGGCGGAGATCGCGCTGGTCGCGCCAGCGGATGCGGCGGGCGACGCTGACCGCGCTCCGCAGACCTTCTTCGCGGGCGTGGAGGACGCTACGGGCGCGGGCATCCCCGTGTGGATGAGCCACGGCGACAGCGTAGGTGAGCTGCCGCCCGGCTTCTGCGTCATCGCGCGTTCCACCAGCGGCGCGCTGGCCGCCATGAGCGACACCCACGGTCACATCGGTATCCAGTTCCATCCTGAGGTCAACCACACGCCGCAAGGCGCGCAGATGCTGGAGAACTTCCTCTATCGTGTCTGTGGCCTGGCGCCCAACTGGACGACCGGCGCCTTCATCGAGGAGGCGGTGGCGCGCATCCAGGCGCAGGTGGGCGAGACGGGCCGCGTGATCTGCGGCCTCTCTGGCGGAGTGGATTCGGCGGTGGCGGCGCTGCTCGTCCACAAGGCCATCGGCGACCGGCTGACCTGCATCTTCGTGGATACAGGTTGCATGCGCGCGGGCGAGCCAGAGCAAGTCGTCGAGACGTTCCGCGCCAACCTGCGCATCCCGCTGATCGCCGTGGACGCCAGCGAGCGCTTCCTGGCGAAGCTGGCGGGCGTGACCGATCCCGAACAGAAGCGGCGCATCATCGGCGAGGAGTTCGTGCGCGTCTTTGAGGGCGAGGCAGCGCAGTTGCGGGCGCACGGTAAGATCGGCTTTCTGGCGCAGGGGACGCTCTACCCTGATGTCATCGAGAGCGCCAGCGCCCACGACGCCAGCGCCGCGCAGAAGATCAAGACCCATCACAATGTCGGCGGCCTGCCTACGGAGATGAAGTTCGCGCTGGTCGAGCCGCTGCGCTACCTCTTCAAGGACGAGGTGCGCGAGGTTGGGCGCGAGCTGGGCCTGCCCGAGGACTGGGTCTGGCGGCATCCATTCCCCGGCCCTGGGTTGGCGATCCGCGTGATCGGCGAGGTCACGCGCGAGCGGCTGGATGTCCTGCGCCACGCCGACGCCATCTTCATCGAGGAGTTGCGCCGCGCGGGGCTGTATCGCGAGATTGGCCAGGCGTTCGCGGTGCTGACCTCGGTGCAGAGCGTCGGCGTGATGGGCGATGGGCGCACCTACGCCAGCACGGTCGCACTACGCGCCGTCACCACGGGCGATTTTATGACGGCGGACTGGGCGCGCCTGCCCTATGATCTGCTGGGACGCATCGCCAACCGCATCGTCAATGAGGCGTCGCAGGTCAACCGCGTGGTCTACGACATCACGAGTAAGCCGCCCGCCACCATCGAATGGGAGTAGTCCTCGCCTCATGGTAAACGATAATCCGCACGACGACGACCGCGACGCGCTCGATAATGCGCGCTGGAACCCGACGCCCGATAGCGATGAGCCTGAGGGCGATCATCACGCTTCCCCCGCCAGCGCGGATGACCACTACAGCGATGGCTTCCTGCGTCCGGCGCTGGCTGATGTGGACGACGACGACGCTCCCGTGTCGCGCCAGGCGGGCGATGGCCATTGGGTGACGCAGGGCGGCGTGTTGCGGTGGCAGGCCAGCGCTGACCGCGACTCCAGCGATGATGAGGGAGTGGAGACGCCACTGCGCGAGGAGGCACAATCGTCCTGGGCGGCCGATGACCTCGATCTGCCGCTGGGCGCGCCAGCCACCACCCGGCTGCGCGCGGTGCGTGCGTGGCTGGCGCGCCGCCGCCTGCGCGAGATGGAGCTGATCGGCGCGCTGCTGCTGGAGCGCCGCCGTCTGGCTGGCCCCGCCGCCGATGACGCCGACGACGTGGAGCCTCCCACCCCGCCGGAGAACCCCAACGATCCGCTGGCGCTGGCGCTGACCGAGGCGCAGGCGGCCGCCGATGAGTACGAGACGCTGCTGGACCTGCTGGCGGAGACACGCGCGCATGTGGGGCCGCAGTCGGCGCTGGTGGAGTATTATCTGGCGCTCAACGAGCGGCTGGCGGCGCTGGCGGCCCAGCCTGCCGCGCCCGATACCTTCGCCTTGAGCGTGCTCTACGCCGAGATCGAGCGGCAGCCCGCCAGTGGCGAGGTCGCGCCGTCGCAGCACAGCGAGTGGGAGGGGCGCGCGGGCGCGGCGCTGGCCACCCGCAGGCGCGTGGAGCTGGTGACTGCCAGCGAGCCAGAGGACGACTGAAGGGCCTCTCTCCCTGTCCCCCTCCCTTCCGCAAAGGGAGAGAGGCCCTCAGCGCCTTCTCAGCCGAATCTCAGCGCGGTGTAAGGCGCGTCGCGTATCCTCAGAGGTGAACCCGTGGGCGCGCAGCGGAGTCGTCGATCAGGCTCCTCCGCCAGGGATGGAGCGCAGATCGGACGTGACCGGAGGCGCCGCGCGATGACAACCCCATCTGATCCTCGCAATCCGCTCAATCCGCTCAATCCGCTCGATGAGCCGACGCAGCCCATATCGTCCTATGACGATGCGACGACCATCCAGCAGGCGCCAACCGTGGCGGCTCCCCTGGCGCCCCGACCACGGCGCGGCGTCTCGCGGCGCGCGGTCGTCATCGGCGCGGCGGGCGCGGCAGTGGGCATCGGCGCACTGGGCGCGGGGGCTGGCTACGCCCTGACGCATCTGACTGGGCTGAGCGGCGGCGCCTCGCTCTATTCCAGCGACGCCGCCAAGATCATCCATGTGCTGCGCCGCGCGGGCTTTGGCCCCTCGCCAGCCGATCTGGAGACGTATCTTGGCCTCGGCGTCTCCGGCGCGATGGATCGCCTGCTCAACTACGCCAGCGTCAGCAACGATGTCGATCAGCGGCTGGCCAGCCTGAATCTGCCCTTCACCACGCGCGCCAACCTCGTGCGCTGGTGGCTGGCGCGCATGACCCTGACACAGCGCCCCTTCGAGGAGAAAATGACGCTCTTCTGGCACGGCGTGCTGACCAGCAGCTTCGCCAAGATCGGCAAGAGCGTCAATCTGCCGCTGATGATCCAGCAGAATAACCTGCTGCGCAGCCACGCGCTGGGCCGCTTCGATGATCTGATGCTGGCGATCTCGACCGATCCGGCCATGCTCTACTGGCTGGATGGCCGCTTCAACACCGGCGCCGCGCCCAACGAGAACTACTCGCGTGAACTGATGGAGCTGTTCACCATGGGCATCGGCAATTACACCCAGGATGACGTGCATCAGGGGGCGCAGGCGCTCTCGGGCTGGGTCGTGCGCGGCGACCAGGGCGCCTTCACGCCGCGCCGCTTCTATCAGGGGACGATCACTTATCTGGGGCATTCCGGACATCTGGGCCTCACCGACGTCATCTCGCTGGTCTGCGCCCATCCCGCTACGCCGGGGCATCTGGCGCGGCGCATGTGGAGCTTCTTCGTCTATGACAACCCCAGCCTGAGCGACCTTCAACCGCTCATCGATGCCTATCACACCAGCAACCATCAGATCAGCGCCATGGTTCAGGCCATGTTCCATTCGCCCGCGTTCTTCAGCGCGAAAGCCTATCGCGCTCGTGTCAAAAGCCCGACGGAGTTTGTGGTGGGGGCCGTGCGCGCCGTGGGCCTCACGCCCGACGTGCCCGCGCTGAGCATCATGGCGCAGGCCAGCGCGGTCATGGGCCAGACGGTCTTTGATCCGCCAAATGTGGCGGGCTGGCCCGGCGACGCGGTGAGCGCCTCGTGGCTCTCGACGCAGGCGTGGATCAGCCGCGTCAACTTCGTCAATCTGCTGCTGCTCGGCGCGACGGGCGCGCTCAAGTCGCGCCAAGCGGGAGCCAGCGCCGCCGGAGCAGCCGGGTCGCCGTTGCAGCAGGTCATCAGCGAGCAGAAGCTGGGCAAACCCGACGATGTGGTGGACTATTTCGTCGCGCTGCTGCTCGATAATCAGCTTCCCAGTGACCGCCGCAGTGTGCTGCTCGATGCGCTCACTGGCGAGGCGTCCAGCGCCGAGGCCACGCTGGCGCTGGCGGGCGGCGCGAAGCTCTCCGCCGCTGCGCTGCGTCAGGCGCTCTACCTGATGATGTCGATGCCGGAATACCAGATGAACTGACGCCGCGCGGGCTGAGGAAACGCCGAGACTCTGGGGAATCGAGGGAATACGATGCAGCTTACCCGTCGGGCTATGATCCGCGATGGATTGCTGGCGGTCAGCGCGGGCATGGTGATGCCAGCGGTCTTCTCGCGCGCCGTGCTGGCCGCGCGCAACGCCGCGCAGGAGGGGGCAAGCTGGGCGATGGCGGCCCAGCAGCGCACGCTGATCGTCGTGCAGATGGCGGGCGGCAATGATGGCCTCAACACCATCGTCCCCTATACCGATAGCGCCTATTACCAGGCTCGCCCGACGATTGGCGTGAAGGCGAGCGATGTGCTGCATCTGGATCAGCGCGTGGGGATGCACCCCGCGCTGGCGTCGTTCCAGGGGTTGTGGGGGCAGGGGAAGCTCGCCGTCGTGGAGGGCGTCGGCTATCCCAATCCCAACCTGTCGCACTTCGCCGCCATGGACATCTGGCAGACGCTCGATCTCTCCGGCCAGGGTTCGGCGGGCTGGCTGGGCAAGTACGTCGCCGGGCTGGTGGACAAAGATGGTCATCCCTTCCAGTCGCTGGCGGTGGGCGCCAGCCTGCCCACCGCGCTCCAGGCGCTCAACGCCGATGTGCCGGTGGTTGGCGACCCGAAAGCCTACGCGCTGCAAGCCGACGCCGGGCAGGCCAAAAGCGCGGCGCAGGCGCGCGTGCAGGCGCTGCTGAAGCTCTACAATACCTATCCGCAGTCGGCGCCCTACGCCGCCCTGCTGGACGCCACCGCCCAGAGCGCCTACACTGGCTCGCAGCAGTTGCAGGATGTGGAATCGCGCTACCAGCCGCAGGCGAAGTACCCCAGCAGCAATCTGGCGAAGGGGCTGCAAACGCTGGCCGAGGCCATCGTGGAGGGGTTGGGGCTGCGCGTGGGCTATGTCACGCTCGGCGGTTTCGATACCCACGCCCAGCAGGCCAACACACAGGCCAGCCTCCTCAAGGACCTCGCCGATAGCCTGGCGGCTTTCTACACCGATCTGGCGGCGCATGGCGCATCGCAGCAAGTCGTCGTCATGACGTGGTCAGAGTTTGGTCGGCGGGTGGAGGAGAACGCCAGCCTCGGCACCGATCACGGCACAGCGGCGCCGCTCTTCGTGCTGGGCGATGCGGTGCGCGGCGGCATCTATGGCGAGCCGCCCGACCTGAATCACCTGGACAATGCCGGCAACCTGAACTTCACGACCGACTTCCGCTCGATCTACGCCACCGTGCTGGATGGCTGGCTCGGCGCGCCCGCGCGGGCCATTCTGGGCGGCGACTTCGGCTCGCAGGGCTTCTTGCAGGCGTCGTGAGGGC
This sequence comes from Ktedonobacterales bacterium, assembly GCA_036559055.1. GTDB lineage: Bacteria > Chloroflexota > Ktedonobacteria > Ktedonobacterales > JADMIN01 > JAKAIY01. The sequence continues at coordinate 23,239 of DATBTW010000421.1, forward strand.
TACATCGCCAGCTCCAGCAACTCGGACTCGTGCACAGCGATGGAGGCGTCCAGGAGGCGCGGCTCCAGGTCGGCGGGAGCGACCACCACCAGCGCGGGCGAGCCGGGACGCAGGCCGACCAGCCGCACCAGCGCCTGCTCGCCGCTGGCGGTGAAGCGCGCCTCGCGTGGCGCGCCCCACTGCCCCACCTGCGCCGCCCGCGCAAAGGCGACGAATCCCTGGGTGAGGAGTGCCAGCGCGGCTTCGGGCGTGGGTGGGTGGCGGGTCTGAGCCAGCGCGACGATGGCGCCATCTGGCCGTACGAGCGCCACCACACAGGGCCGCGCGATGGCCGACGCCAGCGAGGCCAGCGTGCGATGCGGGTCGCGCACGAGCGTCTGCGATACCGAGGAGGATGCTGGGGCCGCGGGCGTCAGCGAGGACGTGATCGGCGCGCGCACGGGCGCTGGCCCCACGGTGAGGGGCCGCTGCGCATTCGTGGCGGGCTGTGCGCCGCCGGGCGTCGCGGCGGCCAGCCCGGTGTCGCGCTTGAGCAGAGCATCGAAGATGAGCGCGGAAACGGGCTGCGTGACATTGCGCTCGACCGCCTCAGGCATGGGCGCGGGCGCGGCCATCTGCGCAGGCGCCGCGCACATGGCGAAGAACGCCTGCTCACCACGCAGCGCGCCAAACAGGACAGAGACCAGATCACCGCGCTCGAAGACCAGCAGCCCAGACTGATCGCCAATCTGCGCCTGCATGGCCATATCACGGCGCGAAAGGCTGATGACCTGGGTGATTTCCAGCATGTCGTAGACGGTGGCGCCCGTCTGGGCGGGCGCTTCGAGCGCCTTGCGCAGCTCGCGCTTGAGCGCCGCCAGATCGAACGGCTTCTCCAGATACGCCGCGACGCCGCTGCGAAAGGCTTCCTGTCGCACGCTGGGCGAGCCAAACGCGGTCATCATGATGACGCGCGGCTGAGGCCGCTGCTCGCGCAGCCAACTCAGGAGCTGGAAGCCATCCATGCCGGGCATCTGGATGTCGCTGATGACGCAATCATAGACGCTGTCGGCGATGCGACGGCGCGCATCCTCGGCGGTCAGCGCGCCATCGGCGGCGTATTGCTCGCGCCGCAGCGAGGTGACGAGGCTCCAGTTGAGGTTCTCCTCGTCATCTACCACCAGCACCCGCGCGACACGCGGCGCGCCTGTCAGTCCACCCGAGCCTGCCTGTGCCATGTTAGTTGCTTTCTCCCTGCGGTGTGAGTGGGCCGGTCGCCATTTCATCGAGGCGTTCTTCAGGGAAGTTCTCGATGAGTGGGAAGGTGATGGAAACGAGCGAGCCGTGCCCCGGCGCGCTCGTCATGCGCAGCCGCGCCTGGTGCTGGCTGACGATGCTACGCACGACCATCAGCCCCAGCCCCATGCCGCCGGGCTTGCTGCTCTGGCCGGGGCGCATCGCCACCTGCATGCGCTCAGTAGACATCCCCACGCCGTTGTCTTCCACCTGCATCACCGTGCGCCCACGCGGATCGAGCCGCGCCCGCAGCGTGAGCACGCCGCCGTCTGGCATGGCTTGCAGGGCGTTCATCACCAGATTGACGAGCATCTGCTGAATCAGATCGGGGTCGGCGCGGATCGCCGCCGCGCGCGGGGTGATGTGCGTGACTATCGAGACGTCGCGCCGCGCCGCCTCTGGCTCGAACATCAGCGCCACGCGGTCGAGCGCCATCCCCGGCTCCAGGCGGCGCATCGGCTGGGCGCGCAGCCGCGCCACCTGCGACATCGAGGTGAGCAGGCGGCTCAGGCGGTCGATCTCGCCCGTCAGGCGCTTCACGTAGGCCTGGCCCGTCTCGTCCAGCGCGACCGCTTCATCCAGCCCCTGCGCCAGCGCGCGCATCGCCGAGAGCGGATTGCGCACCTCATGGACGATCAGCGACATCACTCGTTCGATGGTCGCCTGTTCCTCCTGCGCGCGCACCACTCGAATCAGACCGGTGGGCAGTCGGAAGCTGTTGATGGTCAGGATATAGCTGGCGTTGTCGAGCGTGAATGAGGCGACACCGTGGCGCTCCAGCGCAGAGATGACCGCCTCGCCGAGCACGTCGTAGCCACTCTGCCCGGTCAGGGCATCGGCGCCAGCGTCGCCGGTGAGGGCGTTGCGCTCGTCTGACGCCAGAATGCGCCAGCGTTCGTCCACTACCATATATCCCGCGTCGTCGCGGCTGCGCAGTTCCTCGACCTGTGTGTCTGTCATCAG
>DATBTW010000422.1:0-4256 GCA_036559055.1 Ktedonobacterales bacterium
CGGACTACCAGGGTATCTAATCCTGTTCGCTCCCCGCGCTTTCGTGCCTGAGCGTCAGGTCTCGTCTAGGGCGCTGCCTACGCCGTCGGTGTTCCTCCGGATCTCTACGCATTTCACCGCTCCACCCGGAATTCCACGCCCCTCACCGAGCCTCAAGCCCAGCCGTCTCGCGACCACCCTCCCAGTTGAGCCAGGAGATTTCACTCGCGACGCGCCAGGCCGCCTGCGCACCCTTTACGCCCAGTAACTCCGGACAACGCTCGTCTCCTACGTATTACCGCGGCTGCTGGCACGTAGTTAGCCGAGACTTCTTCCTCTGGTACCGTCCTGTCTCGTCCCAGAGAAAAGTGGTTTACACCCCGAAGGGCGTCCTCCCACACGCGGCGTTGCTCGTTCAGGGTTGCCCCCATTGACGAAGATCCCTCACTGCTGCCCCCCGTAGGAGTCTGGGCCGTTCTCAATCCCAGTGTGGCTGATCATCCTCTCAGACCAGCTACCGATCGCTGCCTTGGTAGGCTCTTACCCCACCAACTAGCTAATCGGCCGCAGACCGCTCCCCCTGCGCCATGGGTCGCCCCATAACTTTCTTCCCCTGGCTCTACCCAGAAGACCGTATGCGGTATTAACCCCCATTTCTGGAGGGTATCCCCCACACGAGGATACGTCATCCACGTGTTACTCACCCGTCCGCCACTCGATCACCCTCCGAAAAAGATGACCCCGTGCGACTTGCATGTGTTAGGCACGCCGCCAGCGTTTGTCCTGAGCCAGGATCAAACTCGCCATTCAAGTGTATGCTTGGCAGTTTGTTTAGCTCTGCACAGTTTGTAACTCAAAGGTCTACCCTCGCCGCGCCCCTCCGAATAAATCCGAAGAAAAGCGCTTTGATTCGACCCGCCGCCATGATTCGCATGCTCATGACGTGAGCGTTTTCACGCTGCTGCTGTTTCTCACTCTTCAGTTGTTCATGTGCGCTTCGGGCGTTGTCGCGCCACTCGTGCGCAGCACGCTTTCACGCGGCGCAAGTAAGAGATTAACACAACGCTACAGGCGCGTCAACCCCTCGCCAGACAAATTTCCCTGATTCCTTCCTGATTTGCCACAAGCGCCGTCTCATCTACCCAAAACTCCCGCTTGCGGCTGCCAGAAGTCCTGGGGTGACGCTGGTCTATTGTCGTGTCGTATGCTTGGCTCAGGGCGCCGCGCGGGCGCATCCGCGTTCCGCGCTCGCGATTCGTCGTCCACTGAGGGAGCTACGCACGATCATGCCCGATACCAATCAGCCCGCTGCGCCACGCTCCACCCTCCGGAAGCCGCCATCGCGTCCGCGCGCATCGGCGCCCCGGTCGCCGCGTCCTGACCGCCGCGAGCCGCGCTCCATCAGCCTGAGCCAGGGGCCGCAGGAGTATATGTTGCGCTGCAGTGGCCGCGCGCGGCGTGTGCGGCTGGTGATTCAGCCGGGTGGCGCGCTGGAGGTCGTCGCGCCGCAGGGCGTGGCGCGGGCGCGTGTGGAGGCGGCGCTGCGCGAGCACGAGGGATGGATCATCCGCACGCGCGCCCGCCTGGCCGACCTCGCGCCCGCCTCCGCGCCCGCGCCATTGGAGGACGGGCAGGCGCTGCCCTGCGCTGGCCGCGAGCTGCGGCTGAGCCTGCGCGAGGGCGCGCCAGAGGGGCGATTCCAGGCGCGGCTGGAGGGCGACCAGCTCACGCTGACGCTGCCGCGCACGGATGACGCGCTGGCTCGCGCCGCGCTGGAGCGCTGGTACCGTCGCCAGGCGCACGCGGTCATCGACGAGCGTCTGGCGCACTGGAACGCGCACTATGGCTTCACCTGGACGCGCGTGGCCATCAAGGAGCAGAAGACGCGCTGGGGCAGTTGCTCGCGACGTGGCGCGCTCAACTTCAACTGGCGGCTGCTGCTGGCCCCGCTGCCCGCGCTCGACTACGTGGTGATTCACGAGCTGTGCCACCTGAAGGAGCCGAACCACGCTCCGGCCTTCTGGGCGCTGGTGGCCCAGACCTGCCCCGACTATCGCGAGTGGCGTGGCTGGCTGCGGCGCCATGGCCACGAGCTGCGCCTGTAACCTGATGCCATAGCCTGCTGCGGGCCGTGGATCGTCGCCATCGAGAAGGATTCGCTTCCCATGATCCATGCGCTCGCTACTACCGATCCCATCACGCCGGAATGGCTCACCGAGGCGTTGCGCGCGGCGGGCGAGCTGCCCACGGGCGCCGTCTCCACAGTGGAGGCGCGCGCCAACGACGCCTTCAACTCGGCGGCCGCTCACCTCACGCTCACCTACTCCAACGACGCGCCTGCTGATGCGCCGCGCCAGCTCTTCCTCAAGCGCAATCTGGCGACTGAGTGGGCTGTCGAGGCCGGCCGCGACGAGGCGCTGTTCTATCAGGCGATGGCGGCGCATCGCGACCGCTTGCCCATGCTTATTCCCTGCTATGTGGCGCTGATAGATGAGGCCCGGAGCGCCTCGACCCTGCTCATGCCAGATGTCTCGGCGACGCATGCGTCTCCGCTGGGGCGCGACGACCAGATTTCGGAGACGGCGCTCGCTGTCCCGGACGCTCCCGCGCTTGACCAGGCGATTGACGCGCTCGCGGGCTTTCATGCGGCCTGGTGGCAGCGCCCCGAGCTGGGCCAGGGATCAGCCGCGCCCTTTGCGCTGTACCCCTTGTACGGCGACGCCGCGCAGTTCGCGGCGCATGTGGAGCGGCGACGCGGCGAGTGGGAACAATTCATCGCCACGGAGGGCGCATGGTTCCCCGCCGACCTGCGCGCGATCTATGAGAGCGCATTGACGCGCTTGCCGCTGCTCTGGGAGGAGGGCCTGGGCGAGCGCATGACGACGCGGCGCGGCCTGACCCTCACCCACGGCGATTGCTATCTCTCCCAGTTCCTTTGCCCTCGGTCCCGCGTCGTCGCGCCTACCTACCTCGTGGACTTTCAGGGCTCATATGCCAATCTGGTTGGCGAAGATCTCGTTCACATGTTCGCCTTCTGGTGGACGCGCGAACAGCGGCGGGAAGGCGACCGCGAAATGCGCAGCCTGCGCCGCTACCACGACGGGCTGCTGGCGGGCAACGTGCGCGACTACTCCTGGAATGACCTGCTGGCCGAGTATCGCCGGGGGCTGACGCTCATGCTGTTCTTTCCCATCTGGGACGAGACGAATGGCTCGGCGCAGAGCTACTGGCTGCCCAAGCTGCACAACATCGTCGCCGCCTATCAGGATCACTGCCTGCCTTGAACCGAGCCGATCAAACGCCCTCTCCCGCCGCAGTGGGGGAGGGGTTTAGGGAGGGGGCTTCACCCGATGCGTTCGCCGAAGAAGGCCAGCACGCGGCTCCAGGCGTCCTGGCTGGCGGCGGGATCATACACCTGGCCCTGATCGTTGAAGAAGGAGTGCTTCGCTCCAGGGTAGAGCTTGATGTCGTGCTCGATCTGCGCGTCGGCCAGCGTCCGATCGAGCTTGCGCCCAGCGGACGCGGTGAAATCGGGGGCGGGATACGAGCCGACGACCGGGCAACTGCGCCGCACGACCTCCAGCGGGCGCGGATTCATGGCGTAGAACGGCGCGATGACCTTCAGCCGTGGATCGACGCAGGCCCAGGCTATGGCGAAGCTCCCACCCATGCAGAAGCCGATGGCGCCCACCCGCTCGGCGTCCACCTCATCACGCGCGCTCAGCCAGTTCAGGGCAGCGCGCAGCTCGTCGAGCGTGGCGTTGCGCAGCGAGCCAAGCATGAGCTGCGAGAAGATGCGGAATGTGCAGAACGTGCGATTGCGCCCGCCGAAGAGATCGATCGCCAGCGCCGCGTAGCCCTCTCGCGCGAACCGCTGCGCGATCTCGCGGATGTTCTCGTTCAGCCCGTAGATCTCGTGGATCACGATCAGGCCGGGGAATGGCCCCACGCCCGCTGGCCGCGCGAAATAGGCCGGGCGGGTCGCGCCGCGCAGGGGAAAACCCGCTGCCTCAGCCACCACTGGCGCCGTCAACTCGCTCATCTCTGGCCGCTCCTCATTACTCCTGGGGTCACCAGACCGACATCCAGTGCGGCGAGATGGGCAGCGTGGGGATGACGAGGCCAGCCGCCGCAGAGCCATAGGGCATGCCGCCCGCATAGAGATTATAAATCAGCGGAGCGTTGAGCAGCAGCGCGACGCGGCGGGGTCAGCGCCGATGGGGAGAGTAGAGCAGGCCTGGGCAAACTGGCGCAATCTGTGCCGCCACTGGTACCAC
>DATBTW010000423.1:0-10078 GCA_036559055.1 Ktedonobacterales bacterium
GGCGCGCCAGGTGGAGGTGCCAGCGATGGTGGTCTTCCTCAACAAAGTCGACATGATGGACGACGAGGAACTGCTGGAGTTGGTGGAGTTGGAGGTGCGCGAACTCCTCTCCAAGAACAACTTCCCCGGCGACGACGTGCCAGTCATCCGTGGCTCGGCCTTGAAGGCGCTGGAGTCGAGCGGCGACCTGGGGCGCGACGATGTGGCGGCGCAGCCGATCTGGGCGCTGATGGACGCGGTCGATTCCTACATCCCCACCCCGCCGCGCCCCATCGACAAGCCGTTCCTGATGCCAGTGGAGGATGTCTTCTCGATCAAGGGGCGCGGCACGGTGGTGACGGGGCGCATCGAGCGCGGGGTGGTCAAGGTCGGCGACACCATCGAGATCGTCGGCTTCACCGAGGCGCCGCGCAGTGTGACGGTGACCGGGGTCGAGATGTTCCAGAAGACGCTGGACAGCGGCGAGGCCGGGGACAACGTCGGCACGCTGCTGCGGGGGGTGGAGCGCAACGAGATCGAGCGCGGGCAGGTGCTGGCCAAGCCGGGGTCGATCAAGCCGCACACGACGTTTCTGGCGCAGGTGTATGTGCTCTCCAAAGAAGAGGGGGGACGGCACACGCCGTTCTTCAACGGCTACCGACCGCAGTTCTACATCCGCACCACCGATGTGACCGGCGCCATCAAGCTGCCGGAGGGGGTGGAGATGGTGATCCCGGGGGATAACATCGAGATGGAGGTGGAGTTGATCGCGCCGGTGGCGCTCGAAGAGGGCAGCCGCTTCGCCATCCGTGAGGGTGGCCGCACCGTCGGCGCGGGCGCCGTCACCAAGGTCGAGATCTAAACTCGCACGTTCGCCAGATTCCAGGGTATCTGGGGTCTGGTTGCGCGCCGCAGGATGTGTCAGTTGACCATCCTGCGGCGTCGCACGTTCTGATAGTGGCCCTTTTAGTGGCTCATTCGTGGCCGCTGATGGCCTGATACGCTCAGTCGTGAATGCCCATGCGCCGCCCATGCAACGCCTATGCGTAGCCTATTTGACGGGACGCCGCTGGACGCGCCACGCGGCATGGTATAGAATAGTCCGAAGATGGAGCGCAATCTGCGCTGCGCGCTGGCGCAACGGTTGCTGCGCTCGGAGCTGTCGCCCTGAGACGACGCCCCATCTGATTTCGCTGGAGGATGCCCCATCATGGCGGCAAAGAGCAAAGAGAACCGCATTCTGGTGACGCTCGCCTGCGTTGAGTGCAGAGAGCGCAACTATATTACCGAGAAGAACAAACGCAACGACCCGGAGCGCATGGAGTTTCGCAAGTACTGCCCGCGCTGCCGTCAGCATCGCCTGCACCGCGAGACGAAGTAGGGCGCCGGAAACCATCCAGAGGCCATCTGGCCGATGTGTGCGATCTGGCCGACCCACGGAGCGCGCGAGACACACCAGACAACGGCGCGGCTCTGAAGCCCTGAAATGACCAGCACGCATTCCCATCACCCTTCACGCAGAGGAGCGCTCACCTTGGCAAATACGATCGACAGGGAGACCAACTCCGCCGCGCGAACGAGCGACGCCGTTCGTGAGCCGCAGGACGTGGAGGAGACGGATCCCGTGAACGACGAGCAGCCCGACGACGATTTCGACGCCGAGGAGGCTCCTGAGGTCGAGGATGAGGCTGACGAGTCGCTGGCGGTCGCGCCAGTCCCCGGCGCCGATGAGCGTGTCGTGGCCCGCCATGGGTCCGCTGGCGTGCAGGTGCCCGCCGCGCTGCTGGCGAATCCGTTCACCCGTGGGCTGGCCGAGGCCTACATCGAGCTGCGCAAGGTGACCTGGCCCACGCGCCGCGACGCCTGGAATATGACGATCATCGTGATCGTCGTGTCCGCCATCATGGCGGGCCTGCTGGCGGCCGCTGACTATGGGCTGGGGCATCTGCTCGCCTACTTCGTGAACCTTGGCAAGTAGGGTTCGGCGGTCGCGTCGGCTGGTTTGTCGCTAACATCGCGGTCGTGCGCTGTTCCGGGAGCGCTATCGCGTCGCCTGGGCGGCGCTTTCCTGCGTCTATCGCCCGGTGGTCGCGCTGGTTACGCACGGCGCCGGGCGCGTGCAGGTGAGAGGATCACACCGTGGAGCCACAAGGTCAGGATCAGGATCTGGAGGCAACTGCGCAGCATGCGCAAGGCGCAGCTCCAGAGGCCGAGACGGTCGATGCCGCGACCACACAAGACGCCGAGAGCGAGCCCGCCGAGCAGACGCCCGCCGAGCCAGTCAATCCCAACCGGCACTGGTACGCCATCCACACCTATTCCGGCTACGAGAATAAGGTGAAGACGCATCTGGAGGCGCGTATCATCTCGATGAACCTGAAGGACTTTATCTTTCAGGTGGTCGTGCCGATGGAGAACGAGGTCGAGGTCAAGAACGGGCAGCGCCGCACGGTGGCGCGCAAGGTCTACCCTGGCTATGTGCTGGTGGATATGGTCATCACGCCCGACTCGTGGCATGCGGTACGCGGCGCGCCCGGTGTGACGGGCTTCGTGGGCGGCCAGAACGAGCCAGCCCCGCTCTCCGAGTCGGACTTGCAGTACATCCTGCGGGCGCCCGTCCAGACCGGCGAGGAGCCAGCCGCCAAGCCGAAGATCACCTTCCTCTCAGGGCAGAGTGTCAAGGTCATCGGTGGCCCGTTCGCCGAATTCATCGGCACGGTGAGCGAGGTGGACAACGAGAAGCAGAAGGTGACGGTACTCGTCTCCTTCTTCGGTCGCGAGACGCCCGTGCAGCTCGACTTCCTGCAAGTCGAGAAGATGTGAGGCGCGCGATCAGACGATCAGACGATCAGGCGGGATGAGGATGAATTGGTGGACGTGTGGCGGCGCGTGCGCTGCCATCGTCCAGTTGAGATGTGTTGAGCGCCAGTAGCGGCGCGCTGATCCGGGCGATCCGAATCAGGCGGGCGCGCTGGCCAGAGGGAGGACGCGACCGCGTCCAGTGACCTCATTGAGGAGCAGACATGGCGAAGAAAGTCCGGGGCGTCGTCAAGCTACAGATTCCCGCCGGGAAAGCGACCCCCGCGCAGCCGATCGGCCCAGCCCTGGGCCAGCACGGCATCAACATCATGGCGTTTGTGAAAGAGTACAACGAGCGCACGGCCTCGATGGCGGGCAGCATCGTCCCCGTCGAGATCACCGTCTACGAAGATCGCTCGTTCACCTTCATCACCAAGACGCCGCCCGCCTCTGACCTGCTGAAGAAGGCGGCGGGCGTCACCAAGGGCGCCGCGACCCCCAACAAGGCGAAGGTTGGCTCCATCACGCGCGCGCAACTGCGCGAAATCGCGGAGATGAAGATGCGCGACCTGAATGCGACGAGCATCGAAGGCGCCGAGCGCATTGTCGAGGGCGCCGCCCGCTCGATGGGTATTACCATCCAGTAGCGGGGGTAGCCGCTCAGCGCAGCTACGCGGGCGTCGCATGCACGCGTAGCAGAACACCGTTCGCCGTATCGTTTCGCGGCGGACATCGCCCATCAGTCACTGCGGATTTCACGCCACCAGGAGGGCGCATCGCATCATGCCAAAACATGGAAAGAAATATACCGAAGCGCTGAAGCTCGTGGAGCCGGAGAAGCTCTACACTCCGGCTGAGGCCCTCGAGCTGCTGAAGAAAGTCAGCTACGTCAAGTTTGATCCGACGGTCGAGTTGCACATGCAGCTGGGCGTCGATCCGCGCCACGCCGATCAGATGGTGCGCGGCACGGCGACCCTGCCCGCTGGCACGGGCAAAGAGGTCAAGGTGCTGGTCTTCGCCCAGGGCGAGAAGGCGACCGAAGCCGAGGGCGCAGGCGCTGATTTCGTCGGCATTGACGACTACGTGAAGCAGATCAGCGAGGGCTGGCTGGGCTTCGATGTCGCCATCGCCACGCCCGATGTGATGAGCAAGGTCGCTGGCCTGGGCCGTCGCCTCGGCCCGCGTGGCCTGATGCCGAACCCCAAGGCTGGCACCGTCACTTTCGACATCGCGCGCGCGGTGAAAGAGGTCAAGGCGGGGCGCGTGGAGTTCCGCGTGGATCGCACCAGCCTCATCCACATGCCCATCGGCAAGCTCTCGTTCACCGACGAGCAACTGCTGGCCAACCTCACCTCGGCCATCGACGCCATCGTGCGCGCCAAGCCGACGGGCGCGAAGGGTCAATACGTCAAGAGCTTGACGATCTGCTCCACGATGTCGCCGGGCATCCGTCTGGACTTGCCCACCGCGCTGGCGCTGAAGGTCGCGTAGGCTGGCGTGGGGTCGCGGCCTTAAAAGGCCGACGCATGCGACGAGGGCATAAATGCCCCTGTGCGCGCCGCCGCAGGCGGGCGCTCGTGAGCGGCTTTCAAGCCGCCGTCGCGTGCTCCGGCCTTTTGAGACCGAGAATGCGACAAGCGCCTCCAAAACGTCCCAGCGGCGTTTGACAGGCGCTGCGTCGAACGTCTATACTCTCAGTGACAATCGCATATCTGCCAGAGACAGCGGGCGCCGCTCCCATCGTGAGTGGCTCAATTCGTAACGGGCCTGCCGAGGCGAAGCATCCAGCGCAGCGTTTGCGTGCGCGCGGGACGATGAGCGCGAGAAGCGTTCTCTCCAGCGGCGACACGCCCGCCTGTGATGGGCCTTCGGGTCGGCGACCTGAAGGCCCTTTTGTTTTGCCCGCCTGCCCCTCTGGGACGATAGACGACCACTCACGACCACTGAACCACTGCGGGGCGAGGCGAGGCCGCCACCGCATCCGCCAGCCGAGCGCACGCCAGACGCGCGCCCGCTGCGGCCACGAGATCGCCGCCGGGCGAGGAGCGCGCCCGGACCGAGCCGCCTCGACATCCGCTCTGGAAGGGAGATACAGGTATGCCAACAGCAGCCAAAGCGCTTCTCATCAAGGAGATGACCGACAAGCTCGATCGCGCGCGTGGCGCCGTTCTGTTGCAGACCGAGGGCCTGACGGTAGCCGAGTCGCAGGATCTGCGCCGCAAGCTGCGCGCTCAGGGCATCGAGTTGCATGTCGTCAAGAACACGCTGCTGCGCAAGGCGTCTGAGGGCGCGCACTATCAGGACATCTCGGCGCTGCTCAGCGGTCAGACGGCCATCGCGCTCAGCTACGACGATGAGGTGGCGACCGCCAAAGCGGTCACCGATTACCTGAAGACGGCCAAGACGGGCAAGCCCGTCAAGGTCAAGGCGGGCATTCTGGAGCGTGGGCCAATCTCGGCGAAGCAGGTCGAAGACCTGGCTAAGATTCCCCCGCGCGACCAACTGCGCGGCCAGGTGGTCGGCACGTTCATGGGGCCGCTGAATCAGACCTATGGCGTGCTCAGCGCGCCGCTACGTGATCTGGTGAATGTGCTGGAGGCGCGTATCCGCCAGCTTGGCGAGAGCGCTGCGTAGCATCACGAACCGCAACACACAACAGACGGCGGGCGCCAATGCGACGAATCGCGGCGCCCGCGCAGAGGAGAAATCATCATGGCTGTGGATGTCGATAAGCTGATCGAAGAACTGAGCAACATGAGCGTGCTGGACCTGGTGAAGCTGAGCAAGGCGCTCCAGGACCAGTGGGGCGTGAGCGCGGCTCCGGCGATGGTCGCTGCGGCTCCGGGCGCAGGCGCCGCCGCCGCTGGCGGTGAGGCTCCTGCTGCTGCCGAGGAGCAGACCGAGTTCACCGTGACGCTGGCCGAGATCGGCCCGAACAAGATCAACGTCATCAAGGCGGTGCGCGAGCTGACCGGGCTGGGCCTGAAGGAGGCCAAGGATCTGGTCGAGGCGGCGCCCAAGGCCGTCAAGGAAGGCGTTGCGAAGGACGAGGCCAACGCGGCCAAGGCCAAGCTGGAAGAGGCTGGCGCGAAGGCCACCGTCGCCTAGCTCGCCGCTCATCTTCAGGTTCGCATTCCCTCAGCGCGTCCCCTGCGCTGGAGCGCCCGTCGCCAGATGGCGTCGCTCCGTGCGGGTGGGCGCGCTGCGCTGTCTGCTCGCTTCGCCTCAGCCTTGACATCACCCGAAGGCGCACCCTACAATTCTCGCGTCACGAGCACGGATGGCTCTGAAGCGGACGCTGCTTGCCATACGTCCATACCGTATGGATAAGTTGTGCCCCATAACGCGCGCCTCATCTCTCGCAGCTTGGTTCACTCGCACGTCTCAGGGACTCTTTCTCGCCAATTCCGCCTGCCAGATCGCGTCACCCCACCGCGCAGCGCCGCCCGTGCTGTTCGATGCGATCCAGTCAGGCGCCCATCTTGCTCGCCAGAAGCGCACTACCCGCGCGTTCGCATGGCGCCGGATCGAAGCCGGATCGAAGGAGAAGACGGATCATGGCCACTCAGACGCCACAGCGCGCGAACGCGACCGCCCGCGCCACCCTCGCACAGGCCGAGCAACTCTTCCATACGGCGCTCGACGCCAGCGCGCGCCTCGGCGGGCGCGCGCTGCGGGCACTGGGCCGCATCCTCAGCGGTCGCTGGCCGCTGGTCGTGGCGGTCATCGTGGCGGCGGTGGCGATCTGGCTCCTGGCGACGCGCGCGCCCGCCGCGCTGCTCTTCATCGGGCAGGTGGTCGTGATCGTCGCCGTGCTGCTGGCGGCGCTGGGCGCGCTACTCTGGGCGCTGGCGCGTCCACGGCTGCGCTGGGCGCCGCCGAACGGCGCGCATGACGCGCATGATTCCGCGCTGAGTGAGGCGAGCGGTTCGCCGGCGGCCGACGAGGCGGCGCGGCGTATCGCGGCGCTGCTGCGTGGGATGAAGGGCGGCGATGCGGCGAGCGGCGAGATTAGCCGTGGGCTGCTGCTGGTGGGGCCAGACGTGGTGGGCAAGCGCGCGCTGGCGCGGCGCATCAGCGCGGAGTCTGGCGCGCCGCTGGGCTATGTCAGCGCGGCGAGCTTCCACACATCGGCGCTGGGGCTGGATGCGTGGGCGATGCGCAGCGTCATCCGCGCGGCGCGGCGGCGGGCGCGGTCGCACGGCGCCAGTATCCTCTATCTCGATCATCTCGATCTGGTGAGCGCAGGCGCGCGTGCGGAACTGCTGGCGCAACTCGACTCGCCAGGCGCGGCGGCGCTCGCGCTGACGATTGGCGCAACCCCCGCGCATGCGGCGCTCGACCCCGCGCTGCTACGCCCCGGTCGCTTCGATCTCCAGATCGAGCTTGCCGCGCCCACTGACGCGCAGCGCGCCGCAGTGATCGCATGTGCGCTCAGCCAGACGCCGCACGACGACACGCTGCCGCTGGCCCGCCTGGTGACGGATATGCGCGGCTACACGCCTACCGAGATCATGCGCGCCGTCAACGAGGCGCTGGCGCTTGCCCACGGCGCTGGACGCGAGCGCGCGACCGCTCAGGATTTCGAGGCGGCCTGCGCGGCGCATGCCAGCGCGCACGGCGGCAGCGGCGTGGCGCCCATGAACGCGCTCACGGCGACGGAGAAGCGGCGGCTGGCGTATGCGGCGGCGGGCCGCGTCGTGGCGCTGGCGACCCTGGAACCGCAGGAACCCGTGGCGCACCTGACGATTCGCGCGCCGCGTGAGCGGGCACAAGAGCGGCGCGCTGGGGCGCCGGAGATGGCGCCACGCTCGGCGGATGAGATCTTCGCGGCGATGCAGATTGCGCTGGCGAGCCGTGTGGCGCAGGAGGTCTTTTTGCAGGCGCGGTTGACCGACGCCTCCGATGATCTGGCCGAGGCGACCACGCTGGCGCTGGGCTGCGTGGCGCGTTGGGGCCTGGGCGAATCGCTGATCGCCACGTCACGCGCGCCGAGCGATGAGCGGCTGCTTGCCGACCCCATCGTGCGCGAGCAAGTGGAGCGGCTGCTACGCCGGGCGTATGAAGCGACGCGCGCGCTGCTGGAGCGACATCGCGCCGAGGCGCCTGCGCTGGCGGAGGCGCTGGCCGAGCGCGAGGATCTGGATGGCGCCGAGGTGGCGGAGCTGCTGCGCACGGCGAATTCGCCCGCGCCCGGACATCTCTCCGCGCTGACCAGCGTGGCCGAAGCAACGCTCTTCGGGACGCCCGTCGCGCCCGACTTCCAGACGCCTGCGGCCCATGTGATCGGCCCCGTCGCCCCGACCGCGCCTGCGGCGTCCGCTGCGCAGCCAGCCGGCGTCGCCGGGCCGCGCGTGAGCCGCGCGAGTGGGCCGAGCGCCTTCGCCGCCTCGCCCTCGCAAGAACTGCGCGCTGACCGCGTGATCGACCGCGCTCTGCTGCGAGCGCCGCTCCACTCCAGGGGCGCACGCCGCACGGACCCCAGTCTCCCCGCCGTCTCCAGGGGCGCGAATGGTGCGAATGGCGCAAATGGCGCAAATGGCGCGAATGGCGCGAACGGCAGCAGCGGCGGGTAGCGGCGTGGCGCGCTACTCTCCCGTTGTCGTTTCGATGGTAAATTCCCAGGCAGCGCGGCGTCCTATTCCTGTGTCGGCGTAGCAGGCGCGCGGCGGGGAGGTCAGCCAGCATGACCGAGGATGGGAACTCTGGCGCCAATGATGACGGTCTGGTCGTCGAATCGCTGGAGGATGGCGCTGGGGGCCAGCCTGCGCGGGGCGCGCCACGGCGGCGGGCGCGGCGGGTGGACGCGGAGGCGGCTCGCGCGCTGTGGGGGCCACGGCTCACCATGCGGCAGCGGCTCATGCGCGGCGCGCTGATCACTACACTGGTGGCGGCGACCCTCTTTGCGCTGCTGGGCGGCCCTGCGCTGCTGGCGGTGGGCTGGCAGCGGTTGAGCTTCGCGCTGCGCTCTGGCACGCTGGCCCCCCGGCTGGAGATGACCGCCTGGCAGCATGTCGCGCCGCCGCCCGGCGTGGCCCCCGCTGCCCTGACCTATGCCGTTGATCCCGCTGACCCGCAGACGGCGCTGGCCTGCCAGATCGACCATGATGGCATACTGGCCTGGCGCACAGATGACCTGGGCGCCACCTGGCTGGCCACCCGCGTAACCCACCAGCCCGCGCAGTCGTGCCAGATCAAAGTCGCGCTGGACGCCAGCCTACATCTGCTGCTGGTGGCGCGCACAGTCGATCCCGCGCAAACTGCCTGCTCTCGCATGCAGGTCTATCTCAGCCTCTTCGCGAGCTACCAGTGGTCGCTCGTCTCGCTGCCGCCCGCCGACGCCGGGGCTGGCGCTTGCCAGGGGGAAGCCTGGCTCTCGGCGCGCTGGATCTTCGCCTGGTGGACAGATGGCGGCTACCCGGAGCCGACATCCAGCCTGATGCGCAGCGCGGATGGCGGCCTGACCTGGCAGGCGGCGGATGGTGGCCTGCCCGCGCGAGGAGCCTACCTGGCCCCCGTGCTGACGGGCTACGGCTCAGGTGGGGCGCTGCTGGCGCAGGTCTATTACTGGCCGCGTCGCGGGCGTCTCAACATCCTGCGGCAGATCGTTCGCTCGCTCGATGGCGGGACGACCTGGGCGACGATCTCGCGCGGGCCGCCCGCCGCCGTGCTGGCCGCCTCGCTGGAGCCGCGTGTGGCCAGCGCGGGCGACTGGAGCGCGCTCTACGCGCCGATCTATACCGATGGCCTGTTCGCGCCGCCGTGGGTTCCGGATACGCCGCCGGAGGCCATTCAGCGGCTGCCGCACGGCTCTGGCATCTGGAGCGAGCTGCCGCCACTGCCCGTGAGCGGCGCCACCGCCGACGATCATTTGATGGGTGTCGCGGCGGCGCTGGGCGTGGCTCCGGCCAATCTGCTGCTGACACTGGGGACTGACCCGCACAAGCAGGTGACGGAGCAACCGGACGCCAGCGACCTCTGGCTGTGGGCATGGGATCCGCAGGCGAGCGAGTGGCGGCTGGGCATTCAGGCGCCGCCGCATGCCCAACTGGTCGGCTTCACCTGGAGCGCCGGGCCAGTGGGCAGCGCCTACGAGCAGGACTATGGCGCCTACCTGTGGGTGGAGGGGAACAGTGGCGGGCGGCCCACGCTCGCCACGGCCTTCATCCCGGTTCCCGCAGACGGGTGATCGAGGGGATACGCTCGGCGCCGAAGGGCTGTTGCTCTTACGCATCCGGCGGAAAGAGCGACGGTTGATGTTCGGCTTCAATCCGTTGCTGTTCGCGTTTCTGAAGCTCCT
>DATBTW010000424.1:0-14068 GCA_036559055.1 Ktedonobacterales bacterium
CTCGCCATGCTCGATGCGCAGGCTAATCCCCTTCAGGATGTCCACGCGCTCGCGGCCCAGCGGCAGCGACTTGCGCACGTCCAGCGCTTCGAGGGCGGCGACGGCGGCCTGCGCGGGCGAGGCGGCGGAAGCGGCTGGCTGTGACTGAGAATTCATCGTGATACGCTCCTTGTCCCTGTCCCTGGCGACGACTCCGCGAACCTCGCTGGCTCCATCGCGTCGCTTCTATGCGCAATGATGCCCTGAATCCACCCAGATTCCATCGGCGCGGAGAGCCATCGCAATGGCTCTATGGCGCCATTGCTGGCGATGGCACTGGCGAGCTATGCGGGCAGGGATGGAAACTGGCAGGGCATCGTACGGAGGCGATGCCGCGCGGCACCACCTTGCTCCGAGGATGAGCAGTGGATGTTACGCGGCGTGACATAACGGTGACCAGACGCTTACGGATGAGATAGGTCGCCTGCTCGTTTCGTTGACAGCGCGCGGCGGCGGGCGATATACTGTCAAGTACAAGAAGGCGATGACCCGGAGAAGTAGGCGGCAGCGGCCCAGTCAGAGACGGAAGCGCTCAGGTGCGAGCTTCCGCTGGGACGACCTCCGAAGTGACCGGGTCGCCTGCGAGATGAGCGCTGGCGTCTGTGTGACGCCGCAGTGAGTCTCGCGCGGGTTGCGCCCGTTAGCGCGCGCTCTGAGGCGGTGGCGTGTCTGGCCTTGCCCTGATCGTCTGATCTCTCCCCGGCGCGCCCCGCGAACCAAGGTGGAACCACGAGCGCCTTCCCTCGTCCTTGACAGGGGAAGGCGCTTTTGTCTGGAGGAAAGGGCAGTATTCCCATGACCGCAGAGTCTACAGAGACCACGCAGACCACCGCGACCGAGGAGCAGAGCGCTCCCCGCAGGCTCGACCAGATTCCCAAGGCCTATGATCCGCAGGCGGTCGAGCAACGCCTCTACCACTGGTGGGAGAGCGAGGGCTATTTTCGCCCGCGCCCCAGCCGGAATCCGGATCGGCGCCCCTTCGTCATCAGCATGCCGCCGCCCAATGTCACCGGCGCGCTGCACCTGGGGCATGCCATCACCGCCGCGCTCGAAGATGTCATGATCCGCTACCACCGCATGCTCGGCGACGAGACGCTGTGGGTTCCCGGCGAAGACCACGCCGGCATCTCCACCCAGAACGTCGTCGAGAAGCAGCTTGCCAAAGAAGGCAAGACCCGCCAGCAGCTTGGCCGCGAAGCCTTTGTCGAGCGCGTCTGGGAGTGGGTTCGCCAATACAAGAGCAACATTCAGAATCAGCATCGCCGCCTGGGCGTCTCGTGCGACTGGGAGCGCGAGCGCTTCACGCTGGATGATGGGCTGGCGCGCGCCGTCCGCGAGGTCTTCGTCCGCCTGTACGAGGAAGGGCTGATCTATCGCGCCGAGCGCATCATCAACTGGTGCCCGCGCTGCATGAGCGCCATCTCCGATCTTGAAGTCGAGGTCGAGAACACGCCCGGCAAGCTCACCTATGTCCGCTATCCGCTGGAGCCAGCGGAAGGGCAGGCGAAGGGCGGCAAGGCGAAGGGCGGCAAGGCAGGCGAGCCAGCCTACATCATGGTCGCCACCACGCGGCCCGAGACGATCCTGGGGGATACCGCCATCGCCGTCAACCCCGACGATGCGCGCTACAGCGACCTGATCGGGCGCTATGCCATCGTCCCGATCATGAATCGCCGCATCCCCATCGTCGCCGACGCCGCCGTCGAAAAAGACTTCGGCACGGGCGCAGTCAAGGTCACGCCCGCGCACGACCCGACCGACTTCGAGATCGGTCAGCGGCACAGCCTGCCCAGCATCCAGGTCATCGGCTTCGACGCGCGCATGACCGAGGCGGCGGGCGCATTCGCCGGGCAAGATCGCTACGACGCGCGCAAGGGCGTCGTCGCCGAGCTGGAGCGACTGGGGCTGCTCGACCACGAGGAAGACTACATGATTCCTCTGGGCCACTGCGAGCGCTGCGGCACGGTCATCGAGCCGCTGATCTCGATGCAGTGGTGGGTCAAGATCGCGCCGCTGGCGACGCCCGCGCTCAACGCCGTTCGCTATGGCCAGACGCAGATCATCCCGGCGCGCTTCACCAAGACCTACACCGACTGGATGGAGAACATCCACGACTGGAATATCTCGCGCCAGCTCTGGTGGGGGCATCGCATCCCGGCGTGGTATTGCCAGCAGTGCGGTGAGATCGTCGTCGCCCGCGAGGATCCGACGAGCTGCCCGCGCTGTGGCTCAGAGCGGCTGGAGCAGGACCCTGATGTGCTGGATACGTGGTTCAGCTCGTGGCTGTGGCCATTCAGCACGCTGGGCTGGCCCGACGACACGCCCGACCTGCGCCGCTACTATCCGACCAGCGTTCTGGAGACGGGCTACGACATCATCTTCTTCTGGGTCGCGCGCATGATGATGTCGGGGACGCACTTCATGGGCATGGCGCCGTTCCATACCATCTATCTGCATGGCATGGTTCGCGACAAGATTGGCCGCAAGATGAGCAAGTCGCTGGGCAACGGCATCGACCCCATCGAGGTCATCGACCAGTATGGCTCCGATGCGCTGCGCTTCACGCTGCTGACCACCAGCACGCCCGGCAACGACACCAAGCTCGATGTCACGCGCATCGCGGGCAATCGCAACTTCGCCAACAAGATCTGGAACGCGGCGCGCTTCGTCATCGGCCAGACCGAGGGCGCGGGCGGCGGCATCCCGGCGCCAGAGGCATTGCAGCCGAAGACGCTGGCCGACCGCTGGATCCTCAGCCGCCTGGCGCAGCTGACCAGCGAGACGACCCGCCTGATGGAGGACTACCAGTTCGGCGAGGCCGGGCGGCAGCTCTATGACTTCTTCTGGTCGGAGTACTGCGACTGGTATCTGGAGATCGCCAAGCGCCAGCTCCAGGACGCCAGGCTGCGCGAGAACACGGCGCAGATTCTGCGCACGGCGCTCGACACGGCGCTGCGCCTGCTGCATCCCTTCATGCCTTTCCTGACGGAAGAGGTCTGGGGGCACCTGTGGGCCGAAGAGCCGCTGGAGCGGCGTCCCGCCAGCGCGCTCATCATCGCCAGCTGGCCCAGCCTCGACGCCGAGGCGCAGGCCCGCCTGACCGATGCGACCGCCGAGGAGGAGTTCGCGCTGCTCCAGGAGATCACCACGCGCATCCGCGACGCGCGCAAGCAGATCAACGATGTCCGGCAGGAGCAGCAGCAGCCGAAGCTGCCGCGCGTCAGGGTCATCCTGGCGGGAGGCAAGCGCACGACGCTGCTGAAGCAGCAGGCCGAGCTGATCGAGCAACTCGCCGCGACGGAGCCGCCGCAGATCGAGCGCAAGCTGGCGGCCAAGCCTGAGAAGGCGATGAGCATGGTCGCCAATGGCGTCGAGGTCTACATCCCTGTCGCCGACCTCTTCGACATCGAACGCGAGATTGCGCGCATCGATGAGCAGATCAAGGCGGCGCAGGCGGCCATCGCGCGGACGCAGGGCATGCTGGCGAACGAGAACTTCGTCACGCGCGCCCGACCAGATGTCGTCCAGAAGGAGCGCGATGCGCTCGCCGCAGGCGAGGATACCCTCGCTCGCCTGGAGGCCCAGCGCCGCGAGCTAGCCGGATAGGCTGGCGGATAAATCCGCAGCTAAGGGTAGCCCTGCGGGCCGCCGCAAAGCGCGCCTGCGCGGGCCAGGAGACGGCACCGTTCCTGAGCCTGCGCAGGCGCGCTTTGCGGCTGCAAGCCCATAGCTGCGGGTTGACCCGCCCGTGCTGCTGCGCTGAGAGCGCCAGGGGTCAACGAATCGCTGGCGGACGCACATGGATTCGCCGGATGGACCACTACACCAACTCACCGACGGTGGCGGGACTATGGTAGAGTGAACGACGTGGCGCGCGCTGCTTCCTCCGAGGCTCCTGGCGCCCGTATCCGTGGGGACACTCGATGGACTTTACGATCGACATTGCCAGACCAGTCGAGCACGTCTTTGCGCTGAAACCGCTGATCGTGCGCCCCATACGCAACGAGAATCGCCGCACGTTGGCGATGATGAAGCAGTGTTTGGAGCAAGAAGTGCGCGCGTGAATGCTCAGGGCCAGGCAAGCACAGCCGATCCGCGAGGGTGCACGCCATCTCCCTGACAGCATCACCTGTGCCCCCACCCTACGCGGCAGACAGCGGAGGAGGAGACCGATGGCAGAGGTTGACGGGCAGGCAATCGACAGCTCTTTTTCCTTCGATCCCTTTGCCCAGCATCCGTTCTACACCGAGGTGAATCGTTCACTTGTCGAACAGGCGCTCGCCGCGCTCGATCAGACGCGCCCGCCCGACGCTCCCTTGCGCGTGGTCGAGTTGGCCTCCGGCACCGGAGCGGTGACCGAGCTCATCCTGGATGCGCTCGCGCGACACGGGCGATCGGCGACACTGGTCGGCATCGAGCCGTCGTCCGCTGCCCTCGCGCTCGCCCGCCACCGGCTCGCGGGCCGTCCTGTCACCTTCGTCCAGGGCACTGTGGCAGAGGCTGGGAGCGCAATTGGGTCGGCGGATGCGGCCTTCTGCTGCAACGCGCTGCACCTGATGGTCAACAAGGACGCTTGTGTGGCCGCGCTCGCGAACGTCCTGACACCGGGCGGCGTGCTCGCCTTCAACACCACGTTCTATGAGGGCGCGTATGTCGCCGGCTCACAGCCCTTCTATTACGCGCTGATGCGTCAGTCCCTCGCCTGGCTCCGTGCGCGCCACCCTGAGGCGCGCGTCGACCGCCATGGCAAGTCGACCGCCCGCCAGTGGCTCTCCGCCCAGGACTATCGGGATCTGGTCGGCCATCAGGGGCTGGACGTGATCGTCCTTGAGGAGACGCCGGTCGAATTCTCCTTGCGTGCCGTACAGGACATCGTAGGCTATTCCCTTTTCATCGAGGGCGCGTTGCCAGGTGTGCCCTGGTCGATCGGCGCCGAAGCCCTCGGCGCCGCCGCCGCCCAAGCATTCGAGAGCCTCCAACTGACCGGCGTGCCACGTAACTGGCTCCAGGTCATCGCTCGCCGCAGCGCCTAGGTGCAGTGAACCTCATAGTGGCCGAGGGACGCCAGGCAGCGGAGGGCAGAGAACGTCAGAGAACGTCATAGCGGGATATGTCCAATTGTGAAGTAAGAGGAGGAGGGCAAGGAAACGCTGCACGTTGGGACGCACGCGGCGAATCCGGGCTGGACGGTTCCACCATGCAGGCCGCATCGCTCATGGGAACACAGGAAGTGGGCGCCAGCACAAGGTTGTCGGAACGAGTGGCGAGCACGCGCGCCACTGAGAGCGCCCAGGGCCAACACATCGCTGGTGGACGCGCCTGGATGCGCCAGATGGTCCACTCGACAGACGCACCGGTAGGGCGGGACTACAGTGGCGCGCCTATGGTAGAGTGAACGACGTGGCGCGCGCTGCTTCCTCCGAGGCTCCTGGCGCCCGTATCCGTGGGGACACTCGATGGACTTTACGATCGACATTGCCAGACCAGTCGAGCAGGTCTTTGCACTGATTGCTGACCTGCCGAACTATCACCGGTGGCTGCCACCGTCTGGCCTCTATGGCACGACGACGCAGGTGTCCGATACGCCAGTCACGCTCGGTACCATCTATGTGGACGGGAAACAAGCGAAGCTGCACGGCCGCGTGACGGAATATCGCCCACCATTCGCCCTCGCATTTCACCAGGAGGCGGGGTTGCTGTTCAGCCGCCTGAGCATTGACATTCGCTATCGGCTGGAACCGCTCGGCGCACATACGCGAGTCCATCGCACCACGACACCGCGACTGTCGGGTATGCTCGCGCTTCTGCAACCGCTGATCGTGCGCCCCATACGCAACGAGAATCGCCGCACGTTGGCGATGATGAAGCAGTATTTGGAGCAAGACGTGCGCGCGTGAATGCTCAGGGCCAGGCGAGCGCAGCCACATCGGCCAACTCGCGAAGTACACGCTCTGGTACTACGCTCGCACGTGCTAGCGTAGCTGACGGCGTTTGCTGTAGCTGCGTTCTGCCCCAATCTATCACCGATTGTGATGGATGCTCTTAGCTGCGAGTTTACCGCCCGTGCTGCTGCCTGGCCGCTCAGCGCTGCTCTTTGGGGATGGCGGCGCGTGGGTTGCGGTTCTCCGCCGCCGCGCTGACGACCTGGGCGATGCGGCGTTGGCGGGTCTCCGCGCGCTTCGCGTCGGCGATCCACCACAGCGCTTGCTGGCGCACCGCGCTGGAGAAGGCCGCGAAGTGGCTCTGCGCCGCCGGGTTGTCCGACAGCGCGGCGGCCAGGTCATCGGGCATGGGCAGGCTCTCGATGCCATCGAACATCGTCCAGGTTCCGTCGTGCTGCGCCACCTCCACAGCGGCCAGCCCGGCGGGCGCCATCAGCCCCTGCGCGCTCAAACGCGCCACCCGCTCCTTGTTGGACTGCGACCAGGGGCTACGGCGTTTGCGTGGGGTGAAGACCTGCTGGTAGCGCGCCGCATCCAGCGTGCGCGTCACGCTATCGATCCAGCCGAAGCACAGCGCCTCCTCGACCGCCTCATCGTAGCGCACGCTGGCCTGCCCGCTGCCCTTCTTGAGGTACACCAGCCACACGCCCGGCGCGCTGGCGTGATGCTCGGCCAGCCATGCGCGCCACTCGGCCCGGTCGCGCGCGCTGACCTGCGGAAACTCATCGCGTGGCGCCGCTGGCATGGCGTCTTCCTCCAATAGGTATCTGCCCTCCACGAATCCCCGCTCATGTGATAGCACGTCGGGCGAGCAATTGGCGCGCCTGGGCCGCCAGCCGCCCATTTCTCCCGCCGAGATGGCCAGCGATATGCGTGGTTGATATACTCCAGACTGCGTAGCTTTGCGCAGCGAACGCGAAGGAGTATGCGGTGAGGACGGCGCTCAAGACCCTGCTGATCTATCTGGTGGGCCTGTTCAATATCGGCTCGACGCTCCTCCCCATCTGGCCGCGACGCTATCATCTACTGACGGCGCTGCTCCCTGTGCAGCTTGCGCTGGTAGCGCAACACTTGACGCTCTTCGCGGGCGTGTTGATGCTACTGCTGGCGTATCCGGTGGCGCAGGGACACCGCCGCGCCGCGTGGCTGCTGATGGGCTGCGCGCTGCTGGCCGCCTTCATGAATCTGGCCAAGGGGCTGGATGTCGAGGAGGCGCTGGCCAATCTGGCGCTGCTGGCGACGCTCTGGCGCGCGCGCGCACGCTTCCACGACATTCCGCTGCGCTATACGCTCGTCGATCTGGCGCGGCTGGGCGGCGCGCTGCTCCTCATCCAGGCGCTCTATGCGCTGAGCGGACGCGCCGTGCTGGCGCTGCTGCATCGCATGGAAGATCGTCTGACGACGTGGAATCCAGCGGCTCCGGGACGCCACGGCTGGGCGCTGCACGCGCTGACGGCGCATGTGGGCCTGGAGCATCTCTTCCTTAGTGAGGCCGATCTGGCGCTGCCCGCCTTCCTGGTGGGCGTCTTCCTCGTCATCTCGTGGACGGCGCTGGCGCAGATCGAGCGCGACCCGGGGGCGGGCGACCTGTATCGCCGCTTCGGACGCTCCTCGCACAATTCGTTGGCCTACATCGCCAACCGCGGCGATACGCGCACATTCATCGCCAGCCAGGGGCGCGGCGCCATCAGCTACAAGCTGGTGGGGCGGGTCGCCCTGCAGATCGGCGCGATGCTGGGGCCAGCCAGCGAGCGCCACGCCGTCTATGCCGAGTTTCGCGCCTGGCTGCGCGCCGAGGGGCTGATACCAGCGGCGGTGGCGCTGGCGCCGGAGGAACGCGCGGTGGTGGCGGCGGCGGGCATGCGCTCCATTGCCATCGGGCGTGAGGCGGTGGTCGAGCTGCCCAGCTTCTCGGTTGAGGGGCTGAGCAAGAAGATGCGCTGGGCGCAGCGCTCGCTGACCAAGCGCGGCTATCGCTGCGCGCTGCTGCCCGCCACCGAGATCACCGGCGCGCTACGGGCGGCGCTGGCGCGTATCGACGACGAATGGCGCACGGTGCGCGGCGGCCAGAAGTACGGCTGCTGCATGACGCTGGGCCGCTTCCCCAATCCCCAGGACGCCGCCTGTCTCGTCGGGCTGATGCGCGACCCCGACGGCGAACCCATCGCCTACCTGACGCTGCTGCCCGGTGGCGAGGGCTACTATTCGCTCGACCTGACTCGCCGCCTGCGCGGCGCTCCCAATGCGGCGATGGAGTTTCTGCTGATGGAGACGCTGGCGGCGCTGCGGGCGCGCGGGTCGACCGAGGTCAGTCTGAATTTCTCCATCTTCTCTGGCGCGCCCGCGTGGCTGGCTGGCTCGCCGCTGGCGCGGCTAGGCGGCGCGGCGATTCAAACCAGCACACTGGAGACGTTCAATAACAAGTTCCAGCCGCGCTGGTCGCCGCGCTACCTGGCCGTGCGCCGCTGGCTCGACCTGCCCGATGTGCTCTACGCCATCCTGGTGATCGAGGGGGCCGACCGCGTGCTCTACAATGCGCTGGCCCGCAGGCTGAGCAAGACGCGCCGCGCGCTGCCCGCAGCTCGCGTGGCGCCCACGCCATCTGCCCAGCCACACGCCGCCAGCCTCAGCGGCGAGACCGCGTAGGCGTCGGCGCTGGGACGGCGGCAGGTGTGTCGGGCCGCAAACGAGCATGAGCAAGCAAATGAGCAAGCGAGAAGAAGCGTTTGGCCCCCCAGGCAGGTATCCTGTCGGGTGATCCTAACTCGCGCCGACGGACGGCATTATGCGACATCACTGGAGCATGGAGCAGACACATATGTCGGAACAGACTTTCTCGCTCACCACCCTCCGCAACTACTGGGAGAACTACCAGCAACGCCTGATTGCCACGATCACGCCCCTGACATCGGAACAGTTAGCATTGCCCATCGCGTCCAATCAGTCGATCGGGGAGCTGCTCGGCCACATGATCGGCGCACGTTTCTGGTGGTTTCACCGATGGATGGGTGAAACGGAACCGCCTGAGCTGGTTGAATGGGGCAATGATGAGGACATGCGCGATGCGGCTTCACTGGTGGGCGCGTTTGAGGTGACGTGGCGCATGATCTCGCCCGCCCTTTCCCACTGGACCGCCGCCGATATGGAGCGCCTGTTTCCACCTCCAGCCTCGGTGGCGGCAGAGCAGTCTTCCCACACGCGCGAGTGGATCATCTGGCATGTGCTTGAACATGAGATCCACCACGGAGGCGAGCTTTCCCTGGCCCTCGGTGACCATGGCCTGCAAGGCATCGACATATAGGTGGCGCATCGTGGCGCATCCGTTGGCCTGCCACCTACACCGTCAGCGCAGAACGGCACATTCATGCCCCAACTGCACCGTGCGTCGGCCATTGATGGCCGCGACTCTACCCCATCACTCGCCAGCCAGGCAGCGCAGCAGCGCCTTCTCTTCGCTGGCGGGCAGGGGATGTTTGGCCTGGGAGTTGAGCCAGAGGGTCGCCTGCCCGCCCGCCGCATCGCCCCACTGGCTATGCTGCAAGACGCCGCTCAGCCGCGCGCTCTCGCGGATGTAGGCGCGGGCGTCGGGCAGACCGCGCGAGGTGAAGACGTGCTCGTCTTTGGCCTCCGCCAGCCGCCGCAGCCGCGCCATCGCCTGGGTGGCGTCGATGCTCTTGCGCGCGGGCTGTTCCGTGCCAACCAGCAGGATGTTCGGCGCATCGGGCGGCATCTGATCCAGCTTGTCGCAGATCGCATTGGCCCACTGCGAGAACTCGCCCGCCGACCGCAGGCGCTTCACCTCGACGTTGAAGGCGGCTTTATCCTTCACCGTCACGGTGAAGTCTGGCCCGCGTGCCTTGCCGGAGAGATACTTCTCATACTCCAGCAGGTAGCGGTGATCCAGTAGCAGGTGATAGGCGGTGTCCAGCTCCAGTTGGAGATCACGCATGCCCTCGCTCGTGGAGATGCCGCGCGCCTTCTTGCGCACCTTGTCGCGGTTGGCGGTCAGGAAGTCGCGGAAGCGCGCGGACACCGCCAGCCAGGCGCCGCACTGCGCCACGATCGGCTCAGCCGACGCGCCAAAGAGGAAGGCCAGCAGCTCGTCATCGCGCAGAGCGGGCATGGATTCCCCCTCCCCAACCCCTCCCCCGCTGCGGCGGGAGGGGGGCTACAGGCGTCGCCGCAACTTGAATGCTCCTGCTCCCTCTCCTCGTAGGAGAGGGCTGGGGTGAGGTTCTCGCCCCGCGTCGAAATACTGGCCATATATCACCCTCCGCTCCCTCTCCCTCTGAGAGAGGACTGGGGTGAGGGCTGCCCTTACAGCTTCGGCGTCGGCAGGATGAACTTCTCGGCAGGTCGAGCTAGCGCGGCAGCGCGCGCCTCGCGCAGTCGCGTGACGGCCTCTGGTGGCACGTAACGACCACCCAGCGGTGTCGGATGCATGCGCGGGCCGTGGTAGTCGGAGCCGCCCGTCGCGATCAGCCGGAAGCGCGCGGCCAGCCCCAGCAGCCACGCCACCGTCGCCTCATCATACAGCCCGTAGCTGGTGCGCTGGTCGCTCGACCCGTAGTAGCACTCCAGCCCTTGCAGCCCCACCTCCACCAACTCCGGCAGCACACGCATCTCCAGCTCAGCGATGGAGGCAGGATGCGCCAGCGTCGCGATGCCCCGCGCGCTGCGAATGATGCGGATGGCGTCGGCGGCGGAGAGCTTGTAGCGCGGCGAGAACCCCGGCTTGCCCGGTGAAAGGTAGCGCGCGAAGGCATCACTGACATCCGTCGCATAGCCCGCGTTGATCAGCGCGCGGGCGAGGTGCGGACGCCCCACCGTGCCATCGGCTAGCGCCCGCACCTGCTCCCACGAGACATCGAACCCTGCGGCGCGCAGATTCGCCACCATGCGCTCGCCGCGTCGCTCGCGCAGGTCGCGCAGCAGGCGCAGATTGCCCTCCAGCGAGGGGTCATCGGGCGTGACCTCAAAGCCCAGGATGTGCGCGTCACCGCCGTCGGCCAGGGTGGTATTGATCTCCACACCGGGCATCACCTGCACACCGAATTGCGCGCCCGCCGCTTGCGCCTCGGCCAGACCAGCCGTGGTGTCGTGATCGACCAGCCCGATCAGGTCGAGGCCAGCCTCATGCGCCAGCCGTACCAGTTCGGCAGGCGCGTAGAGGCCATCGGAAGCGGTCGAATGTGTGTGCAGGTCTACGCGGCGCAGGGCTGTCGGCCTCTCTGGATGCACGGGATGGTCACTCATTTCGCGTAATCGACGACACGGGTCTCGCGCACCACGCAGACACGAATCTGCCCTGGATAATCCATTGACTCCTCGATGCGGCGGGCGATGTCGCGCGCCAGTTGGCCAGCCGCCGTCTCGTCCACCTCCTCCGGGCGCACGATGATACGCACCTCGCGCCCTGCCTGGATAGCGAACGACTTTTCGACGCCCTTGAACGAGTTGGCGATGCTCTCCAGCATCTCCAGCCGCTTGATGTAGAGGTCGATGGTCTCGCGCCGCGCGCCCGGTCGCGCCGCCGAGATAGCGTCCGCCGCCTGCACGATGGCAGCCTCCAACGATTGCGGCTCGGCCTCGGTGGCGTGGTGCGCCACGATGGCGTGGATCACCTTGGGCGAGCGGTTGAAGCGCCGCGCGATCTCGCCGCTGATGAGCGCGTGCGGCCCCTCGACCTCCTGATCAATGGCCTTGCCGAGATCGTGCAGCAGGCCCGCCATCTTGCAAACGTTGACATCGGCGCCCAACTCGTGGGCCATCGTCGCCGCCAGCACCGAGACTTCGATGCTGTGATTCAGCACATTCTGCCCGTAGCTGGTGCGGAAGTGCAGCCGACCAATCAGCTTGACCAGCTCGACGGGCAGGTTGGTGACGTTGGCCTCCATGCAGGCGCGCTCACCCTCCTCCAGGATGCTCTGATCGACCTCTTGCCGCGCCTTGGCCACCACCTCTTCGATGCGCGCCGGATGGATGCGGCCATCCAGAATCAGCTTGGTCAGGGCGATGCGCGCCACCTCGCGGCGCACGGGATCGAAGCCTGACAGGATGACGGTATCAGGCGTATCGTCGATGATGAGATCGACGCCCGTAGCGCCCTCCAGCGCGCGGATATTGCGCCCCTCGCGCCCGATGATGCGCCCCTTCATCTCGTCGTTGGGCAGCGGCACCACCGAGACCGTCACATCCGACACCTGATCGGAGGCGCAGCGCTGGATAGCCAGCGTGATGATCTCGCGGGCGCGAGCTTCGGCCTCCTCGCGCGCCACCGCTTCGATCTCGCGGGTGCGCTGGGCGGCGGCGCGGCGAGCGTCTTCCTCGACAAGCGTCAGCAGCTCGGCGCGCGCCTCGTCGGCGGACATCCCGGCGACCTGCTCCAGTTCGTTGATGCGCTGCTCGCGCATGGCCTCGACGCCCGCGCGCAGCCCATCGAGTTCTTGCGAGCGCTGATTCAGCCCGCGCTCGCGTCGCTCCATCGCCTCGCTCTTGCGGTCGAGTGTCTCTTCTTTCTGCTGGATGCGCTGCTCCTGGCGTCGAATCTCTTCGCGCCGCTCACGCGCATCGCTCTCCAGAGATGATCGTATCTTGGTGGTCTCGTCGCGCGCCTCCAGCAGGGATCGGCGCTGTTCCTCTTGCAACTGAACCAGCCGCGACTCAGCCGATTCAGCGGCCTGGCGCATCTGCTCTTCGTGTCGGAGTTGGGCTTCCTGGTAGCGCAGCTGTGAGCGCTGCTGACCAAAGACATAGCCGCCATAGACTCCGACCGCGCCGAGCACGACCGCCAGAACCAGGAGGATGATATCAAGTGAGCTCAAACGGCTACCTCCGTGCGGACGCGCGGCGCCGTATGCGTGGGCGCGGCCCGGCGAGGGACGATGGTGGGACGATTTTGGGAGACACGGAGCGCCAACGACCGGAGGAATCGAACCGGGCGCGAGACAGAGGATGACACCGAAGGGTCATGTCGCAGTCCACGCGCATACCATCCGGCGGTGAGACGCTGCGTACAACGCGCGATAGTTCTTGTCACTATACGAGTGGTTCAGCCCGCTTGTCAAGCGGGCTGCGTGGCTCTCACCCCTGTCACCCTTCCCTCGCAAGGGGGTCAGGGGGTGAGAGCCACGCGCGCAAACACTGGGGCAGTCCCACGCCCCTGCTGGCGAGCCATGATATACTGCGGGCGGCCCGCCAGCGCCGCCGGACTGGCAGCATGTCAGCGCTGCGGGCACGTTGGGCATGTTGTCGAGGAGACCCGCGAGAGAAGCGAGGAGTCGCAGACGCTATGGCCGCTATGCCACCATCCCTGCCACCTGTCACACCGCTGGCGCCGGAGCGCGAACGCTGGCTGAAGGGGTTGATCCGCGATCTGCCAGACTTCCCGCAGCCGGGCATCCTCTTCCGCGACATCACGCCGCTGTTGCAGGACGCCGCCGCGCTGCGCTTCTCGCTGGAGACGCTGGCGGAGCGCTATCGCGGCGCGCAGATCGGCAAGGTGGTGGGCATCGAGTCGCGCGGCTTCCTGCTCGGCGCGCCGCTGGCCTACCTGCTGGGGGTGGGGTTCACGCCCGTGCGCAAGCAGGGCAAACTGCCTGCTGAGACGATGACGGTGGAGTACAGCCTGGAATACGGCTCCGCCACGCTGGAGATTCACCGCGATGCGCTGCGGCCAGGCGAGCGCGCGCTGATCGTGGATGATCTGCTGGCGACGGGCGGCACGGTGGCGGCGACAGTGAAGCTGGCGCGTCAGCTAGGCGCGGAGGTCGTCTCGGCGGCCTTCCTGATCGAGCTGAGCGCGCTGCATGGTCGCGCCAGGCTCCCCGATGTGGACACCTACACGCTGCTGACGTATTAGAGTGGGCTAGTCCTCTCCCCTGCCCCTCTCCCAGAGGGCGAGGGAGTTTGCCTGGTGGGGCGGGTTGCGCGTGGGGGCGGGGATGACAATAGGCGTAGAAGGGCAATGGGCGGCTATGGCGATCCTGGTACATCCGATGCTGGCGACGCGCGATCTGCTGCGACCCGGCATCCGCAAGGGCGACCGGATGTATCACCTGCTCTCCGATCTATCGGGCGCGGCGGGC
>DATBTW010000425.1:0-15427 GCA_036559055.1 Ktedonobacterales bacterium
CGTGCTGAGGCGCTCGCTGGCGCTAGCGCTGGCCTCCTTGCTCAGCAGATAGCAATAGGACTGCTGCGAGCCGCGCCCGACACGCCCCCGGAACTGGTGGAGCTGCGAGAGGCCGAAGCGGTCGGCGTCCTCGATAAGCATCATCGTCGCGTTCGGCACGTCCACGCCGACCTCGACCACCGCCGTCGCCACCAGCACATCGATCTCGCCATCGCGGAACTGCCGCATGACGCGCTCTTTCTCCGCTGGGCGCAGTTGGCCGTGCGCCAGCCCTAGCCGCAGATGCGGGAAGACCTGCGTGCGCAGTCGCTCATACTCCGCCACCGCCGACTTCGCCTCCAGCGCCTCCGACTCCTCCACCAGCGGGCAGATGATGTATGCCTGGCGCCCCTGCTCGGCCTCGCGCTCCACCAGGCGATAGGCTTCCTGGCGTTGCGCGCCGGAGCGCCAGCGCGTGATGATCGGCTGGCGGCCTGCGGGTAGCTCATCCAGCGTCGAGACATCCAGATCGCCGTAGAGTGTGAGGGCCAGCGTGCGCGGGATCGGCGTGGCCGTCATCACTAGCATGTGCGGATGATTGCCCTTCTGGCGCAGGGCGTCGCGCTGCTCCACGCCGAAGCGGTGCTGCTCATCCACGATGGCGATGCCCAGCCGCTTGTACGCCACATCCTCCTGGATCAGCGCATGCGTGCCGATGGCGACGGCAGCCTGCCCGCTGGCCAGCGCATCGCGCGCGGCGACGCGCTCTTTGGAGCGCTGGCTGCCGGTCAGCAGCACCGTCAGCAGACCAAATGGCTCCAGCAGCCGCGCCAGCCCGCGGTAGTGCTGCTCGGCCAGAATCTCCGTCGGGGCCAGCAGCGCGCCCTGGTAGCCATTGGCGGCGGCGGCCAGCAGCGCGGCGGCGGCCACCACCGTCTTGCCAGAGCCGACATCGCCCTGCAACATGCGACTCATTGGCTTGACGGTCGCCAGATCGGCCAGAATCTCGCGGATGGCGCGGCGCTGCGCCCCGGTGAAGCGGAAAGGCAACGTCGCCTCGAAGCAGTTGGCGCTCAGCGGCCACAGCCCGGTCTGCGGCAGTGTCTCGGCGGCGCTCATCGCATCGTCGGGCGGCGCGTCTGGCTCATCGAAGATCAGCGCGGCGGGCGCGGGCAGCGCGGGCGCGGGCGGGCCATCCTGCCAGTTGGCGCGGCGGGTCAGCATGCCAAGCTGGATCAGGAACAGCTCATCGAAGGCCAGCCGACGCTGCGCAGCGTGTAGCTCGTCGTAGCCATCCGGAAAGTGCATCTGCGCGATGGCCTCGGGTAGCGGCTCCAGGTTGGCGCGGCTGCGCACCGAGGCGGGCAGATGCTCGGCCACGAACGGCGCGCAGTGATCCACCGCCCACTTGGCGAATTTGCGCATCGCCTTGGGATTCAGTCCCTCGGTCAGGGGGTAGACCGGCGTGAGCCGCCCGGTGTTGAGGAGGTCGCCCTGCTCAGGTAGCTCGTGGCTGCGCACGCTGAACTGCACGCTATTGCCAAAGCGCTGCTTGACGCCGGTCATCACGATGTAGGCGCCGGAGGTGAGCTGCTTCTGCAGATAGGGCTGGTTGAACCAGATGGCGCGCATGGCGCCCGTCTCATCCGAGATGCGCGCGACGGTACGGGTACGCGCGCCATTGCGCTTCGTCTCGACCTCCCAGATCAGCCCCATTACGGTGCAGACCTCGTCAAACGGCGCCTGATTGATCTTGATGAGCTTGCTGTAGTCGCGATGCTCGCGCGGGAAGGTGAAGAGCAGGTCGCGCACCGTCTCGATGCCCAGCCGCGCCAGCCGCATGGCCTGGGTCGGCCCCAGGCCAGGGACGCTGGTGACGGGCGCCTCCAGCAGATAGGCGTCCTCCGGGCGGGGCGGGCGGGCGGCGACGCTGGCGGTGGACGTGCGGCGCAACTCCGGAGGCTTGCGTAGCGGCGCGGCCAGCGGCCACTCGCCCTCGCGCACGGGCGGCGCTGGTCGCACGGGGTGCAGCGTGCGCGGCGTGGGCGTCGCCGGGGACCGCTTCTCAGCCCGCTTCGACGGCTGCGGCGCGCTAGCGGGCGCAGTAGCGGCTGGCCGTGCGGCCGCAGAGGAAGCAGCGCCATCGAGCAGGGCCAGCGCCGCGCGCACTCTGGCCGTGCGCTGCATCGGATCGAGCGCGCCATAGCCGTTGAGCTGGCGTGTGATGGCCTGCGCCAGATCGCTGCCGGCAGCGCCGCGCGTCGCCGACCAGTCCGCCGCCCAGCGCGCCAGAAACGACTCGATGCCGCCGGGCCGCACGACCGAATCGTCGTGGCCCTTGCGCTGCTCCTGCTGGAGGATGCGCCGCGCCCGCTCGATCAGCGCCAGGGCGTCTGGCCCCGGCGTCGCGTGCGGCTGCTGCATGACGACCCTCCCTGCGCGGAACCTCACTCCCCGCCCCTCTCCCGCGAGGAGAGGGGGAGCAGGAGCGACCACCTGTTCTACTTTCCGCTCCAGAAGAGTATAGCCCAGATCAGCGCCTGTCTCCAGCCAGGCGGCGCGAGTGGGCTAGCACAGAGCGGGGATGGCTCCCCGTCAGGAAACGGGCGGTGAGGGGAGAAAGCGTTCGATGTCTCGCGGGTTCACTACAGGCACGGTCACGCCAAGGGCGAAGTCATCTGGATTGCGTGTGACGATAAGGTCAATGGGGTAAATTTGACTGCATGCGATCTGTACATTGTCCTCGAAATCGGCGCCGGGCAATGAGAGAGCCAGTTGGATCACTGTGGCATCAATTGATAAGAGGCCACACACGGCTACACAGCGCATGACGGCGTCCTTCGCTCCATCGTTGCCGAGCGACTTGCGCAAGATATAGAAGATGTCTGTCAGAACAGACGCGGGCAGGTAGAGGTTCGCCCGCCGCATCTCACGGCTTTCCCACAGTGGTTGGGCCTCATCTGACCAGGGCTTTCGGTCGTTGAGCCAATCAATTGCCACATTTGTGTCAACGAGCACATTCAATGGGTGGACAGAGCGCTGAACCTCATCCTCAGCCATCAGCTAAATCGCTCCGTTCGGCTTTCGTCGAGTGAGCGCACATCGTCGATTGGCTTGTCGGTCTTCGCGATGCCGCGCAATGCCAACGCAGACGCGCTGCGTGGGTCGGGAGCAGGGGGTAACTCGCGTCGAATGGACGCGGTCGGCATTGGAGCAAGCGCGCGCAATATCTCAAGCGCGAGCGCACGCTGTTCCTCTGGTGGCAGGTGATGCACTGCCTCCAAGATGGATTCTCTATCTATCGCTGCCACCTGGCGTCTCCTGCTGAACGGAACCGCTCTACTTTCCGCTCCAGAAGAGTATAGCTCAGATCAGCGCCTGTCTCCAGCCAGGCGGCGCGAGTGGGCTAGCAGAAATAGGGGAGCGTTGGAGTGAGAGCGGGCGGGCGCTGGCGACTGAAGTCGCGCCTGGGAGGCCCTTTCAGGGCCACGAAGTCCGCCTGCGCGGACTGGGGAGCGGCTATCATCCGGGAGCCTGCGAAGGCAGGCTTTGCGGCGACGCCAGCCGCCTCCCAGGCGCGATTTCAATCGCCAGCCAGGCGGCGCCAGTGGGCTAGCCTGCGATGGCCGCGCGCCGCGCACGGTCAGCCTTGTGATACGATGGCGCAGAGCGATGTATCGGCGCCTGACGCTGACTCAGGAGGAATACGCTATGCCACGCGCGATAGACTTCCATGTCCATCTGCCTATCGCCGAGTTCATGGATGTGGCGATTGGCAAGTATCGCGCGGGCGCTGAGGCGTACTTCCGGCGCGAGGTGAATCTGCGCGACATCGAGGAGATCGCTGACTATTATGCCCAGCAGGATATGGTCGGCGTGCTGCTGGCGTGGGACGCCGAGACGGCCACTGGCCAGAAGCCGCTGCGCAACGACACCGTCGCCGAGATCGTGCGGCGCTATCCGCAGCAGTTCATCGGGTTCGCCAGCGTCGATCCGCACAAGGGCGACCGCGCCATCGCCGAGGCGCAACGCGCCGTGCGCGAGCTAGGCCTTTCCGGCATGAAGTTCCATCCCGGCATCCAGGCGTTCTATCCCAATGATCCGCAGTTCGCGCCGCTCTTCGCCGAGGTGGCCAGCCTGGGCGTGCCCGCGCTCTTTCACACCGGCACATCGGGGCTAGGGGCCAACATGCCCGGCGGTGGCGGCGTCAAGCTCGACTACACCCGCCCCATCTACCTGGATAGCCTGGCGGTCGATCATCCCGCGCTCACCATCATCGGCGCGCACCCCTCGTGGCCGTGGGAGCAGGAGATGATCGCCATCCTGCAGCACAAGCCCAACGTCTATAACGACCTTTCGGGCTGGTCGCCACGCTACATTCCTGAGGCGCTGCTGAGAGAAGCGGCGGGGCGGCTCAATCACAAGTTCCTGTTTGGGTCGGACTATCCCTTCATCACCCCCGACCGCTGGATGGCTGATTTCTTGCGTCTGGAGGGCTGGAGCGACGAGGCGCGCCAGAACGTGCTATGGGGCAATGGCGCGAAAGTACTCGCGCAGACAGCGATTGGACAGATGACCTTCAGTTGAGCTATCGTCGGCGTTGATGTGTGCTGTGTGATCTCGACACGATCGTGATGAGTGGGAGGCCCAACGAGGGGCGCCCGGTTTGACCCGCATCGTCGCAGGCCGGTATACTGCTGAGAGGTTTTGCATTTCTCAAGGGAACAGGCGGCGAATGAGCGTACAGGTCAACCCCTCCTCGGCGCGCGGCGCCCGCAGTACCGCGAACACTCTGCCCTGGTGGCGTGTTGCCCTGCCCGTCGCCTTGCGTGCGCTCAACCGCGTCGCGACCGCTCTCACCATCTCTGAGTGGGCCTTCGCCGCACTGGTCTTCTTCTGCTACATCTACTTCGTCACCCCGGCTGGCACCAACACCATCAGCCGCTACGACATGGTCTACGCGCTGGCCCACGGTGGCGCGAATATCGATCTGCACGCCAGCAACACCATCGACGTGAGCTACTTCCACGGGCACTGGTATTCGCCGCGCTCGCTGGGGCTGTCGCTGGTGGCCGTGCCGGTGCTGTTCGTCATCGGACACTTCTTCGATCTCGATAACTACGCGCAGTTGACGATTACGCAGCAGATCGCGCTGCTCAATGCCTTCACCCTGGCGCCAGCCGCTGTGGCGGGGGCGCTGGCGCTTCGACGCTTCGTGGCGCGGCTGCGGCCCACGTTGGCCAATTCGCCGCTGCCGTATGTGGTCGCGGGCATGTTCGCGCTGGGGACGCTGGCCTACCCGTTCTCCACCACGCTGTTCAGTCACATGTTCGGCGGTGCGCTGATCTTCGTCGCGTTCTATCTGATCTTCCGCGCGCGGCAGGTCGAGCGCCCGACATGGCGGCTGGTGGTGGCGGGCCTGCTGACCGGCCTGGCCGTCATCAGCGAATATCCGGCGGGGGTCATCCTGCTGCTGCTGTGCGCCTACATCTGGTTCGGATTCCCTGGCAGGCGCATCCAGACGCTCGTGCTATTTGGCGTGGGCATCGCGCCGAGTGCGCTGGCGCTGGCGGCCTATAACTGGTGGGCGTTCGGCAATCCGCTCAGCCTCAGCTATGGCTTCGTCTCGGGCAGCGAGTTCCAGGGCCAGCACAGCGGCTTCTTCGGCATTACCCTGCCGAAGCCCGATGGACTGTGGCAGATTCTGGTCTACCCGCGCGGGCTGCTGATCGAGTCGCCCTTCCTCGTGCTGATCCCGCTGGGGCTGTATCGCTGGTATCGCCAGCATGGCGACTATCACCTGGAGGCGCTGGTCGCCATCGCCGTCAGCGTGATCTATCCGCTGATGATCTCATCCTACTTCCTGCCGATGGCGGGCGAGAATCTGCCGGGGCCACGCCTGCTGACGCCAGCGCTGGCTTTCGCCTGCCTGGGGCTGATCTGGGTAGTGGATGATCCGCGCGCGTGGCTGCGGCGGTCACTGGTGGTGGCGCTGGGCTTCTCGCTGGTGATGTCGTATCTCTACGAGGCGACAGGCGTGCGCATCTACCACAATTACGGCGCCTACCCGCTCACCGACCTCTTCTGGCCAACCATCAGCACGGGTTTCGTCCCCATACGCGACGGCCCAACCCCGGACACGCTGGGCAGCGCGTGGCTGCACCTGCCGCTGACCTGGAGCCTGCTACTGGGAGCAATCCCCATCGCGCTGTGGTTCTATGCGGCGGCCAGAGCGCTGCTGCGGCGCGATCCTGGGCCAGAAGTGGCGACGCAAAGCGACGCATCGCTCGCGCTCCCCTACCCCAACGACGAACTGCGCCCCTTGCCAGAGTTGGCCGCCAGCCGGTAGCGGCCCTGCTCAATCTTCCACCGGGGGACAGTAGCGCAGCAACCACTCGTGCTCCAGCGTGAGCGCCTGCACATGCTGACGCGGCGAGGCGTGGATGCCATGGCTGGCGCCAGGCATCCGCACGAAGTCCACCGGCGCGCGGTCGAATGTGTGCAGCCAGGTGTAGAGTTCTTCGCTCTGCGCGATGGGGCAGCGATAGTCGTTCTCGGCGGCGATGATGCGCAGCGGCGTGGTCATCAGCGAGGCGTAGGTCAGCGGCGAGCGCTCGCGATAGAAGTCCGCGCGCTCCCACGGCCAGCCGTAGTCACCCTCGGCCCAGACGCTATCGATGTCGCCCGTGCCAAAGCTGGTCATCAGACTGGTGACGCTGTTGATCGTCACTGCGGCGCGGAAGCGATCGGTATGGCCGATGATCCAGTTGGTCATGTAGCCGCCGTAGCTGCCGCCAAAGACGACCATGCGCGCGGCGTCCAGCCGACCACGCGCCAGTGTGGCATCGACCCCTGCCATGATGTCGCGGTAGTCGCCGCCGCCCCAGTCGTGGTCGCACGCCTGCGCGAACCGCTCGCCGTAGCCCGTGCTGCCACGCGGATTGACGTAGAGTACGGCATAGCCGCGCCCCACGAGCGCCTGGACCGTCTGAAAGAAGGTCTGGCCATAGGCGCCGTGCGGCCCACCATGAATCTTGAGGGCAAGCGGCGCGCCACTGGCTGGCGCCTGCGCCGGGCGATAGAGCCAGCCCTCGACACGCCTGCCATCGAACGAGGCGTACTCGAAGCGCTCCGGCTGGGAGAGCGCGCGACTCGCCAGCAGGTCGTCGTTGAGCTGGGTGAGCTGGCGCGGCGCGCGTGTGGCGTCGGCGGCATAGTCCCAGATGTCCCAGGGGCGCGTAGGGTCGCAGCGCGCCGTGTAGATGTGGCGGGCGTCGGGCGCGAGAACGAATGCCGCAGTGTGGGCGTCGTCGCCGCGCAGCGTCGTCTCCACCGCCGAGCCATCCACAGCGGCGCGCAGCAGATCGACCCCGCCGCGCCGCTGGGAGAGGAGATAGACCCAGCCGCCATCGGGCGACCAGGCGGGCAGCCAGTCATCGGGGCTGGGGATGTCGTTGTACACGCCCACCTCGGCGGAGAGATCGCGTCCGGCGAAGAGGTTGCGCGGCGCAGAGGTATCCGGACCATCCGCGTCATCCGCGCTGACCACCATCGGGGCGACATTGTAGAACGAGTGCGCGGCGATGCGTGGCGTGGCAACGCAGGCCAGCCGCTGGCCATCGGGCGACCACACCGGGCGCTCGAACGCATGCGAGGCGTCGGTCAGGCGGCGCACATGGCGTGTGGCCAGATCGAGCAGCCAGAGGTCGCTGGTCATGTTGGCGTCGCGGTCTGGCTCGCGGTCGCTGACGAAGACGACACGGCGACCATCGGGTGAGCAGGCGGGCTGCATGTCGTCGAAGTCGCCATCGGTCAACTGCTCGCAGTGGCCATCGGCCAGTGTCACGCGAAAGAGTTTGCTGCGGCCTTCCAGATAGCCTTTGCCATCCCAGCGATATTGCAGCCGCGTGATGACGCGCGGTCGGTCGGCCTCGTCTTTGCGCTCCCGCTCGTGCTCCCCAGCGGTGAGCGGGCGTTCCAGCAGCGGCTGCTCGCCCGCGCGCGTCTCGCTGACGAAGCCGATCCAGGCGCCATCGGGCGACCAGAATGGCTCGCTGGCGCCGCGCCGCGTCAGGGTCAACCTGCGGGCGTCGCCGCCATCCAGCCGCAGCAGGTAGAGCTGCGCGGTATCGTCCTCACGGTCGCTGATGAAGGCCAGGCTGCGACCATCTGGCGAGAAGCGTGGGCTGGTGTCGCGCTTCTCGCCGCTGGTGATCTGGCGCGCGGCGCCGCTCTGCGCATCCAGCAGCCAGATGGCCGAGCGAATCTCGTTGGCGGCCTGGTTCGCGCTGCGCACGGTATAGGCGATGCGCTGGCCGTCGGGCGAGAGGCGCATGTCGGTCAGAAACCGCAGCGTCCAGTAGTCTTCGATGGTGAGGGCAGCGCTTTCGGTCATGGGGCGGCTCCTTCGCGGCGAGTCTGAGGCATTGGAGTCGATTGTGGGCAGGCGCAGACAAACGCGCCCGGAGCAGAGCCGATGAAATTGGCGCCAGAGTGGCGGGTTTTCCGGCTCAGTCGCCTGGCGGCGTCTGCGAGACAGCCATGCGGACGTCTGTCGAAGCGCATTGTAGCATGCGGTGAGATCATGTAGACTGGGCGATGGCCGCAGACAGCGGCATGCAGCCCCTGGGTAGCCCCCGGAAGGAGTACGATGCTCTCCGAACGTCCGGCGCGCAAGGCGACCGACGCCTCTCGTGCGGCGCCATCGCGCTTGCAGGCGATCTGGCGACATCAGGAACTCGTCATCCCCATCGGCATCGCGCTGATCTCGCGCCTCGTGGTGTTCGTCGCGGCTGACCTGCTGATGCGGTTCGCGCTGGTGGGTCGTCACCACGCGCTGCCCTTCACAGGGGCAGTCGCTGTCTGGCAGCGCAAAGACGCAGGCTGGTACATCGCCATCGCCCAGCAAGGCTACATCGACACGCCGCTCCAGCCATACCTGCATCTGCGGGCCAACTTCTTCCCACTCTACCCGCTGCTGATTCACGTGGTAGCGCAATTCTTCGCGCTCTTTCCGCTGGCCCATCCCTATGCAGTTGGGGGCATGCTGATCTCATGGATCACCTTCGCGGTCGCCTGCGTGGGCCTGTATCGCCTGACGAGCAGGTTCTTTGGCCCATCGGTCGCCGTGGGCACGACCGTGCTGCTGGCGGTCTTTCCCTTCAGCCTGTACTACGGCGCGGCCTACACGGAGGCGCCGTATCTGGCGCTGGCGGTGTGGGCGTTTGTCTTCATCGAGCAGCGTCAGTGGTGGGCGGCGAGCGCGATGGCGGCGCTGGCCTGCGCCGTGCGGCCGCCGGGGCTGCTGGTGGGCGCGTGTGTCGCGCTGGCATACCTGCTCGACTGGTATCTCAATTACCGCCCGCTACGCCTCAACATCCTGGCGCTGGCGCTGACACCGCTGGGGCTATTCGCGTACATGTTCTACTGCTGGGCGCGCTGGGGTCAGCCATTCGCCTATGTCACCGCGTCGCAGTTGGGCTGGCATGGTGGCCACCTCCAGACTGGCGGACTGCGCTTTGTCGCGCATGCGCTGATTCATACGCCGAGCTGGCTTGGCACACGCGATGGCAACCACATCCTCGACTACTTCGCCATCCTGCTCATGCTGGGCTTCCTGGCGCTGATCCCATTGGTCTGGCGGCGACTCGGCCCCATCTATGCGCTCTTCGCGCTCGCCAGCGTCGCTGCGCCCATCCTCGACTTCTCCAACGCGAACTCGCTGGGGCGCTACCTGAGCGTCGTGTTTCCGGTCTTCATGGTGATTGCGTTCGCGCTGCGGGGGCGCCCGCGCCTGCTGGCCGCTCTCTCCGTGGTCAGCGGTATCCTGCTCATCCTCTTCGCGACCTATTTCGTCGCGGGCTACGGTCTGTCGTAGGGCCGTAGATGAAAACAACCCCACCACTGTCGCCAGCGGTGGGGATGCGGGGAGATGTGGGACGACTTCTGCGCAAGTGTGGCACACCCTATATGGAGATATACCCGCAGGTTACACTGCCGGATGAGCGCCAGGTGATTTCAAGCCTTGGCATCGTGCAGCTCGCTCAGGGGATGGCGGAGGCTGATGGCGTGGCGCCTGCTCCAGGTGTTTGCGCGGGCGATGGGCTTGCAGTTGGAACAGGCGTTGGCGTTGCGGCGGGCGTGGCCGTTGGCTGCGCGGTCGGCGTTGGCTGCGCAGTTGGCGTGGCGGTGGGCGCTGGCGTGACGGTGGGCGCCACAGTGGGCGTGGGGCTGGGAGTCGCGGACGCCTGTGGCAGCACGATGGGATAGGAATTCGCTGGCGCCGTCGCGTGTGGCGAGGGCGTTGGCGCATGCGTCGCCGTGTGCACTGGCGCCGTGACGGGCTGCTGCGCGGGCGTGGCGGCGTTCGCGCTGGGGCGCGCGCCGAGCGCCAGCACGCCCAAAATTACAGCGCCGCAGACCACCGCCGCGCCGATCAGCATGCCCAGTCCGACGAGTAGCACGCTCCCCCCGCGCGGCTGGCGCAAGCGGCGCATCGGCGTGGTGGGCTGGTCGGTGGGGGCTGGCTCCCAGCGCGGCGGCCAGCTCGCGGGCCGTGGCTGCGCATGATTCGGTTGGGTGACTTCATCGGACAATGTGCGGTCGTTATGTTCCACATGCTCCATAGGCGCGCATGCCTCACTTTCCCTGCGTCGCAGCACGCGCATCCTTGCGTGCTGCGTTTGTCGCTCCTGTGAGGAGCTATCGCATCTGGCGCGCCAATCGCGCTGGCGTCTCCCTGCGCGCCCTCGCTACAATGTGGCAGAGGGCAGCATGGGAGACATTCCCGCCTCAATTCCACTTCATAAGCGCAGGGGAAAACGATGGAGATCGATCTGCTGCTGGCGCCCGTCGTCGCGGTGGAAGCGGCGCTGGGCGCGCGTGTGGTGGCGCGCTTCCTGCGGGGAGCGCACGGCGTGTCGCTGATGTCGACCGCCGCCGAGCCAGCGCACGACCAGCACATCGGCGTTGTGCTGCCCACGCTGAATGAAGCGGAGCGCGTCGGCCCCTGCCTGGATGGTCTGCTGGCGCAGGGGCCGGAGGTCGCCGAGATCATCGTGGTGGATGGTGGCTCGACCGATGGCACGCGGACGCTGGTGGCGCGCTATCAGCGGCGCGACGCTCGCCTGCGTCTGCTGGACGCCAGCCCCATCCCACCTGGGTGGAATGGCAAAGCCTGGGGGCTGGATCGCGGCGTGCGCGCGCTGGATGCGCGCTGCCAGTGGGCGCTGACGGTGGATGCCGACACGCGCCCGGCGGTGGGGCTGGCCCGCGCGCTGCTGGCGCACGCTACGCGCTCGGATGAGGCGGCCTTCAGCGTGGCGACGCGGCAGGAAATCGGCGGCCTGGGCGAGGCGCTGCTGCATCCGGCCCTGCTTACGACGCTGGTCTATCGCTTCGGGCCGCCAGGGCGCGCCGCCACGCGCGTCAGCCAGGCGCAGGCCAATGGCCAGTGCTGCCTCTATCGCCGCGACGCGCTGGCGGCGGTGGGCGGGTTCGCCGCCGTGCGCGAGTCCATCTGCGAGGATGTAACGATGGCGCGGCTGCTGATCTCGAAGGGCGCGGTGGTCGGCTTCTACGAGGCTGGCGACCTGATCCACACGCGGATGTACGCGGGCTGGCGTGCGACCTGGCGCGGCTGGACACGCTCGCTGCCGATGCGCGATCGTTTCTCTGGCGTGGCGGGGTTCGTGGGCCTGCTGGAGGTGACATTCGCGCAGGCGCTGGCCCCGCTGACGGCGCTGGCGCTGCTGGCGACGTGGCGGAGCAGCCGCTCGCCGCTGCGAGCGCCGCTGCTGGGCGTGACGCTGGCGCTGACGGCGCTGCGCCTGGGAACGCTGCTGGGCGTGGCGCGAGCCTACACGCGGCGCCCGTGGAGCTTCTGGCTCTCGCCGCTCTGCGATCTGCCAGTGGCGCTGGGGCTGTGGGCGAGCGCGCTGCGGCGGCGGCACGAATGGCGCGGGCGAACGCTTGTGCGAGGCGAGGTGAGGGGTGAACTATGAGAAACCAGATCGCAGGCATGCGGCGCGAGATGAAAGTCGTCGCCGTCCTCTTCATCGCGCATCTCGTCGCGCTGGCCTTCGCGCTGGCGGGCGTGCTGGTCTTCATGGCGCATCCCGCGCTCATCAGCGCCAACCCGCTCATCCAGCAGAGCTTCCCGTGGGGCGAGAAGCTCGGCGGCATGGTCTACATCCTGTTGGGCGCCGCCACGCTGCTGACCTTCGGCGTGGCGACGCTGGGGCGCCGACGGACGGCCATCTTCTTCGCCGTGGCGACGCTGCTGCCACTCACCGCCGAGTTGATCG
This sequence comes from Ktedonobacterales bacterium, assembly GCA_036559055.1. Lineage (GTDB taxonomy): Bacteria > Chloroflexota > Ktedonobacteria > Ktedonobacterales > JADMIN01 > JAKAIY01. Next base: position 12,285 of record DATBTW010000425.1, read on the forward strand.
GCACGAGCACGGGCTGGCCCTTCGGCCACTACGCCTATACTGATCTGCTGGGTGTCAAGGTGCTGGGCCGCGTGCCGTTCACGATCCCGCTCTCGTGGTTCTACATGGGGTTCACCGCCTATCTGCTGGCCAGCGTCATCACCGGCGCGCTGGGGCTGCGCGGGCGCACGTTCTGGAGCCTGGCGCTGGGCGCATGGCTGCTGGTGGCGTGGGATCTGGCGCTCGATCCCGCGATGGCGCGCAACTCCGTCTTCCCCTTCTGGACGTGGTACACCCACGGCGTCTACTTCGGCATGCCGCTCCAGAACTTCGTGGGCTGGTGGCTGGTCGGGTTCATCTTCATGGGCGTCAGTCGCTGGCTGTGGCGCGCCAACGCGCCCGCTGACCTGCCCGTGTGGCTGCCACTTGGGATGTATCTGGCGAATATGGTCTTCGCGATGGCGCTCAGCCTCAACGCGGGGCTGTGGCCGCCGCTGCTGATCGCCCTGGCGCTGGGCGTGATTCCGGCGTCGCTGGCGCTGCGAGGCGCGCGTGGGCTGCGCGGCTCCGGTGGCGGGCCAGGCGCCAAGCCAGCATCGCAGGTGGCGACGGCGCCCACACTGTGACCGCTCGCCAGCAGGAGCGCGCCGCGGCGCGACCCGCGCGCCCCGTCGAAGTCGTCGAGGCTATCGCCTATCACGCCATCGATCTGTATGCGCGGCGCACGCTGGCTCGCGCGGTGGAGCTGCGCGTGGAGGGCGTCGAGCGGCTGCCGCGCGTGGGCGCCACGCTGATCGTCGCGCATCACTTCCATCACCTCTACGATGGATTGATCTTGCTGCGCGAGGCGCGGCGGCCCGCGCACATCTTCGTCGCGCTCGACTGGACGCGCACGCCGCTGCAACGCCGGGGGATGGAGCTAGCGTGTCGTCTGGCGCGCTGGCCCGCCATCCTGCGCACCGACGCTTTCGCTCTGCGGCAGGGCTTCTACGATGGCGTCAGCGCCTACCGCCTGCGCGAGGCCCCCGCCATGCTACGCGCCGCCACGCGCATGTCGCTGGAGCTGCTGCGCGCGGGCGAGACGCTGGTCATCTTCCCCGAAGCCTATCCAGTTATCGACCCCTTCCCCACGCCCAAGTCTGAACGCGCTGATGGGGAGACGTTTCTGCCCTTCGCGCCGGGCTTCGCGCGGCTGGCGCAGTTGGCCGAGCGCGATGGCAGGACGCAGGTGAGCATCATCCCGACGGGGCTGGTCTACGAGCGGCTGGCGACCGCGCGACCGCAATGGCGCGTGACGCTGCGCTTCGGCGAGCCGACCAGCATCGCCGCGCGCGCCACGCCCGCCGAGGTGGCGGCGCTGGTGGCGCAGGTCGAGCAGACGACCCGCGCGCTCTCCGCGCCGATCAGCCCGACGCGCTCCGCTCGCAGCCAAACCATTTGAGCGACGACACCTGGCGTGCGCTGTGATATGGTGAGCAGAGAAGCATCGTGCGGCGGCTGCGTCGCGCACTGGCGTGTCCATCACCATGGATCATCTTGGAGTGTCGTGCAGTGTAGAGCGTGGCGTCGTCTGAACCACACCGCCATTCCCAATCGGCGGGCTGTGGAGGAGGAGTCGCGCGATGTCCAGGATTTCGAGGCTCATTGAGTCGTGTGTCGATCTGCTGATCGCCCTGTTCTCGCGCATCTCCCTGGCGCTGTATGTAGATTTGCGGGTGGAGGGTCGCGAACACCTGCCGCCGACCGGTGGCGTCATCATCGCCTCGCGCCATTATCATTTCGTCTTCGATGCGCTGGCGCTCGAACGCATCACGCGTCGCCCCAGCCACTTCTGGACCGCGCTCGACTGGACCAGCGCCGCGTGGCAGCGTCTCGGCATGGAACTGCTCTGCCGCGCGGCGCGCTGGCCCATCATGCTGCGGGTCGATCAGTATTCGCTGGATCGCTTCGCGCGCGGCGAGAGCGCGTACCGGCTGGAGGAGGCGCATCCACTGCTGCGGGTGGCCACCCAGCAGGCGGTGGCGCTGCTGCGGTCGGGCGAGACGCTGGTGATCTTCCCGGAGGCCTACACCAGCGTGGACATCTTCCCCACGCCCAAAGATGACGGGCGCTCCTTCATGCCCTTCCGCCCAGGCTTTGCAAAGCTGGCGCAGTTGGCCGAGCGCGACGGCGCCACTCAGGTCAGCATCGTGCCAGCGGGCTTCTATTATGAGCGGCTCACTGGCCCACGGCGACCGGCGTGGCGCTTCAGCCGACAGAAGATGTGGCGAGTGACGCTGCGGCTGGGCGAACCAGCGAGCATTGCCGCGCGCGCCACGCCCGCCGAGGTGGATGCGCTGGTGGCGCAGGTCGAGCGCGCCGTGCACGCGCTCTCTGCGCCGATCAGCCGCGAGCTGGCCGCCAGCGTGGAGGCGGTCGAGCCGTCGCCGGAGCGCAATGCGCGTCACGGCTGAGGTTGCTATCCCGCGTAGACGATGCGGCCATCGCGCATGCGAATCAGCCGGTCGGCGCGGGCACTGATGTCGGGCGCGTGGGTGACGATCACCAGCGTCTGCCCGCGCTCGCGATTCAGCCGCGCCAGCAGATCCATCACCTCGCCAGCGGCCTCGGTATCGAGGTTGCCGGTCGGCTCGTCGGCCCAGACGATGGCTGGCTCATTCACGAGCGCCCGCGCAATCGCCACGCGCTGCCGCTGCCCGCCGGAGAGTTCCGCCGGACGGTGCCGCTCGCGGTGGCTCAGGCCTACGGCGTCGAGCAGCGCCCGCGCCCGCCTGCGGGCCTTGTGCGCGGGGACACGCAGCAGCAGCAGCGGCAACTCCACATTCTCCGCCGCGCTCAACACAGGTAGCAGGTTGAAGTTCTGGAAGATGAAGCCCATGCGTTGGGCGCGATAGTCGGCGCGGCGGGCGTCGCTGAGACTGGCGAGATCGACGCCGTCGATCAGCACACGCCCGGCGTCGATGGTATCCAGCCCGGCGAGGCAGTTGAGCAGGGTTGTCTTGCCGCAGCCGCTCGGTCCCATCACGGCGACCATCTCGCCGCGCGCCACGCTCAGATCGACATCGCGCAGGGCGTCCAGCTCCAGCCCGTGCGCGCGATAGGTCTTGCGCAGCCCCTCGGCCTGCGCAATCGTCTGGCGAGGCTCCGACCATTCATCCGCCCGC
>DATBTW010000426.1:0-5709 GCA_036559055.1 Ktedonobacterales bacterium
GAGGGGCTGGGGGTGAGGTTCTGGCCTACTTCCCGCTGATGCCGGGTAGGCCGAAGCTGGGGGCGTTCAGCAGGCCGAGCTGCAACTTCAGCAGTAGGATGCGCCGCACCGAGGCGTCGATATGGGCCTTGCTGAGTTGACCGTCCTGCACGGCGTTGCGCAGCGTCGCGATGACCTCTTCCGTACTCTGGATGGAGTACGTGCTGCAGATGATGTCGTTGCCCGCCTGCACGGCATAGAGCGCGATCTGGTCGAGGCTGTAGTTCTGCAGCGCGTGCATGTAGATGCCATCGGTGATGATGACGCCGTCGAAACCCAGTTCATTGCGCAGGATGCCCGTCAGCACCGGCTCCGAGAGCGAGGCCGGGCGCGTGGGATCGATGGCGCTGAGGATGATGTGGGTGGACATGATGGCATGCACCTGGCCCGTCGCCAGCAGCGCGCGATAAGGCGCCCAGTCGATGCGTTCCAGATCGGCCTTGCTGCGGTTGAGCGTGTACAGCGTCTCATGTGGATCGACTGGCACATCGCCCAGCCCGGGGAAGTGCTTGAGCGTGCCAGCCACCTGCCCGCTCTGCTGCAAGCCGCTCAGGTATGCGCCCGCCATCGTCGTCACCACCGAGGGGGTCACGCCAAAGCTGCGGCTCTGCACATCGCCGCCCGATGTCTGCCGCACATCCACCACGGGCGCCAGGTCGAGGTTGATGCCCAACTGCGCCAGCGCCTGCGCGTCCTGCTCGCCGCGCTGGCGCGCCAGATTGGGGTTGCCGGTCGCGCCGATCATCGCGGCGCTGGGGGTCAGACCGATCACCGATTGCAGGCGATTGACCTCGCCGCCCTCCTGATCGGTAGCGATGATGAGCGGCGTCGTCGCGTCGGCCTGCATCCCGGCGACCAGCGCCTTCATCTGCGGGCCATTCTGGATGTTGAAGGCGTAGAGGATGGCCGAGCCGACGTGCAGTTGCTGAATCTGATAGGCCAGCGCATCGTCCATCTGCGTCTCAGAGAAGCCAATCATGATCATCTGGCCCAACTCTTCATCCAGCGTCATGTGGCTAATCAGCGAGTTGACATACTGGGTTTCGGCCTGCTGGCGCAGCAGCGTCGCCAACGGTGTGGCGTGCGCGTTGGGTGTGCGCAGGCGTCCTAGCGGCGCGACAGGCGTCGTATTGAAGAAGCTGTCAGGCGCGGGGGTCATCGGCGCGAAGATCGAGACGATCAGGACGACGAGCAGCAGCGCGAAGACGGCCGCCGAGGTGATCCCCAGCCGCCAGCGCCGCCCATGCGACGCACGCGACGCACGCGGCGTCCGTGGATTCCCTGGCGGCGCGCCAGTGGAGGCGCTGGCTCCGGGTTTCGTCTCGATCATCCGGTTCTTCCCTGTCCTCTCCACGCCACGCCCAGCGCTCCTGCGACTCTGACCAGGTACAATCCCAGATGCAGTCCTTCTCGGCGCCGTTCCTATTCGCTCAATACAGACGAGCGCCGCCTGGCCCAGTAACGTGACCGTGCTCACACCTCGCCCACAGCGCCGGATGCTCCGGCGCTTGACGGCCTCTAGTCGCCAGTCGTACGCTACGCCTGATTGCGCGCCTGATTGCGCGCCTGATTGCGCGCCTGATTGCGCACGCCCAGTGGCGGGCGGGGGCGGGCGCGGGGGCAGCCAGCGCGCAATGGGGAGGAGCGACCAGCGTTGAAGGATGACGATCCGCGCGCCAGCGATGTCGCCAGCGATGTCGCCGCCGAGGGCCGCGCGCCCGCTGATCCTGCGGCGGAACACCCGCTGGTCACGGTGGATGTGGTCATCCTGACGATGCGCAAGCGACGGCTCGAAGCGCTGCTCATCAAGCGCAAACGCTGGCCCTACGATGGCTTGCGCGCCATCCCCGGCGGCTTCGTCGGGCGCGATGAATCGCTGGAAGACGCGGCGCGGCGCGTGCTGGAACGCCAGGCCGTCGCGCGCGATGTCTATCTGGAGCAACTCTATACGTTTGGCGATCCGCATCGCGACCCACGAGCGCGGGTCATCACAGTGGTGTATTACGCGCTGATACGCGCCGATGCGCTGCATGTGGCGCTGGCGTTCCCCGGCGACCCCAGCGGGTCAGGCGGGGTCAATGGGCCAGGCGACGACGCGGCGGAGTCGGCGTGGTTCCCGGTGGATGCGCTGCCGCCGATGGCCTTCGACCATGCGGACATTCTCCTCTACACCATGCAGCGGCTGCGTGGCAAGCTGGAATACACCGACATCGGCTATCAGCTCCTGGCGCCAGAGTTCACGCTGAGCGAGCTGCAGGAAGTCTACGAGGCCATCCTCAGCCCCCGCACGCTGGATAAGCGCAACTTCCGCAAGAAAGTGCTCTCGACGGGCATCCTGGAGCCGACGGCGCACACACGCAAGTCCGGACAGCACCGCCCGGCGGCGCTCTATCGCTTCAGCCCGCGCGCCGAGCGTGGCGTGTAGGCGTGGCGTGTAGGCGTGGCGTGTAGGCGTGAGCGCTCCTAGCGGTCGGGAACGCCGGTATAGACGCCGGTATAGGTGTCGATGGAGTGGAAATCGCCGACGGGCCAGACGACGAACTCCGCCTTGCCGATGATCTCGCGCTGGGTGATCGGCCCGAAGAAGCGTGAATCTTCGCTATTGGTGCGGTTGTCGCCCATCACGAAATACTGGCTCTCGCTGAGCTTGATGGTCTGTGGCTCGGGGTTCTCGTTGGCGCCGGGCGGCGCGGGGGCGATATACGGTTCGTCGAGCGGCGTGCCGTTGACGATGACCTGTGTGGGGGTCAGCGTAATGGTATCGCCCGGTAGCCCGATGACGCGCTTGATAAAGCGCTCGTTGGGCGCGGTGGGCGGATGGAAGACGATGACATCGCCGCGCTGTGGCCCGCGGAAGGTATAGGCGAGCGAGTTGACCAGCACGCGCTCATTGGTATGCAGGCCGGGCTGCATGCTGGGGCCATCCAGCGGGACAGCCTGGGCGGAATAGTGCAGGCCGATGAAGAGCGCCAGCGTGATGAGCAGCGTCATAGTGATCTCACGCAGCATCGCCTGCTGCCGCGTGACCACCAGCGGGTCGCTGAGTCGCGCCTCGATGGCATCGTGATCCGCTGGCGCGGCGAGCGGCGCGGAACGTGGCGCCGACGGCTGAGCGATGGGCGGCGTTGCGCGCTCGTCGCCACGCTGCTCACTCACGGCTTCTTCTCGCTCGGTGTCATCGGCTCTGCGTGCCATACGCTCTCACTCCTTTGGCGGGAAGATGTACAACTCGTTCTTGCCTGATACGCTTCCCCCAATGATTCTCCTGACCCTGCGCGCGTCGTTTGACCCCATGCCGTCGCGTGCAGGCGCGTCATGGTCCGGCTCGCTGATTACAACGCATCTGCGCAGGAAGGCGTATCGAATCGCGCCAAAACTGTGCGCTCTGCCACAGGCGCATCGCTGGTCACCATAGACAAACGCGGAAGATGGCCCCCTGATGGATGAGGCGCGCATCTTCCGCGTTGGACTGGTTCAGGCTGATACGAGTGACGTCGAATACGGCGCCGACCGATCTCTGTGATCCAGATCGCGCGATCAGCGAGATCAGCGCTCGACACGCGATGGGGCGCGAGATGGGGCGCGTCCGCTGTCCATCGAGCCACCGCCGTAGCCGCAGAATGGGCAGACATTCCACTTGAGTTCGAGCAGGTGGTCGCAGCGCGGGCAGGGGCGGCGCAGTTTGGTGCCGCACGACGGGCAGAGCTGGAAATCGCCCTCAACGCGGTAGTGGCAGGTTGGGCAGGTCTGGCGCTCGGTCATCTCCGCCAGCAGCGACTCTTCTTCCAACTGGCGCTCGTACAGCTCGGCCAGCGTCTGACGCGGTCGCACGATCAGGTAGATGAAGAGGCCGCCGATGTTGAAGACAGCGACGAGCAGGGTCGCCGTGACCTGCAGGATGACATCCTGCGTGCGCGAGCGTACATCGCGCCAGGTCCAGAAGACGAGCGCGATCCAGAAGATCGCCAAGAAGGCAAAGAAGAAGAACGCGGCGACACCAATCAGCCCGGAGAGCGAGCTAATGCTCACCGCCGCCGCGCCCAGCGCTACACTCGTTGGCTCCAGCGGAGACCCCACGCGATACCCCTCTCTCAGCCACGCTATCGGGTCGCAATTGTGCGAATATCTGAGCGCCCTGGAGCGTGCGGCTTTCCATGCAGGCGACGCCCAGGCCGCGGCCGCTGAAGCAGTCAACGTCTGGTTGCGTCTCTCCAGTAGATGGAACGAAACAGTCGGCTACAGCATAGCAGGTCGTTTCGAAGGTCGCAACACTGCTGTGACCTGTAGCGCAGACCCGCCAGTGAACCTGTCGCCGCGCCCGAAAACCAGGCAGGCGATGAGCGAGCCGATGGCCAGCCTGGGCATCCTGTCGCACGCCTGGCGCCAGCCTTCGCGCCCAGCATTCTCCGCCACGACACACAAACGCGCCACCGATGCGTGAGGGTGGCGCGTGAAGCGTGCGATGCGCTGGGAGAGCATGAGCGCCTCTGGTGGGTGGTACTGGACTTGAACCAGTGACCTCGTCGGTGTGAACGACGCGCTCTGCCGGCTGAGCTAACCACCCGCATCTCGCGCCTGCCGCTGAGGGCGCCGTTGACGGCGTCATGGGCGCGCGGACGCTTACCGAGCATATCACACGGCGCCGGGAGCGTCAACACTGTTCGCAAGCGCGCTCGGCTGATATGCCCGACCATCGCGCTCAGCCAGCGCGCCCGGCGGGATCACCCTTCCGAGGAAGGCGTCCCGGCGGGTGTGGGGGTCTGGGGCGTTGCGGTGGGTAGCGCTGTCGGCGTCGGAGCCGCCGTGGTTGGCGTGGGCGTCGCGCCGCCGCTCGGGTGCGTGGTAGATGGCGTGGACGCGGTGGGCGTGGGCGAACTTGCGTGCGCTGTGGCGAGCGGCGCGATGGGCGTCAACGCGATGGTGGCTATATAGGCGGGCGTGGCGCTCGCGGTGGCGGCGGGCAGCGGCGGAGTGGTCGCGGGCGTGGCGACGTGTACCGGCCATACCCAGGTGATGAGCAGAAAGAGGCCGAGCGCCAGATTGGCGCAGAAGAGGCTCACCCCGGGCAGTGCGCTGGGCAGCGTGCCAGACCGAGCCTGTTCGCGGCGCTCGCCATCAGGTGGCGCGGCGCCCGGCGTGAGATCAGGGTCGGGATCAGGATGACGCATGCGCGCCTCCCTCCTGCACGAGCAGGGATAGCGATGGGACGGCGATTCAGCGATGATGCGCAGGTGATCGAACTACAGCAGCGTGCGGCGTGGGGAAAACGCTGCGTCAGGCTGCGTGCGACCAGTGTCCGGCGCCGCTCGCTTTCTGTCAAGCGTCGGGCGAAAAGTGGGTCAGAAAGGGGCGAAAAGGTGGGTAGCGCAGGCGGCCCATCCACGCTTGACAAGCTCTGAAGGGTAGCGTAGTATGGTGTTGTGCCACTCCTCTCAGGTGATGGAGCGGTGGCCGCACGCCAAAGTGGTGAAATCGGTAGACACGCAACGTTCAGGGCGTTGTGCTCGCAAGGGCATGGGGGTTCGAGTCCCCCCTTTGGCACCGAGGACGTTCGCTGATCTCAGCGGGCGCCCTATTTGGAAGGGTCGCATAGTAGGTCTAGTGCGGCGGTTTGCTAAACCGCTGACCGGGGTTTCCTGGTCCGTGGGTTCGAATCCCACCCCTTCCGCC
>DATBTW010000427.1:0-5973 GCA_036559055.1 Ktedonobacterales bacterium
CTCCGGATTCGACGCCGACCTCGCGCGCATGGATTCCAACCTGGCCGACATCATCCTGCCCGACCTGACCAAAGCGCTGACCACCGCGCATGGCGCGCAGGTAGGCGATCTGCACCTGCTGAATTACTACAATCCCTACGCCAAAACTTGCCCGAACTCGACCCCGTTCGTCCATGAGGTGAATGACCACTTGCAAGCCGACGCCGCGCAATACCGCGTTCCCATCGTGGACATCTACACCGCGTTTGGCGGTGACAGCGCCATGGCCAGCCACATCTGCGACTACACCTGGTACTGCGATCCGCGCTTCCAGGGCAACATCCACCCGACGACCCAGGGCTATCGGATCATCGCCAACGCGGTGGAAGCGGCGCTGGGTCTGCCTGGCTCTGGCCCGGCGATTGGCGGCGCGCCGCTGACGTGGGGCGCCCCCGGGCTGCGCTCCAGGCTCGATGTGCGTCTGGCGCCCGTCTGGCGCGACCCGCGGCGGCTCAATTGAGCGTACTGCGCGACGAATTGAAGCATCCAGAGTGATTCCATTCCGAGCGAACGAGAGCGACGAGAGTGGGAGGCCGATATGGTCAACGCGGCTGTAGAACGAAACGACGTGATTCGGCTGGTGGCGCTGGGGCTGCTGGTGATCCTCGAAGGGTTCGCGGTCGTCAGCACGGTGCTGAACATCGTCTTCTTGCCGATTGGCACAGCCTACCCGAATGTTGCGTCGGTGACGATCCTGATCTTGCCGGTCATCATCGGGCTGATCGCGCGGCGGGTCGAGGTAGCCGTTGTGTTGACGGTGCTGCCGTTCTTCGTGCTGGCGCTGGTCTACACCGCCGTCTATGCGCCCGTCTGGAACATCGATCTCTTCCAACTGGGGGTGCTGGCGGGGCGCGTCGCGGGGGCAGCGTTTCTGCTTGGCGGTCTGGGCGCCTTCGGGTGGATGATCCGGCGCATCTTCAACCGGAGCGCGCAGCAGGGGGAGTGAGCGCGCCGGGACACTGGTCACGTAGCGGGTGAGCAGGCGCCTGATGGTCAGCGAATGTTGCTAGCGAACGCTACAAAGCTAATAACGTGGCTCGACCCAGGCTCGCTGGAACGGTCGCGCACCGCAACGGGCGCAGAGTGTGTAACTCTCGGTGTGGGTGGGCAGGCGAGGAGAGGCGCCGAGTGAGAAGCGAGGCTGGGTCGGCTCGTCGCGCCGCTGAATGGTGTGGGTGCGCACATGATTGGGGCAGAAGTGGCGCCCGCAGCCCTCACAGGCCATCGTCGCTGACTGATCACAGTCTTTGACATGACAGAGCGCCCCATCTGGTTGCGCCGCCATATGCAGACCTTCCTTTACCCGTCGGGCGCCAGTACGAGCGATGCCGCAAGGCCTCCGTTGGCCCCGAAAAAGAGCAGAAAGGTCGGGATGCGCCTCGCACACCCCGACCTTTCCTCATCTGGAGCGTCGCTCTCGCGGCGCGAGAGCGACGCCTGACTTCGGCTCAATTCAGCCGATTCCTACCACTGACCACCGCGCGAGTAGTCGTCACCGCGGCGACCGCCGCCATAACCACCACCGCCGCCGCCGCCATAGCTGCCGCCGCCCTGGCGACCGCCGCCAGCGGGCCGCTCAGCGGCCTCGTCGATGCGCAGCGGGCGACTGCCGAGCATCGTGCCGTTGAGGCCCGCGATTGCGGCGCGCGCCTCATCTTCAGTTGACATCTCGACGAACCCGAATCCCTTGCTCTGGCCAGTGGTGCGATCAGTGATCACACGAGCGTCCACGACGCTGCCATAGGCCGAGAACAGCTGATGCAGCTGCGCGTCGTCGGTTTGGTAGGGCAGATTGCCCACGTAAATGCGAGTGCCCACAAAGGCTCCTTCAAACACACGGTATGGGGCGTCTCATTTGCCGCGCGTCATACCTTCCGAACAGTATCCAGTCAACCAGTGCGCCACTCGCCTCGTCACAGGGGAATTAGCGGGAACCCCACCATCAACTCGTCTTGATGTCATCGGGGTTCCATAGGGCTCCATGCAAGAGGTGCGTACGAGATCAACTACCAGCACACTATATCACATGCAACCATGACGCCGCCGTCAGTGTTTGCGCGTGTTGTGTCGTGCGTTATGTGGACTGCGCCAAGACACTTCGGCCAGTTTGATCGAATTCGCTGTAAGAACTGGGCGCAGATGTGGTACGCTAAGAGAGATCGCTGTACAGTCGAGCGCCCGATGAGCGCAGGCGCGCGTTTCACGCGGCCTCGACCATGGCAGCGCAGGAAAGGAGAAGCGGGAACGGGGGGAACGTCTTGATGAGACGATCTGCTCAACCGCGCCAGCCAAGCGTGAGTCAAATTGTGATCCGAGAGGGCGACTCATTTGAAGTCGCATTGAAGCGATTCGCCCGCAAAGTACAACAGGACGGTATCCTCTCTGAGGCGCGTCGCCGCCAGCGATACGAGCCGCCCAGCATGCGCCGCAAGCGCCAGGCCGAGGCGCGCGCCCGCAAGGCCCGCAAGCGCCAGGCGAAGATGGCGGCGCGCGGCTACTAGCCCGCCAGCCGCAGCCATGCCGCTCACAGCGCGCCGGGACGCCGCGACGGCGCTCCCCTCGCCGCCAGGCAGCGCCCGCCAGCCGACCTGCCAACGCCAGACGAGGGAAGCATCGCCAACGCCAGCGGAAACCGTGACCCCTGTCACGGTTTCCGCTGGCGTTGGCGTGTGTGGGGCGGCCCCTCCCCTTGTCCCCTTCCCCCCGCGGGGCGAGAGGGAACCGCAGGCGGGGCGGATCGCGTGGGGCCAGGCAGTTCCCGCGCGACACGCGCGCCAGCGCTCAATCCGCCTGGCCTCGGCTCTTCCTCCCCTCAGAGAGGAAGGGGACAGAGGGTGAAGTTCTCGCCCTGCGCTCTACGCCTGATAGTCGCTGCCCTTCACCTTGCGATCAGTCGCCAGCGAGCGTCGATGCCGTCGGGGCGACCGACGACGCCCTCCAGCGCCAGCGGCGTTGGCTCCGGCTGCGCGGCCGGATCATCGGCGGCGGGCGAGCGCTGGACGCGACCATCGCGCTCCAGCTTGAGCAGGCCAGCCAGCGTCGAATAGGCCGCTACAGGCCAGAGATCGGGCGCCACATCGGTGTAGATGCGCGCCACTAGCTCGGCCACGCGCTGGCCATCGGGTCGGGCGTCGGCGGCGAGCGCAGCCAGCAGTTGCTGCTCGCGCTGCTCACGGTGGGCGATGTAGCCTTCTAACAGCGCCCGCGCATCCTCGCGCGTGGGGCCATGGGCGGGGGCGATCATGCGCAACTCGTCTGGTATGAGCGCCAGCAAGCGGCGCAGCGAGGCCAGATAGTCGCCCAGATCGCCATGTGGTGGCGCGATGACCACTGTTCCCGCGCCCGCCACCAGGTCGCCCGCGAAGACGACGCCCGCATCCTCCAGCAGGAAGCAGAGGTGGTCGAAGCGATGCCCCGGCGTGTAGAGCGCGCGCAGGCGCTCATCGCCCAGGCTGACCAGTGCGTTGTCGGCCAGTTCGGCGTCGGCGCCGGGAACGCCTGCGCGGCTATATGCCCAGATGGGCGCGCCGGTCAGCGCACGTAGCCGCGCCGCGCCCTCCATGTGATCGGGATGCCCGTGCGTCACGAGCAGCGCCCGTGCGCCGCCGCGCGCCTGCGCCGCCGCAGCCACCGCCGCCAGGTGCGATTCGATCTCTGGCCCCGGATCGATCACCACGCAGCCCTCCGCGCCAGAGACGAGGTACGTATTAGTGCCAGGCCCAGTCATCGGCGAGGGATTCGGCGCCAGGATGATGGACACGATGGCTGGTAGCGGCATGGTCATCTCCCCACAGGCGCGGGCTTACAGGGCGGGCGCGCCAGATCAGTGCAGTCATAGGGCAGTATGGCGACCACAGTTCGCATCTGTCAATTTGCCTCTTGCATGTATACGTATACATATGCTATAGTCGTCCCACGGTACCGATGTGTCTCCTGGAGAGAGCGGATGACGATGCCAAACAAAACCATCTATGTCGCCGACGCCGACCTGTCCGTCTTCGACCGCGCCCAAGAGCTGGCGGGGGAAAATCTCTCCGCCACCATCGCGCAGGCGCTACGACGCTTCATCGAGACAGAGGAGGCCCGCACACAGGGATTCGGCGAGATCACGCTGAAAGTAGGCCGACAGATGACGTACACCCGCAAGCAGTTCCTCGGGCGCGAGGTGGCGCGCCACCGCAGCCGCGACGAAGAGTCCTCGCGGCTCATTACCCAGACCGTCTTCCAGACCGCCAAGGGTCGCCTCGTCCTCTACACCCGCGCCACGCCTGACTGGAACGCCTGGACCTCGTACTGGAGCGACTGGGGCCGCGACTTCGCCGGCGACTGGTCCGAGTGGGGGCGCGATTTCGCCAAGGGGTGGGATCAAAGCTGGAGCGTCGATGTGGACGTGGACGTCGATCCCCACCGCGCCCACGGCCAGGAATCTCGCGAGGAGCGCGAAGCCCGCGCGCGCGCCAGGGCTGAGGCCAAGGCACAGGCGAAGGCCGAGGCCCGCGCCCGCCGCGAGGAGTGGCGCGAGCGCATGCGCGAGGCACGCCAGTCGGGTAAGCCTGGCCGAGCCGACATGCCACGTTTCGACTGGTCCACCTGGACGGAGGGCGGCGAATACGACATGGAGGTCTACGACACGCTGGACGACCTGAAGCCCCACATCTCGGAGGAATTCTACGCCGCCGTGGCCCAGCGGTTGCGCGGCGACGACGTCGAGTTCCTCGACATCTGAGGCTCTGAGCGACCACATGAAGCTGACCGCGAGCGCGCCCGATCCCCTGTCCGACTCTGACGGCGACGAGGGGAATAGCCCGCCATGCCCTCGGCCGCCGGTCGTGAGCCGGTGAATCGCAGAGCGCTGCGGTCGGCCCGCGAGCCGAACTGCACACGGCCACCTGGAAGGATAGCGAAGGAGAACAGTATGGCGACATCATCCTCTCTCATGTCTGCGCAACCCGCGCAGGCGCCTGCGGCGGCGCCGCTGGCCATCGAAGTGCGCAATCTGGTCAAGCGCTACGCCAGGGCGAACACCAACGCCGTTGATGACGTGAGCTTCCACGTTGCGCGCGGCGAAATCTTTGGCCTGCTCGGCCCCAATGGCGCGGGCAAGACGACCACTATCGGCGTGCTGACAACCTTCGTGCGCCCCACCAGCGGCTACATCCGTGTGATGGGCCAGCAACTCTCGCGTGGCGCACAATCTATCAAGCAGCGCATCGCCGTCGTGCCGCAGGTCAGCAACCTCGACCGCAGCCTGAAGGTGCGCGAAATCCTCACCTTCCACGCCGCCTATCATGGCGTGCCGCGTCGTGAGCGCGAGCAACGCGCCGATGCGCTGCTCGATCAGCTTGGCCTGGGCGACCGCAAGAACGAGAAAGTCACCGCCTACTCTGGCGGTATGGTGCAGCGCATCATGATCGCTCGCGCGCTTATGCACTCACCCGACATCCTCTTTCTCGATGAGCCAACCAACAACCTCGATCCGCAGTCGCGGCTCTTCCTGTGGGAGCGCATTCGCGAACTGAACGCCGAGGGACTGACGATTCTGCTGACGACGCACGACATGGAGGAGGCCGACCAGCTCTGTCAGCGCATCGCCATCATGGATCACGGCAAGATTCTGGTCAACGACACACCGGAGCAGTTGAAGAAGATCATCCCCGGCGGCACGGCGCTGGAGCTGCGCGTGCGCGTCCCCGAAGGCGTCGCGGCGGCAGAAACGGCGGGGCATGCGCGCACGCTGGCGGCTCTGCAGGCGCTGCCGGGTGTGACGCAGGTGGATGAGGTACATGCAACCACCGAGGCTCCGTCGGCGTCTGCCGCCGCTGGCCCGTGGGGCGCAGGCGGCGGAAACGGCGAATCGGGCGGCGATGCGCCAGACGAGCGCGGCGTGGCGACCTATCGCATCTACGCAGAGGATGTCTCCGCGCTGATCGGGGC
>DATBTW010000428.1:0-3303 GCA_036559055.1 Ktedonobacterales bacterium
TGGAGGCGGTGCGCGGGCTGCCGCAGCCGGGCGGCGCGCTGCTGGCTACGCCCATCGCGGCGGATGAACGCATTGCGCGCGTCGCGGCGGATGCTGTGGTCGAGCAGGTCTTCGCGGCGGGCGCCCTGGCTCGCGCGCAGACGCCGCAGGGCTTCGAGGCGCGTACCCTGCTGGAGGCCTATAACCGCGCCGAGCGCGATGGATTCGAGGGAACTGATACCGCATCGGTGGTGGAGGCGGCAGGCGGGTTAGTCGTCATCGTCCCTGGTGATGAAGCCAACCTGAAAGTGACCACGCCCGACGACCTGCTGCACGCCGAGGCCATCCTGCGGATGCGCGATCAGGAAGCGAGATGAGGAGGCGCGAGTGAGCGAGGAGATGTCCACGGAGCACGAGCCGCTGACCGTCGCCGAGGCGGCTCGCCAGCTCCGCAGCGGCGCGCTGACCTCCGAGAAGCTGGTGGCGCGCAGCCTGGAGCGCATCGCCACACTGGATGGCGCGCTGAAGGCCTGCGTGACCGTCATGGCGGATGAGGCGCGGGCGGCGGCCAGCACGGCGGATGCGCGGCTGGGCGATCAGCGTACAGCGCGACAGGCCAGCTCGCTATGCGGTGTCCCGATTGGCGTCAAAGACCTCTTCCTGACGCGCGGCGTGCGTACCACAGCAGGCTCGCGCGTGCTGGCCGACTACATCCCCGATGTGGACGCGGCGGCGGTGACACGCCTGCGCTCGGCGGGCGCCGCGCTGGTGGCCAAGACCAACACCCACGAGTTCGCGTATGGAACCTTCACCCCGCCAACGCGCAATCCCTGGGACGTGGAGCGCATCCCCGGCGGCAGCAGTGGCGGCTCAGCGGCGGGCGTCGCGGCGGGCCTGTTTCTGGCGGCGCTCGGCACCGACACAGGCGGCTCGATCCGCATCCCCGCCGCCTGCTGTGGTGTTACCGGCCTCAAACCGACCTATGGGCTGGTCAGCCGCGCGGGTGTTGTTACGCTTAGCTCGTCCTACGATCACGCCGGGCCGATTGCCCGCAGTGCCGAGGACTGCGCGCTGCTGCTGGATGTGCTGGCGGGCTACGATCCCGCCGACCCCGACAGCGTCGAGGCGCCGCCGATGGATTTCACCGCCAGCCTGATGGATCGACGCGAGCCAGCCGAAGCCGTGCGTGGCGCACGGATTGGCGTGCCGCGCCAGTATTTCTGGGAGGCCGAGCCGGAGGTCGCGGCGCTCGTGCGCGCAGCTATCGGAGTGTTGCAGGCGCTGGGCGCGGAAGTGCGCGAGGTCGATATGCCGCCGGAGCTGGCCGATGACCTCTTCGACAGCGGCTATCGCGCCGTGCAGCGGCCCGAAGCGACGGTTTATCACGCCGAGATGGGGTGGTATCCGGAGCGCGCCGACCGCTACTCGCCCGCCGTGCGCGAGGCGCTGGCGGCTGGCGCGCAGATGCTCGCCACGACGTACATCGACGGCCAGCGCGTGCGGCGCGCCTTCAGCGCGAAGATGCGGGCGCTCCTGAGCGATCTGGATGCGCTGGCCATGCCGACGCTGCCCGTCGTGGCCCCGCGCATCGCCGCGCTCGACGAGCCAGTGCGACTCTTCGGACGTGACCACACAGCGGGTTATGCGCTGCTGCGCAACAACTTTCCCTTCGACCTGACGGGCCAGCCGTCGCTGGCGCTGCCCTGCGGCTTCACAGATGATGGGCTACCCGTCAGCCTGCAACTGGCGACGGGACACTTCAATGAGCCAGCGCTGCTGCGGCTGGGCCACGCCTATCAGCGCGTGACCACCTGGCATCTGCGCCAGCCGCCGCTGCCGAGCGGGCAGGAGAGCGCATGAAGCTCGTGCTCTTCGACATCGATGGCACGCTGGTGCGCGGGGCGCCGCCCGTCCACCGCCAGGCGCTCTGCGACGCCGCGCGCGAAGTCTTTGGCGTGCGACTGGCGCCTGCGGAGTTCGGGCAGACGGCGGGCATGACCGACAGTGCCATCGCGCGTCGCGAGTTGCTGGCGGTGGGCGTGCCCGATGCGCAGATCACGGCGGGGCTGGCCGCCTTCTGCGCGGCGGCGGCGGACGCCTACGACCGCCTCGCGCCCAACGACCTGAGCGCCTACCACACGCCGCATGCTGTCAGCGCGCTGGCCTGCCTGCGTGACGGCGGCGCCACGCTGGGGCTGGTGACGGGCAACATCGAGCGCATCGCCTGGCGCAAGCTCTCCGCCGCCGGGCTGGCTAGCTCCTTTGCGCTGGTCGCCGCGACCGCCGAGGCTCCATCCGTCCGCTGGATCGGCGGCTTCGGCGACCAGGCGGAAGATCGCAATGCCCTGCCACCGCTGGCGCTGGCCAGCGCACGCCAGGCGCTGGGCGCATTTCCGGATGTGCGCCAGACGTGGATCATCGGCGACACGCCAGCGGATATCGGCTGTGGCGTGGCGCATGGCCTGCGCACCATCGCGGTCGCCACCGGCCCCATCCACTCGCTGGCCGATCTGCGCGCGTGCGGCCCGGAGCTGGCGCTGGCCGATCTGGCCGCGGCGCCTACCATCATCCTCGCCGACTGATCGTCGTCTGCAGGCCGCGCTATTCGTCGCTCACCTGAAGGGCTTCCCGGGCCAGCATCAGCCCCAGCGTGGTGATGGCGCTAGCCGTCTCGCTCAGCTTGCTGGCCGCCAGCGCCTCGGTCAGGGGCATGCGGCGCGTTGTCATGCGCGCTTCGGCGGGGTCGCGCTGCGGCGCGCCTGCGGTCAGCTCGCGCGCCAGATAGAGGTAGCTGCGCTGGGTGGAGATGCCAAACGACAGGTAGTATGCGCCCAGCAGCTCCCAGCGCGCCGCCCGCAGCCCCGTCTCTTCCAGCAACTCGCGGCGAGCCGCACGCAGCGGATCCTCTTCGGGGTCAATCGCGCCGGAGGGCAGGAACCAGCTCCAGCGCTGGATGGTGTACAGAAAGTCCTCTACGACCCATACCTGTTGGTCGTCGTCGAGCGCTACAATGGTGACATTGTCGCCGGGATCTACAACCCCATAGATGCCCGGCGCACCATCCGGGCGCACGACCTGATATTCGGTGACGCTCAGCCAGGGATTCCGGTACGCTTCGCGCGCCGCGAGCGTGCGCCAGGGGCTATCTGCGGCGTCTGGTCGCTGGGGTGGTTGCTGGGACAACGACGAGACCTTTCTCAACCTTATCGCCTCGGTCGCGCACAATTCCTGGTTTCGATGCCGCGAGGCTGTCCGTAGCAGCCGACTCGCAAGGCGCATCGCGCCTGGAAATGCCGGTTCTGGGAGCGTGCGCGGACGGCTGGC
>DATBTW010000429.1:0-6442 GCA_036559055.1 Ktedonobacterales bacterium
GGCGCCGTCCCCGAAGCCTTCGAGCATCCCAGTCATGGGCGCGTCGGCCTGCTCATCATGCACCAATTCCTCTGAAGGCGCGAGCGGAACACGACGAAGCGGGCGCCAGCGCCATACGCCAACGCCCGCCTCTCGCTGTTCGATACCTACTTGATGGAGCGAATCGTATAGACCGCCGTGCCACCCGGCGTGGCCACCTCGACCTTATCGCCCTCGGCGTGGCCCAGCAGCGCGCGACCCACCGGCGACTGATCGGAGAGCTTGCCCACCGTCGGGCTGGCCTCCACCGTGCTTACCAACTGGAAGGTGCGCTCGTCGCCACGGTCGTTCTCAACCTTGATCGTCGAACCGAGCCGCACCATCTTCTTGCCGTCCACCTGATCGGGCGTCTCAAGGATCACGGCGTTGTCCAGCAGCGCCTGCAACTCCTGAATCTCGCCCTCGACTAGCGCCTGCACGTTCTTCGCGTCTTCGTATGCGCTGCTCTCGCTGATATCACCAGCCTCTTTGGCCTCATGGATATAATCGGCGACCTGGGGGCGGCGCTCGGTGATGAGGTACTGAAGGCGCTTCTTCTTCTCCTCATACCCCTCGCGTGTCAGGGGAATCTTTTCCTTTTCGCGCGCGCCATGCGATCCACCTGCGGTATTTGTCGCCATGCGTTCTCACCTCTCCTGACGCCAACCAGTGGCGCCCGCCACAGTCGGTTAGCCAGGCGCTTTCAGGACTCTACGCCGCCGATGTGTCGCTCGCGCGTTTCGGAGCGATGCGGCGGCCACTCGTGGGCGTGTCGTGATCCAGACATGCGAGATGTGCGCAGGTCGCCAGAATAGAAACCATCATAGGGCTACAAGATAGACCCGCGCAACAGCGTCTTCCGCTCAAAGGCGAAAAAAGAACAGCGCGTCCATCACCTGGACCCGCCGTATGTCTGGACCTCCAATGTTGTGCAGGGCATTATAGGGCGTGAACTTTGCGAGTGTCAAGCTGAATCGAGCGCCCGTCGCATCCCCGTCTGCCCATCGAGCGCGCAGACGATGAGCTGGCCCTGTCGGCCCGTTCTCGCCGGGTAGTCCGCATCGAGCCGCGCCGACAGCGCCCCCAGCGCATCGCGCCGAACGAGCGCAAGGATGCTGCCACCAAACCCGCCGCCCATCATGCGCGCTCCCAGCGTTCCAGGCGTCGCCTGCGCGATCTCGACCGCGGCGTCCAGCTCCGGGCAACTGACCGCGAAATCATCGCGCAGGCTGACGTGCGAGGCGTTCATCAGCCGACCCAACTCCCCCGCGTCGCCCCGGCGTAGCGCTGCGGCGGCTCTCAGCGTTCGCTCATCTTCGGTCACGACATGCCGCGCCCGTCGCAGCAGCGTCTCATCGAGCAGGACGCCATAGGTGGCGAGATCGGCCAGCGTCACATCGCGCAGCGTCGTAACGGCGCGCGCCGGCGTCGCGGCCATCAACGCCGGCGCCAGCCGCGCCACCGCCGCCTCGCACTGCGCCCGTCGCACGTTATATTCTGACGCCGCCAGCGAGTGTGGCGTCCCCGTGTCGAAGGCGACCCAGGCCAGCCCGGGCAAGTCCGCCGCGATATATTCAGCCGCCAGCGAGCGGCAATCCAGCAAGATGGCGCACTGCGGGCGGCCCAGACACGCCGCCGCCTGATCCATGATGCCCACGCGCGCCGAGGCGCCCGCCTGCTCCGCCTGCTGGCAGAGCCTCGCCACCGCCATCGGCTCCAGTTCGGCGCCGCCCAGTGCGCGCGCGAACATCGCTGTGGCGACCTCCAGCGCCGCCGAGGAGCTTAACCCGCCACCCAGCGGCACATCGCCGACGATGGCCGCGCTGAAGCCGCGAATCGGCGGCGCGGCGCCCGCAAGCGTGAGTTGCGCCCAGGTCGCCTGCACATAGCGCGCCCAGGCTGGAGTCGGCTCGACCTCGTCAGCGCCGTCCAGACGAAAACGCGCCTGCTCGCCATGATGCGCCGAATAGACGTTGGCGACTGGCTCATCCTCCGCGCGCCCGGCGATGGCCACCAGCCGATTGATCGCCGCTGGCAAGACGTAGCCCTCGCTATAATCGGTGTGCTCGCCGATCAGGTTAATACGTCCGGGCGCCCAACCAACAGCCGCACCCGTCAGCGCGCCTGCGACCTCCACGTACACCTGCTGTGTGCGCTGCGCCACCGCTGGCAGCGGCCCTGCGCCCGAACCGGCGCCACTCATCGCTTACCTCCGCGTGGTAGCAGCGCATCCTCCGCCAGCAGGGCGCGCAACTGCGCCGCCGCAGACTCCGGAAGCGCGTCGTTCAGCCAGAGGCCCCAGGCCATCTCGGCGCTGGCGGGCAGCTTCAGCTTGCCCGGCGCCCGCCCCACTGGCATCAACTCGATATGAAAGTGGAAGCGCGCATCGGCGAGTTGATGCAGCGCCAGCATGTACGGCATCGGCGCCTGCATGATGCGGTCATACGCGCGGATGATGCGCGGCAACAGGGTCGCCAGTTCGCGCGCGGCATCGCCGTCCGGCGTCAGCCCATCCATCGCGCTGAAGTGTTGGCGTGGGATGATCTGCGCCTGGTAGGGAAAGCGCGCCCAGGGCGGTACGAAGGCGATCCACCACTGTCCCGCGAAGACGAGGCGCGGCCCAGCCTGCTCGCGCGCCACGCTGGCGCAGAACGGGCACGGCTGCCCCTTGGCCTCGGCGCGCAGGATGGTCTCCATCTCGCGCTGGAGCAGCTCCGGGATGATGGCCACACCGTAGGTCTGGCCGTGGGGATGTGTCTGGGTCTGCCCAATCTCCGCGCCACTGGTTTCCCACGACATGACGCAGACATAGCGCCGCGCAAGATCGTCGAAGACCTGGCGCCACAGCCCCACCACGCGCAGCGCCTCATCGGGCGAGAGGTCGGCGAAACGGCGGTCGTGGTCGCGGCTGTAGATCACGATGGAGCACTCGCCCACCGGCGGCGAGAAGGCGGGGAAGTCGTTGGGACGAACCCACGCCTGAACCTCTGGGCCAACGCGCCCCGAAGTGAGATCAGCGCAGAATGGGCAGTCCGTGGCCCCCTCGCGCCGCTGCATGCGCCCAGGCGCCTGCGAAGAGAACTCGCTCCACAGGTCATTCCAGACCAGGCGCGTGTCGTTCCCCAGCGGTTGACTATCCGACCGCGCCATGACGTCTTCCTCCAGCCAGCGCACGAGACCTGCACGCCGATTGTATCACTGTTCGGGGCGCCGCACGCCTGCCTCTGGGGCGAGCGCCGCGCAGTGATGGGAAACCTCGCATAGCCCGCAAGTCCAGGCGGTAGCGATTTCTTTCCTGTGCGATTACCGAGTCAACGATCCGCGCGTTACACATAGCAACTGCGGGAACCCGTGGTGAGTCAGCATTCATTCAGCATTCATTCGACGACGCGCCGTCTCGCGGCCAGGTAAGGATCACTGCGTCAATGACGATGAAACTGGAAGGGAGGGATGTGGCAGGGCGCCTGTCACACCAGCTATGAGCAGAAAGATCATCCACTTTCTCCCCCCGCAGCCACCCTTAGTCGACCAGTTGCCTCTCATCAATGCCAGCTCTCAGGCTGCGCAGTGGCTAGATCACTACTGGCGCAAGCTCGGTCTGCCCGCAGAGCAGGCGAGTCACCTGGCGCTCACCGATGACCGCCGCGAGTTCGCTCGCTGGACGGGACGCCGCCTCAACACGATGGCGCTGGGCTGCTATTGCTATCTGCCGCTGGTCGGCGACGACGGCCAGCCGCCGCTTTCGCTGGCCGCAAACCTGACAGGGCCAGCCGCCACGCCGCTGCGCGCGCAGCCGACGCTGCCCGGTTTCGACGCCTCCGACGAGCAGTACGAGCCGCCGTACAGCAGCGATGACGCGCTCACCCCAGGCGGCGCGTTCCGCCATTTGATCTTCGTCGAGCCGGGGCTGCTGCCGGAAGGCATCGAGGTGACGATCGCGCATGAGCTGATCCACCTGGCTGACCGTGTCTCTGGCAACCCACGCAAGCACCACTGCCACGGCCACGACGCCATCTCGGTGGATGAGGCCGCCATCACCGGGCGCGATCCTGAGTGGCTACGCGAGTTGCTCGCCGAGGAGACGCGCCGCCGCGAGGCCGCTGTGCGCCAGGCGCGCCCCTACAAGTACAACTACTACTGCCCGAACTGCGGCAAAGAATATCCGCGCGTGCGCAGGTACAGCCGCGCGGTGTCGTGTGGGCATTGCGATCAGCGCTTCAATGCGGCCTTCCTGCTGCAACTGCGTTCCTACGACGAGCAGGGCGCCACCGGCGGGCAAGATCGCGCCGATCACGAGGTGGCGCAGCCCTAGGCGGGCAGCTCGGCAGGCTCTTCGCGCGGCGGGCGGTCGATGCCGAGGAGGTCGATCAGCTCGTAGAGGTCATAGATCAGCGGGCAATCGACCACCTCGGGCTGCAACATCCGCATGCGGTCGATCAGCACGGGGGTAATGCCCAACGCCCGCGCGCCCAGCGCGTCGCGCACGTAGCTGTCACCGACATGCAGCGCGTAGTCCGCAACCACATTGGCGCGGTCGAGCGCGAGGCGATACAGCTCAGGATCGGGCTTGGCGCGGCGCGCGGTGGCAGAGATGACGGCGAAGTCGAAATACTCGGTGAGGCCGAAGCTGCGCATGATGAGTCCCAGCGCGATACCCCAGTCCGAGATGACCCCCAGCTTGATTCCATGCTCCTTCAGCGCCGCCAACGAGCCGACGACATCGGGGTAGAGCGCATAGCTGGAAGCCAGATCAAATTCCCGTTGCATGTCGCGGGCTGCAGCCACCAGCGCATCCTCGCCCGCATCGCCAAAGCACGGCCTGAGCAACTCGGTGAAGTAGCGCTGCCAGATCTGCGCGATCTCCTGCTCATCGCCCCAGGTGTGCGGAGCCTCCCTGGAGAATTGACCAAATTTCATCTCGGCCTGCGGCAAACTGCGCTGCAAGCACTCCAGCGAGACCGGTGTGCCACGGCGCGCCATAACATCGCGCACGACGGCGGGTATGGAGGGTGACTGCTCCAGTAACGTGAAGCCCACATCAAAGAAGACCGCTTGAATAGCCTGCGGATGGGGCAGCCACCGTCGATTACGATTGAATCTATGCTTCATAAACGAATCCGAATTCTTCCAACACAGCGGGCGACGAGCCTGCGAGAAAAGAGACTCTAGCACATTGCCTGCCGTCGCGCTCGCGCCCGCTCATATCGCGTCTCGCCGCGCCAGATCGCGTCACGCTTCGTCCACGCCAGCGGCCAGCTTGGCGGCCTGATCCGATGTGATGAGCGCATCGATCAGGGGGTCTAGGTCGCCATCCAGCACGCGCGGCAGCCCGTGCATCGTCATAGTGATGCGGTGGTCGGTGATGCGATCCTGTGGGAAGTTGTACGTGCGAATCTTCTCGCTCCGGTCGCCCGTCTGCACCTGCGAGCGCCGCGCTGCGCCCAGCTCCGACGCGCGCTTCTGCTGCTCCAGATCCCACAGACGCGCGCGCAGCACGCCGAGCGCCTTGTTCTTATTCTTCAGTTGCGACTTCTCATCCTGACAGGTCACCACCAGCCCGGAGGGCAGATGCGTGATGCGCACCGCCGAGTCGGTGGTGTTGACGCTCTGGCCGCCATGACCAGTCGAGCGGTAGACATCCACCCGGATGTCCTCCGGGCGAATCTCGATCTCGATCTCTTCAGCCTCCGGCAGCACGATCACCTTGGCGGTTGAGGTGTGGATGCGCCCCTGGCTCTCCGTCGCTGGTACGCGCTGGACGCGATGCGTGCCGCCCTCATACTTCAGCCGCGAATAGGCGCCCTTGCCGCGCACCTCCATCACGACTTCCTTGAAGCCGCCGATGCCACTCTCATTTGAGTCCAGCACCTCCACCTGCCAGCGGTGCATGTCGGCAAAGCGGGTGTACATGCGGAAGAGATCAGCCACGAAGAGGCCGGCCTCGTCGCCGCCCGCGCCCGCTTGAATCGTGACGATGGCGTCGCGGTCGTCCATGATGTCTTTGGGCAGAAGGGCGATACGCAGCGCCTCGGTCTGCTCTTCCTCGCGCGCCTTCAGCTCGCTCAATTCGGCGTGGGCCAACTCTTTCAGCTCCAGGTCGAGGCCATCGCTCAGCATGCCTTCGGTCGAGGCGATCTCGTCGCGCGTCTTGCGCAGTTCCTGATACAGCCCGACGACCTCATTCAGCCCCGCGTACTCGCGGCCATAGCGCTGCAACAACGCCGGATCGCTGGCCGTCTCCGGCTCAGCCATCAGCGTTTCGAGTTCTTTATGTCGGCTCTCCAGCGTGGTGAGCTTCCTATCCAGATCGGTGACGTTCACGTGTCGTGCGCTCCTCCGCTCATCAGCGGAACATATTGGTAGGATCCATCGTGCGGCAATTCACGCCCGGCCTGCGACGCCAGCGCGACGTCTGGCACTCCAC
>DATBTW010000430.1:0-24936 GCA_036559055.1 Ktedonobacterales bacterium
GTGCGTCGGGCATCACAGTATGCCCAGACATCCATACTGTATCATCCACTTTCAGGGAGTGTCAAACACCGCAAGTCTGTCCGCCTGGCTGCGCGCAGGGAGCCAGCGCGGTACAATGCGCGAAGGAACGACCTCACCCCCAATCCCTCTCCCTGTGGGAGAGGGGAGTCAGGGTCACCGTTCCGCGTGAAACAGTCAAAACACTGAGCGGATCACCAGGAGTCTTTCTCTGTGACGGATGCGACACAGCCCGCCGAGTGGCCGGAGCTGATCGTGCGGACGGATGGCGCCTCGCGCGGGAATCCGGGGCATGCAGCAGCGGGAGTTGTCGTCGAATCGCCGACGGGCGAGGTGATCGCCCAGGGCAAGCAGTATCTGGGCATCATGACCAACAATCAGGCCGAGTATCGCGCGTTGATCCTGGGACTGAAGTCGGTCGCGCTCTTTCAGCCGGCGCGAGTGCGCGTCTATATGGATAGTGAGTTGGTGGTGAACCAGATGACGGGCCGCTACAAGGTAAACGACGGGCCGCTCAAGGACCTGTGGCGCGAGGCGCGCGCACTGGTGGCGACTCTGCCTGCCGTCACCTTCACGCATGTGCTGCGCTCCAAGAACAAGCTGGCCGATCAGTTGGCCAATGAAGCGCTGGATGCGCGCAAGCGGGCCGACGCCGGAGGTCGCTGAGGTGGCTGGCGGCGGCTCAGTTCTCGCCGCATCAGCGGCGAGTGTCGTCGGGACAGGAGGGAGAACGGGATGGCGCGAACGGCGTCGGACGTGCGAGACTCCGGCTCTCTGCCCCTCGCGCACTTGCCTGGGCGGCCTGGCTGGTCGCGCCGCGCGCGTCGCTGGCGGGTGGCGCGGGTCATGCTCGCCATCCTGCTGGCGCTGACGCTGATCGCCAGCGCAGGCTCGGCCTTCGCCTATCACCGCCTGACGGCCACCATCACGAGCTACCCCGCCGCGCACTTCAACTCTGGTCAAAACGCTGTCTGGCTGGAGCATGCCTGGGCGGGCGAGTACCACACCGCCGCCCAGTACGACGCGCTGGCCGCCCAACTGAAGCGCGAGCAGGTCGCCTACGTCTTCGCGCATGTCGGCCCGCTCGACAGTGCTGGGACGATCCCCGCCGACCTGGCCGAGTGGGCGCCTGACCTGGCACAGGCGCTGCATGCGCGGCTGCCCCAGGTGAAGGTGCTGGCGTGGATCGGTCAGCTCGAAGCCGCCAGCGGCCAGCCCCCCAACGAGGTCGTCAATCTGGCCAACGCCACCACCCGCCTGGACATCGTGGCCACCGCCATGCGCTTCGTCAACGTAGAAGGCTTCGACGGCGTCCACTATGACATCGAGCCGATCACCAACAACAACTCACACTTCCTCGATCTGCTGATCGAGACGCGCGGCGCGTTGCCCGCGCGGGCCATCCTGTCTGTCTCGGCGCAGAAGTGGGCGCCCAACGCGCATATCGCCGATCTGCTCTACCGCACGGGACACGCTGGCCAGTGGACCTCCTACTATACGGCGGCGGTGGCGGCGCATGTCGATCAGATGGCGGTCATGACCTATGACACCGGCATGCCGACCGCAGGCGCCTATCAGGTCTATGTGCAGCAGGAGACCAAGCATATCCTCGCGGCGATCAGCACGGCGAAGCATCCGCCGCAGCTCCTCATCGGCGTGCCAACATACAGCGGCGATACGCTCTTCTTCCACGACAGCGCCGAGAACATGACCAGCGGGCTGGCAGGCGTCACCGCCGGGCTGAATAGCTCGCCCGATACACGCCCTTTCATCGGGGTAGCCATCTACCGCCTCGCCGTCACCAGCGACGCCGACTGGCAGGTCTACGATCACGTCTGGCTGGGGCAGGGCTAGCGCCGTGTACGCCATGCCAGCGCGGTAAACAGCGCGCCGCCGAGCGTCCACCACGGATCCCACAGGATGAGGTAGATCAGAAACCAATGCCTGGTCGTCGGGTCGGCGCCGACGATGCCTGCGACATGCAAGATGTCCGAGATGAGGCCGAGAGCGCCATACAGGAGCATGCCGACGCCAGCCAACCAGATGGCGATGCGCAGCGGCTTGCTCAAGGCGCCTGGCCACCAGGCGCCGACCACAGCCAGCGCGGCGACGCCCAGGCAGAGCTTGGCCACTCCCGCGACGAGGTTGGCGGCTACCAGCAGCCCGCTGGAGCCTCCCGTCTGCTCCAGCGGCTGTAAGCCTGTTTTGCCGCCCGCTGCCCAGAAAAAGCTCAGCCCAGCGAAGATGACGGCCCAGCCACACGCCGCCAGGGCCAACCACCGGACGCCGTCACGCTGGCGAGCCGCATGCTCTGGCGTCAGTCGCGCTTCCTTGCCTTGCGCCATCACGCCCCCTTGGCCTCCTGTTCCAGCCGCGCCAGCGCCTCGGTGGCCGCCTCAGCCAGCGGGACGCTGACCTCCGCGCGTGTGCGCAGGTCGCGCAGCTTGACCTCGCCGCGCGCCGCCTCGTCTGGCCCCAGGATGAACGCTAGCGGGATGCCCTTGTTGGAGCCGAAGGCGAGCTGTGGCCCCAGCCCCTTTGGCTCCGGGTAGGCCTCTGTTCGCACGCCCGCCGCGCGCAGGGTCTGCGCCAGCGCCAGCGATGCGGGCGCCATCTCGGCGTTGAAGAGCGTCACCAGCGCCTGCGTGGTAGTGAGGGTGTCGCCCTCCAGCAGGCCCGCATCGGCCATCGCCACCAGCGTGCGCTCGATGCCAAATGAGATGCCCGTGGCGGGGATGTCGCGCCCCAGGAACATGCCCACCAGCCTGTCGTAGCGACCGCCCGCGCCCAGCGTGCCGAGGCCAGCGCCGGGCAGCACCGTCTCGTAGATCGGGCCGGTGTAGTAGTCGGAGCCACGCACCATCGACGGGCGCAGCTCGTAGCGCTCCTTCGGCACACCCAGCGCCTGGAGGGCGTCGAAGACTTCCCCCAACTCGCGGATGCTGGTCTCGCCCTGCTGTGTACCACGCAGGCGCGGCGTGAGCGTCTCCAGCATGTCGAAAGGATCGCCGGTGATGGTCAGCGCATCGAGCAGCGCATCGACGACGCGCTCGCTCAGCCCCACGCGCAGCAACTCGGCGCGCACACCATCCGCGCCGACCTTGTCGAACTTGTCGATCTGCACGCGCGCGGTGACACGCAACTCTGGCGCGACCTCGCACGCCTCCATCAGCGCGTCCAGCAGCCCGCGGTGGCTCACCTGCGTCACGAAACTCTGAAAACCCAGCCGCGAGTAGACCTCATAGTGGATGGCAACCATCTCGGCGTCAAGCGACATCGAGCGACTGCCCACGCAATCAACATCGCACTGGAAGAATTCGCGATAGCGTCCCCGCTGCGGGCGATCCCCACGCCAGACGGGCTGCATCTGATAGCGGCGGAAGGGCATCACGATGTCGTTCTGGCGCGCGGCGATGACCCGCGCCAGCGGCACCGTCAAATCGTAGCGCAGCGCCGTCTCCGAGAGCGTGCGCGCCAGCGCCCCCGCCGAGCGGTCGGCGTCTGGCCCGCGCGCCAGCAGATCGCCAGCGGCGGACTCCAGATCGCGCCCGTTCTTCAGGATGCGGAAGAGCAGGCGCTCGCCCTCCTCGCCATATTTGCCCTCCAGCACGCTCGAATGCTCGATGGCAGGCGTCTCCAGTGGCTCGTAGCCATAGCGCTCGAAGGTCTCGCGCATGAGCTGGAAAACGCGGTTGCGTGGCGCCAGGTCGCGCGGCAAGAAGTCGCGCGCGCCCTTGATTGGCGCGGTGGAGATGCGTGCCATCAAATTCGCCTCCTTTCTCTTCTACCACTATAGTGTCTATCGTGGTGGTTATAGTGGTATCATAATCACACCATGTATATCAAACGCTCGGTGACAATCTTGCTCCCCGACGACAGCGACCTCCATGCGACGGTCGCCGCGTTTCAGCGCGTGCAGCAAGCCCTCTCGGAGACGGCGTATCACGGCGGCCAGCCGCTCGGCGCCCTCGCGTTGCACCATGCGATGTATGCGCAGGTCGTGGGGACCCTCAATAGCCAGATGACTTGCTCGGCCATCCGCTTGACGGCAGGCGCGTACGCCGCTGCTAAGAGCAACCGTCATCCCGTTGAGCAGCCCTTTGCCTTCCGTCGCGCGCACGCGCTGTTCCTGGTCGGCAAGCGCGGCCGAGACGCGGACTTCCGCGCCGATGGCTCGCTGTCCATCTGGACGGTCGCTGGTCGCAAGCGCCTCGCCTATGTCGTGCCCAATGTCTTCAAGGAGACGCTGGCAGCCGCCAAGGAGATTGACAGTCTGAACGTCATCGAGCGCAACGGGCGCTTGGTGGGTCGAGTGACGCTCACCCTGGAGGTTCCCGACCCGACTGGTATTCACCCGGTCGGGATTGATCTCAATGAGACGAATGCGCTGGTAGCGGTCGACCCCGATGGCCAAACGCTCTTTGTGAGTGGCAAGGCCGTCAAGGTCGCCAACAAACGCGACTACAAGACGCGCAAGCGCCTTCAGCAGAAACTCGCGGCCCGTAAGGCAGAGCGCCAGGATACGCGCAGTGTCCGTCGCGTGCTCAAACGGCTTGGTCGCAAACGCTCCAATCGCACGCGCACCTTCGCGCACACCGCCGCCAGGCGCCTGATCGCGTTCGCGCCTGCCCACGCGGTACTGGTGTTCGAGGCCCTGACCGTTCCACAGCCACGCAAGGGGACGGTAGGTGGGAAGGCGACGCGGCGGCGTTTGTCGGTCTGGCAGCGCCAACTGATGCGGCAGGCGGCGGAAAACAAGGCGCAGGAGATGGGCATGGTGGTGGCGGACGTCAACCCCGCCTACACCAGCCAAACGTGTTCGCGCTGCGGATTGCGCGGGATACGCAAGCGCCATGCCTTTCGCTGTCCTTCCTGTGGACATACCGCGCACGCGGATGTCAACGCGGCGGTGAACATTCGCAACCGCTATACCGTCTCACGGGACGGTGGGCTACCTGTCAGTTAGCCCTGAAGCCCGGTCTCCTCGGAGACGACGGAGATGCGGGCAAGCCCCCGGCTTTCGCCGTGGGTTACTGACCGGAGTCTATTCCCTCTACACACTGGAACGTTGGCATCGGCGCTCTCTCGTCTCCAGCAGAGTCTCTGGCAGAGCGCGTCTCTGCATTGTATCCCAAGACGCTCGGCCCCTGACAGTTTCGGACTTCGCTCCCCGCGCCCATGAGCAGAGGGGCTGGGAATGAGGTGCTGTAGCTCGGCATGTCGGTTGCGAGTAACCTCAAGCTGTTCCATATGACGCCACACGAGCGCTACACGACGCCAGGGATGGGCGAAGGAGAGCGGCCAGAAGGAGGGGAACCCGATGAGTATCGAGCAGCGCGCCAATCCCTACGGCGAGACATATTATCGGGTCGGCTGCGGCGTCCCCTACGAGCGCAACCAGCACTGGCTGACATTCTTCGCCCGCATAGCAGACGCCATCGTGCGCGAGATCAACCCCTCCTCCGTACTGGACGCCGGCTGCGCGATGGGCTTCCTGGTCGAGGCGCTGCGCCAGCGCGGCGTGCAAGCCTATGGCATGGACATCTCGGAATACGCCATCGCGCAGGTCGCCGAGGAGATCAAGCCCTATTGCTGGGTGGGTGATCTGGCCGCCGAACCGCTTCCTCGCCGCTACGATCTGGTCATCAGCATCGAGACGCTGGAGCACCTGCGCGCCGAGCAGCTTCCCGGCGCGTTGCGCAATCTATGCGCCGCCGCCGATGACATCCTCTTCTCCTCCACGCCCGACGACTACAGCGAAACGACGCATTTCAGCGTGCAGCCGCCGGAAATGTGGGCCAGCCGCTTCGCCGCGCAGGGCTTCTGGCACGACGTGGAGTTCGACGCCGCGTTCCTGACGCCGTGGGCCATGCGCTTCCGCCAGAGCGACGATCCTGCGCCACGCGCCATCATCCCACTGGAGCGCGCGCTGTGGCGTCTGCGCCGCGAAAACACTGCGCTGCGGGCGCTGGCCAACGGCGAGCGCGAAGGCGCCAGCGCGCCGGAGCCGCCGGCCGCTGCCGCGCCAGAGGCGGCCAGCGCAGAGCAGGGGCCGCTCTGGTCGCTGCTGCAAGAAGCGCTCGACACCGCCAACGCCAGCGCGCAGGGGCAGGCGCAGCGCCACGAACTGATCGCCCTGGCCGCCGAAAATAGCAGCCTGCGCCGCGAGTTGGCGCGCGTCTCGACCCAACTGAGCGCGTTGCTCGACGCCCAGCGCCTCCAGGAGGCGCGGCTGAGCTACAGGCTCACCCACGGCGCCGTCAAATCCGCCGATCTGCTGCTGCCGGAGGGCAGCCGTCGCGGCGGCCTCTATCGTCGGGCGTCGCGCGCCATCCGTGGGCAGCCAGTCACGGCGCCCGCCTCAGCGCCTGTTGACGATGAAGCGCTGCCGCTGGCGGTGGTGGCCGCCCGAGCCGCCACGCGCGACAGCATGCCATACGACGAGTGGGCGCGCGCTACCACGCCCTCGCGCGCCGAGCTGGCGCTGGGCAAGCAGGAGATGACGCGCTGGACCTCTCACCCGACCATCAGCCTGATCACGCCGGTCTATGATCCGCCGATCCATGCGCTGCGCGACGCCATCGAATCGGTCAGCGCGCAGACGTATCCGCACTGGGAGCTGTGCTTGGCGGATGGTGGCTCGCAGCCCGCCGTCGCCGAGTTGATCGCGGAATACGCGCGGCGCGACCCGCGCATCCGCACGCGGCGGCTGGAGCGCAACCAGGGCATCGCGGGCAACACGAATGCGGCGGCGGAGCTGGCGACGGGCGAGTTCGTGCTGCTCTTCGACCACGATGACACCATCGAGCCGGATACGCTCTTCGCGGTAGCTCAGGCGCTGCAAGCCGATCCGACGCTCGACATCCTCTATTTCGATGAGGACAAACTGGCCGCCGATGGCGCGCGGCGCGAGGAGCCGTTCTTCAAGCCCGACTGGTCGCCGGAGCTGCTGCTGAGCGTCAACTATCTGACCCACTGCGCGCTGCGCCGCTCGCTCTATCAGGAGGTCGGCGGGTGTGACCCGCAGTTCGATGGCACGCAGGACTGGGATCTGCTGCTCAAGGCGACTGAGCGCAGCCAGCGCATCCACCACATCGCGCGGCCACTCTACCACTGGCGCAAGGCGCCCGCCTCCGCCGCTGGCGACGTGGCCGCCAAGCCCTACGTCTTCGAGCGGCAGCGTCAGGCCGTCGCCAAGCATCTGGAGCGCAGCGGTGTGGCGGGCGCACAGGTGGATTTCACGGAGGGCGGGCGGCTGCGCGTGACGTGGCCCGTGACGCATGAGCGCGTCTCGATCATCATCCCGACCAAAGACAAGCGCGCCCTGCTGGAGCAATGCCTGGCGTCGTTGGTGACGCTGACCCACTACGACGATTACGAGATCATCCTGGTGGATACGGGCAGCGTCGAGCCGGAGACGCTGGCGTATTACGATGCACTCAAGCGACTCCGGAAGCTGCACGGTCGCCTGACGTTCGTGGATGACAGCGGCCCGTTCAACTACTCGCGGGCGAACAATCTGGGCGCGGCGGCGGCCAGCGGGAGCCTGCTGCTCTTCCTCAACAACGATACCGAGATCACCACGCCCGACTGGCTGGAGGAGCTGGCGCGCTGGGCGGTGCGGCCAGAGGTCGGCGTGGTGGGGACGCAGCTCTTCTTCCCCGGCGGGCAGATTCAGCATGCGGGCGTGGTGATGGGCATAGGCGGCCACGCGGGCCACGTCTTCTCCGGGCTGGAGGCGCACACCCCGACCATCTTTGGCTCGCCGGACTGGTATCGCGACTATCTGGCCGTCACGGGCGCCTGCCTGATGACGCGGCGCGCGGTCTTCGAGCGCGTCGGCGGCTTCGACGCGGGCTATCAGCTCGCCTTCAGCGACGTAGAGTATTGCCTGCGGGCGCGGGATGAGGGCTTCAAGACGGTCTACACGCCCTTCGCCAGCCTGAAGCACCACGAGAGCGCCAGCCGCGGCCCGAACATCCCGTTGGGCGATATCCAGCGCGGCTTCGAGCGCATGATCGCGCTGGTGGAGCGCGGCGACCCCTACTTCAACCCCAATCTGGCGTCGGGCGCCTCAGCGCCTACCCTGGCGATCAATGACGCCGCCGTGCGCGCCGAACGCCTGCGCCAGATCGTCCGCCACCGCGAG
Source organism: Ktedonobacterales bacterium (assembly GCA_036559055.1). Taxonomy (GTDB): domain Bacteria; phylum Chloroflexota; class Ktedonobacteria; order Ktedonobacterales; family JADMIN01; genus JAKAIY01. The sequence continues at coordinate 8,168 of DATBTW010000430.1, forward strand.
TTCGCGGGCGGGTGACAAGCGGGGAACCTCACCCCCCAGCCCCCTCTCCCGCGAGAAGAGGGGGAGCTACGGCAAGCGCGTCCAGCGCTGGCACAGGTCTCGCAGTCGATACGTATAGCCACGCGCGCATCCCCTGGCCTGTGGTCCTCGCTTGCTCCGCAAGGCGAGGGGGACAGGGGGAGAGGTCTACCACGCGGCGTATTTGCGCACGACATCGAGCAGGCGGTTGACGTCGAACGGCTTGGAGATGACATCGTCGGCGGCGATCTCGGCGGCGCGCTGGCGCGCATCGTGCGCGGCGGTCATCACGACGATGGGCGCATGTGGGCCTGGCAGATCGCGATACGCCATCGCGAAGGCCCAGCCATCCATGACGGGCATCTTCATATCGAGCAGAATCAGGCAGGGCCTCTGCGCCGCTACATGCTGCAACGCTTCCTTACCGTTGGCTGCAACGACAACGGGATACCCTTCCTCGGTCAGCAGCAGCTCCACCGTACTCAGAATGCTCTCGTCGTCATCCACCAGCAAGATTGGTAATCGGCGCCCAGTCGTCACGCGTTCCCCCTCGTGTCGTCCTCGTGTCGTCCTCGCCTCGTCGCTCTTCGTCACGTTGTCGGCTCTCACATGGTCACCGCGCTGGCTCAACTCTCACTCTACGACGCCAGCCTCTCTGGCGGCTACCCCCTGGCCATGGGAGCCAGCTTGGCTGCGTGGACAGGCAGTGTCACGACGAAGCGCACGCCGCCATCCGCAGGGAACTCAGCCTCGATGCCACCGCCATGCAACTCGACTATTTGCCGACAGATGAAGAGTCCAAGCCCCAGCCCGGAGCGGTGGTCGTCAGCGTGCGCCTGATAGAAGCGGTGGAAGATCTCGCCACGCTTCTCCGTCGGGATGCCAATGCCGTGGTCGCGCACCGCGATGCGCGCCTGCTCGCGATCTTTCGCAGTCACCCGGATGTCGATGGCGCCGCCTTCCGGGCTGTATTTGACCGCGTTGTCGAGCAGATTGCTGATGACCTGCTCGATGCCCACCAGATCGACCTCAGCGATCACGCTGTCATCACCAGTGAGCGCGAAGGTGTGGCGCTTGCTGCGGGCGCCAAAGGCGGCCACCAGCCGCTCGGCCAGTGCGGTCAGATCGATCGGCGCCTGCTCTCCTAGGCTCTTCTCGTGGTCAAGACGCGAAATATCCAGCAGTTGGCCGATCAGCCGCGTCAGGCGCTCCGACTGCTGATCGATCACGCGCAAGCCGTCCTGCAGCCACTGCGGGGCTGGCTGCGCGCCCTTGAGCAACTTGCGCATCATGATCTGCGCCGAGGCACGCACGCTCGTCACGGGCGTCTTGAGTTCGTGCGCCGCCACCGAGAGGAAGTCGTCGCGAATCTGGATGGCCGCTTCGGCGTCCAGGCGGGCGCTATGCTCGCGGCGCAACAACTCGACACGTTCATTCTCCGCCTGCTTGCGCTCGGTGATGTCGGTGGAGACGCTGACGATGCCGCTCGGCGCGCCCTGCGCATCGAAGAGCGGCGTCTTGATCGAGGTATAGGCGCGCAGGCCATTCGCGCCGACGATCTCCTCATCGAACTCCAGCGCGACGCCCTCCGCCAGCACGCGATGATGGTTCGCCTGCAAGACGGCGCTCGTCTCTGCCGACAGCAACTCATAGATGCTGTGGCCGCGCGCCTCTTCGTTAGTGATGCCAAAGACACTCTCGAAGCCACGATTGACCTGCTGGCAGCGCCCGGCGGCGTCGATCAGGTAGATCACGGCGCTGGTATTCCGCATGATGACCTGGAAGCGCTCCTCGCTCTCGCGCAGACCTGCGGCGCTGGCCTGCGCCGCCGCCGTGCGCTCCTCCACGCGCTGCTCCAGCTCGCGGTTCAGCGTCTCGAGCTGGCGAGTCTTGCGATAAAGGTCGGCGAAGACGCTGACCTTGGCCCGCAATATCTGCGGAATGACCGGCACAGGGATGTAGTCCACCGCGCCACTCTTGTAGCCCTTGAGGCGGTCAAGCTCGGTGAGCCGCACAGCGGAGATGAAGATGATGGCGGTCTTCTGGTAGCGCGGATGCTGTCGAATCATCTCGGCCAGCTCGAAGCCATCCATCTCTGGCATATTCACGTCCATCAGCACGATGGCGATGTCGTGCTTCAGCAGCGCATCGAGCGCCTCGCGCCCGGACGTCGCCTTCATCAGACGTTCGCCCAGATCGCCCAGGATCACTTCATAGCTGAGCAACTTGGCCGGCTGGTCATCCACCATCAAGATGTTGACCGGGTCGGTTGTCGTCATGTCGTTTCTCCGGTTGATCGGCTCGAGAATCTGGCGCATGATCCGTACCTTCGGTATTAGCGATGCAGCCACATGCGCAACGCAGATAGTAGTTGCTCGGTGTTGACTGGCTTGGCCAGATAGTCAGATGCGCCCGCCTCCAGGCATTTCTCGCGGTCGCCCTTCATCGCCTTAGCGGTCAGCGCGATGATCGGCAGTCGCTGGAAGTTGGGCTTCTGGCGGATCGCCTGCATCGTCTCGTAGCCATCCATCTCTGGCATCATGATGTCCATCAGCACGATGGCGATGTCGGGCGTGCGCTCCAGTTCGTCAATGGCCTCGCGCCCCGTGCCCGCCGTCAACACGCGCATGCCACGGCGCTCCAGCACGCTGCTCAGCGCGAAGATGTTGCGCACATCATCATCCACCACCAGCGCCTGTCTGCCGATCAGATCGTCATCCGAGCGATGCAGGCGCTCCAGCAGGCGCTGCTTCTCTGGCGGCAGCGAGGCGACCACGCGATGCAGGAAGAGCGCTGTCTCATCCAGCAGCCGCTCTGGCGATTCGACGCCCTTCACCACGACACTGCGCGCCAGAATCTGGAGCCGCTGATCCTCCTCCAGCGTAAGCGCTTTGCCCGTGAAGACCACCACAGGCAGGTTATGCAGCGAGTCGTCGTCGCGGATGCGCTCCAGTACCTCGAATCCGGTCATGTCGGGCAGGCTGAGGTCCAACACCACGCAATCATATGGTCGCGCCGCCAGCGCTGCCAGCGCCTCATCGCCGCGGCTGGCCGTGTCGATCTCTATATCATCGTGGCCCAGCAGCGCCGAGACACTCAATTGCTCGGCAGGGTTGTCTTCCACCACCAGCAGGCGTCGATGGGTTTTCGCCGCGAAGTCTTTGATGCGCGTCAGCGCCGATTCGAGTTGATCGCTGGAAACTGGCTTGGTCATGAAGGCAAAGGCGCCACGCGACAGCCCATGCTGGCGGTTCTCATCCATCGTCACGATCTGCACTGGGATGTGACGTGTGGCGGAATCCTGCTTGAGCTGGCTGAGCACCGTCCATCCGAGCATATCGGGCAGGAAAACGTCCAGCGAGATGGCCGAGGGATGGTAGCGGCGCGCCTGCTCCAGCGCATCGTGGCCGGTGGTGGCGACGATGACCTTGAAGCCACGGTCGCGCGCCAGATCCATCATCACCTGGCGATAATAGGGATCATCCTCGACCACCAGCAACACGGCGTCACCACTGGTCAGAATCTCGCTGTCATCCAGCGAAACCTCGATGGGGTGATCGGCGCTCATCGCGACGGGAGAATCCAGCAGCGTGGCTACATTCTCTGGCGCCTCCTGCTGCGTGGCGCTCTGGACGACGCGCTGGGCTGGCGTGGGCGCGCTGACGGCCACGGCTGGCCCGATGTAGGTCTGCGGCAGGTAGAGTATGAAAGAACTGCCCTTGCTGGGCGCGCTGCGCAACTGAATCTCGCCGCCGAGCAGATTGGCCAGCTCGCGGCTGATCGCCAGCCCCAGCCCGGTGCCGCCAAAGCGACGGCTGGTGCTGGCGTCGGCCTGCTGGAACGCCTCGAAGATGAGCCGCTGCTTGTCCATTGGGATGCCGATACCCGTATCCGACACCTCGAAGGCGATGACACTGGCCGCGCCCTTCAGAATGGGGTGGTCGGCGCTCCAGCCCGTGCTGGCGGTCGCGATGGAGAGCCGGACGCCGCCTTGCTCGGTGAATTTGAAGGCGTTGGAGAGCAGATTCTTGAGGATCTGCTGCACACGCTTGGTGTCGGTCACCATGGCGCGGCTGACATATGGATCGAGCTGCGTCTCGAAGGTCAGCCGCCGTGTCTCGGCCTCGTGGCGGAAGGGGCGCGCCACCATGTCAACCAGCTTGCTCACCACGACACTCTCGGCCTCCACCGACACTGTCCCCGACTCAATCTTCGACAGATCCAGAATGTCGCTGATCAGGTTGAGCAGGTCGCTGCCGGCGGCGTGAATGGTGCGCGCGAACTCGACCTGCTTGGGGGTCAGATTGTTGTTGGGGTTGTCGCTCAGCTGCTGCCCCAGAATGAGGATGCTATTGAGCGGGGTGCGCAGCTCGTGCGACATATTCGCCAGGAACTCAGACTTGTACTTGGAGGTCAGCGCCAGCTCGGCGGCCTTCTCCTCCAGCGCGTGCCGCGCGTGCTCGATCTCCTGATTCTTGCGCTCCACCTCCACATTGCGCTCGGCGAGTTGCTGGGCCTTCTGGGCGAGCTGCTCGTTGGTCTGCTGCAGCTCGCGCTGCTGGGTTTGCAGCTCGGTCGCCAGTTGCTGCGACTGGCTGAGCAGCGCCTCCGTCTGCATCATCGCCTCGATGCTGTTCAGCACGATGCCAATGCTGGCAGTGAGCTGTTCGAGGAAGGCCAGATGGGTCGGTGTGAAGCGTGTCAGGCTGGCCAGCTCGATAACCGCCTTAACCTGATCTTCGAAGAGGATCGGCAGCACGACGATGTTGCGCGGCGTCGCCTGGAACATACCCGTCTGAATCGGCGCGACATCCGCTGGCACATCGCTGATGAGCATGCTGCGTTTTTCCACAGCGGCCTGCCCCAGCACGCCTGAGCCAACCTCCAGCCGTGGCGCGTATCCGCCATCGTCGGCGAAGCTGGCCAGCAGCGAGAGATCGCTCTTCTCCGCCTCCATCTGATAGATGACGCTGCGATGCGCGTTCACCAGCGGCGTCAGCTCCGAGAGCAGCAGTTGGCCGACGGTCGCCAGGTCGCGCTGGCCCTGCACCATGCCGGTGAAGCGCGCCAGATTGGTCTTGAGCCAGTCCTGCTCGTTGGCGCCATCGGTGGTCAGGCGCAGATTGTCAACCATGGTGTTGATGTTGTCGCGCAGTTCCGCGACCTCGCCGCTCGCCTCCACCTGAATGGAGCGCGTCAGGTCGCCCTGCGTCACAGCCGTGGCCACCTCGGCGATGGCGCGCACCTGATTGGTCAGGTTGGCCGCCAGCAGATTGACGTTGCCAGTGAGGTCCTTCCAGGTACCCGCCGCGCCTGGCACATGGGCCTGGCCGCCCAGTCGGCCCTCCACGCCGACTTCGCGCGCCACCGTCGTCACCTGATCGGCGAAGATAGCCAGCGTATCGGTCATGCTATTGATCGTCTCGGCTAGCGCCGCCACCTCGCCCTTGGCGTTCACGGTCAGCTTGCGCTTCAGGTCGCCGTTGGCCACCGATGTCACCACCTTGGCAATGCCGCGCACCTGCTCGGTCAGATTGTCGGCCATCACGTTGACATTGTCGGTCAGGTCCTTCCACGCCCCACCGACGCCGGGCACCTGCGCCTGGCCGCCCAGCCTGCCCTCGGTGCCGACCTCGCGCGCGATACGGGTCACCTCACCTGCGAAGGCGTTGAGCTGATCGACCATCGTATTGATGGTCTCCTTCAGTTCGAGCAGCTCGCCGCTGACATCGACGGTGATCTTGCGCGAGAGGTCGCCACGCGCCACCGCCGTCGTCACACCCGCGATGTTGCGCACCTGATTGGTCAAGTTATTGGCCATCGAGTTGACGTTATCGGTGAGGTCTTTCCACGTGCCTGCGACGCCGGGGACGACCGCCTGGCCGCCCAGCCGGCCCTCCGTGCCCACCTCGCGCGCCACGCGCGTCACCTCGCCCGCGAAGGCGTTGAGCTGATCCACCATTGTGTTCAGCGTCTCCTTCAGCTCCAGGATTTCGCCGCTGACATCTACCGTGATCTTCTTGGAGAGGTCGCCGCGCGCCACCGCCGTGGCGACGGCGGCGATATTGCGCACCTGGTTGGTGAGGTTGTTGGCCATGGCGTTGACGTTGTCGGTGAGATCCTTCCACGTGCCCGCCACGCCGGGCGCCTGCGCCTGGCCACCCAACTTGCCCTCCGTGCCGACCTCGCGGGCGATACGGGTCACTTCGCCTGCGAAGGCGTTGAGCTGGTCCACCATCGTGTTGATGGTTTCCTTCAGTTCGAGGATCTCGCCGCTGACATCCACCGTGATCTTGCGCGAGAGGTCGCCGCGCGCCACGGCGGTCGTCACTTCAGCGATGTTGCGCACCTGGGTGGTCAGGTTGCTGGCCATGGCGTTGACGTTATCGGTGAGGTCTTTCCAGACGCCTGCGACGCCGGGGACGACCGCCTGGCCGCCTAGCTTGCCCTCCGTGCCGACCTCACGCGCCACGCGCGTCACCTCCGAGGCAAAGGAGCGCAGTTGATCGACCATCGTGTTGATGGCTTCCTTCAGTTGCAGAATCTCGCCGCGTACATCCACCGTGATCTTGCGCGAGAGGTCACCGCTGGCGACGGCGATGGTGACATCGGCGATGTTGCGCACCTGGGTGGTCAGGTTGCTGGCCATGGCGTTGACGCTATCGGTCAGGTCTTTCCAGACGCCGCTGACCTCCAGCGCCTGCGCCTGGCCACCCAACTTGCCCTCCGTGCCCACCTCGCGCGCCACGCGCGTCACCTCCGCGGCGAAGAAGCCGAGCTGCCGGATCATCGTATTGACGATGGTGGCCGCGCGCAGGAATTCGCCCTCCAGCGGGCGACCATCCACATCCAGCCGCACGGTCTGCCGCAGGTCACCCTGCGCCACCGCCTCGATGGCCTCGGTCAGCACGCTGGTGGGGCGCAGCAGATCGTCCACCAGCGTATTGATGGAGACCTCCATAGCGCCCCACGCGCCCTCGGAGCGGTCGAAGCGCGCGCGCTCGCGGGTGCGGCCCTGCTTGCCCACCACCTGCCCCACACGCTCCAGTTCGCCAGCCATGCGCTGGTTGGCGGCGACGATCTCATTGAAGGTGTCGGCAACCTTGCCATCGAGGCCGGTCCAGTCGCCGGGAAGGCGCACAGTGAAATCGCCATCGCGCATGGCCTGGAGCGCGCGCAGCAACGCCTTCGCGTCCAGCGCGGCAGGCGCAGCAGGCGCAGCAGGCGCCGCATCCTCTGGCTTCAGCTTCACGGGCGTCTTCTGGTCGTCTCGGCTCGTGGGGGCGATCGAGGCGGCCTGCGCAGGCGGGGCGGATCGCGACTCAGATTTCATGCTGCTCTTCCTGGATTGATGGATTGACGTATTGCTGGCTGGTCGCTGACGACGCGCGGGGACGGCTCTGCGCCGCCGACGCCAGGTAGGCTGCGGTTCATCGTCTGCTAGGGACATCGCATGCCTGGTATGCTCGCTTGCTCACGAGATGCAAATCACCGCTGCATTCACCGCAAGAACTACACCGAAGGGTTGACACACTGACGCCCGAGGCGGAGGCTCCGCCAAAATTGGGAGAAATGGGCCAATGCTCTTGCGCTCGACGCAGCCGAGGGCGCCATGGATGGCCACCCACCGGACGGGGACAAACGTCCGGCGTCATCCTGAGCCATCGTGGACGCGACGCAGCGGGTTGATGCAAGTCTGTCGTGGCGACAGGGGAGTCACATCCAGATCGTCCACCACCGCAGCGGGACGACGACAGTATGGTATCCTGTACCGCGACACAACTCTATCATACGACGGAACTCCTCTCACCGCAGTAGCGCATCATCCGCATGCCGTTCTTGCGCGCCTGAGAAGTCGCCCGCCTGGCCTCTCGCCTGGCCTCTCGCCTGACTTCTCGCCAGCGCGGGCTGTGTGTGGAGCGCCGTCAGAATCGGTGGAGAAATTATTCATGCCTGCCGCTGTGCTGATTGTCGATGACGATGCTGAGATTCGCGATGTGCTGCACGCGCTGCTGGAAGATGAGGGCTATCATATCGAGGAAGCGCGCCACGGCGAGGAGGCGCTGCGCATCCTGCGCGCCACGCCGCACCGCTTCGTCGTGCTCCTCGATCTCCGCATGCCCGTCCTTGACGGCGTCGCGGTGGTCAATATGATCGAGAGAGAGAAGGCGCTACGGCAGCGTCACGCCTACATCCTCGTCACCGCAGACAATCGCACGTTGCCTCTCTCGTTCGTTCAAAAATTGACGAGCCTGAAGATCCCTGTCCTCTCCAAGCCATTCGAGGATCACCGGTTGTTCGCGCTGGTCGCGGCCTCGGCTGATCGCTTGCGCTGACCGCGCGCCTACCCGACGACAACTCCTCACGACAAGGCGCCCGGGCGCCGAGTGGAGCAGCCCCATGACGCGAGACGACCTGCCATCATTCGATGCGCCAGACCTGCGCGCCACCACGGTGAAGACGCGCGCCAAGACCGGGACAAAGACGAATGCGCCGCCCCAGAACCGCACGCACGAACTGGAAATCGTCTACAGCTCCATCACCGATGGCGTGTTCATCTATGATGGCGCCGGGCGCATCATCCGCATGAACGACGCCGCGCGCCAACTGTTGCGTCTGGCGCCCGACGACCGCGACTACCTGACATTATCTCCAGGCGAGCGCATCGCCTACTCGAACATGCGCCATCTCGACGGTACTCCGATGGCTGAGCCAGAGTGGCTCATCACCCGCCTGCTCAATGGCGAGATCATCACCCCGCAGCAAACCGTGGACGTGCAGGTGACGCGCGCGAACGGCTCCATCGCGCTGATCTCCTTCACAGGCGCGCCACTGCGCGATGATAGCGGCGCCATCATCGGCGCGGTCTCGGTCGGGCGCGATGTAACTGAGCGACGCCTGAGCGAGGACGAGATGCGCCGCACGAACCTGCAGCTGACCGCCACATCGGGGGCGCTGGCGCAGCAGGCGAACACGCTGGAGCGGTCGAACCAACGCATGGATCAGTTTCTGGGCATGGCCAACCATGAGCTGAAGTCGCCGCTAACGTCGCTCAGCGCCAATCTGCAGCTCGCCGCACGGCGGCTGCGGCGCATGATGCACATGAGCGGCCACGAGGCGGAGGCGCAGATCGACAGCGCGCGGCTGACGCACGAGACCGAGGCCGTGCTGGAGATGCTGACGCGCGCCCAGAGCGCCACCCGCCGCATGACCCGGCTCGTCAATGAGCTGCTGGATGTCTCGCGCATTCAGGCTGGCAAACTGGTGGCGCACGCAGAGCCGTGCGATCTGCTGGCGCTGACCCGCGCCGTGATCGCCGAGCAGCGGCACGCCCAGCCCGGGCGCGTCATCACGCTGGCGACGGGCAGCGAGCAGGCGCCCGTCGTCGCCGACCCTGACCGCATCAGCGAAGTGATCGACAACTACCTCTCGAACGCCACCAAATACTCGCCCGCCGACACACCCGTCACCGTCACGCTGACCATCACAGAGGCTGATGATGAGGCTGGCGTGGCGCGGCTCAGCGTGCGCGACGAGGGCCGGGGCATCTCGCCAGAGGCGCAGGCGCGCATCTGGAACGTCTTCGAGCGCCTCGATTCTCAGTCGGCGCAGTCGGCGCATGCCGTCAACCTGGGGCTGGGTCTGCATATCTGCAAGACGATCATCGCGCTGCACAGTGGCGAGGTCGGAGTGGAGAGCGCGCCGGGCGCTGGCTCGACCTTCTGGTTCACGCTACCCCTGGCGCCTGCTGCCAGCGCCAGCGGCTAGCGATGGCGCGCAGCGCTGCTCCGCTGCGCTCCACTTCCGATCACGACGCCCGCTCGCGGAATGAGGGGATGAGACCGAGCGACGCCGGCCAGTTGAGAGGGAGTGATGCGCATGTGGCAAGCGACGATGTGGGAGCCAGCGTCCAAGCGGGGCGAGCGCCTGCCGCTGGCCGCAGAGCAAGCGCAACTGGCGCGTCTGCGCCGCCAGGTGGATGAGCGCTGGCGCGCGCTGGCGCTGGCCGCCGAGCGCGTCAATCCTGCCAGCCCTGCCAGCCTCAGCGCGCGGCTCGACCGCCTCTACGACGCCTACATGCGCGCGGTGGACGCCTATGTGGCCCGCCAGCGTGCGTTGGCGCGCCGCGCCGACGCCACAGCCGAGACGCAGCGCCGCGCGTCGTAGGAGGCCTCACCCCCTTTCCCCCTCTCTTCGCAAGGGGAGGGGGAACCCAGGCCAGGCAATTTCTGCGCTTCCAGTCGCCTCACCAACCAGGCGCTTCATCAACCATGCGTCTTGCTACGCGCGATCACTTGCTGCCAGGTTCTCCCTCTCCCTGTGGGAGGGGGAGACAGAGGGTGAGGTTCGCGCCACGCGCGCTACGTCTGGCCGATGGTTCCCCCTCGCCCCGCAGGGAGAGGGGGTCAGGGGGTGAGGGCCGCGGCCCCTATGAGGCGAAGGACGCCAGCAGCGCGGCCACGCGGTCGGGCGCTTCGTCGAGGATCAGATGCCCGACGCCTGGCACGATTTCCAGCCTGGCCTTGTGGGCCTCCTCGGCGATGCGCTGGCCGAGCGAGGGCGGCGTCACCACATCGCGCTCGCCCCAGATCAGCTGCACCGGCAGATCGAGCGATGTCACATCCGACGCCACGGAGTTCATGTAGAGTGGCAGCATGTTGCGTACCTGCTGCATGATGACGTTCTTGCCCACGTCATTATTCCACTCACTCAGGTACGTATTGAGCCGGTCGGCGCTTAGCGCGCTCACGGCCCCATTGGGCAGCGTCTGGCGCAACTCCGCCTGCTCCTGCTCCACGTTCATGCTGTGCGCCAGCTCCGGATCATGGTGCTTCTCCATCTCCGGGAAGGGCCAGTTGGGCGCGTAGGCGTACTCATAGGCGTAGCTATTGATGAGCGCCAGCCGCGCCACGTCGTCGCGATAGAGCCGCGTGGCGAGCGTCTGCGCCACGCCACCGCCCAGCCCGAAGCCCACCAGCGTGATCTCCGTCAGCCCCAGCGTGCGGAAGGCATATGAGAGGCAGTCAGCATGGCCCCAGATGCTCGTATCGGCGGGCCAGGGCTTGTCCGACTGACCGAAGCCGAGCAGATCGAAGGCGTAGACCGCGTGGCCAGTCGCCGCCAGCGCAGGCAATACACGCTCCCAGACGAATGCGCCGCCGGGCAGGTCGTGCAGCAGCACGATGGCGCCACGCGGGCCACGCTCCGGATTCTGCGCGATGTAGCTGAGGGTGTAGTGGATGCTGCGCACGATGTCGCGCTGTGGCGCCCGGCTCGTGGCTGGCGCGCCGCCGCTGGGCTGGCTCGTCGCGGGCTGGCTCGCGGGCTGCGCGAGAGCTGATTGCATGGGAGCCGCTGGCGCCAGTTGGGCAGCAGGTTGCGCAGGCGGCGGCGTCTGCGGCTGATCGATGGCGCTGGATTCGCTGGTATCGCTCGGTTCACTCATGGTGGGGCTATCTTCCTCTCAACGCAAACCATCACCCCCAACCCCTCTCCCAGAGGGCGAGGGAAGTGAGAATGTGAGGTCTATTTCGCGCGGTTGGCCAGCGACGGCACGTTGTAGAACGCGCCAAAGCCCGCGTAGCGCGCCGACTCGCCTAGCTCTTCTTCGATCTCCATGAGTCGATTATACTTCGCCACCCGCTCAGAGCGCGCCGGAGCGCCGGTCTTGATCTGCCCGGCGTTGGTGGCGACGACCACATCGGCGATGGTCGTGTCTTCCGTCTCGCCAGAGCGATGCGAGATGACGGCGGTGTAGCCCGCCCGCTTCGCCATCTCCACCGAGGCCAGCGTCTCGGTGAGTGTGCCGATCTGGTTTAGCTTGACCAGAATCGAGTTGGCGACTCCCTCATGGATGCCGCGCGCCAGGCGTCGCGTATTCGTCACGAAGATGTCGTCGCCGACGAGCTGCACGCGCCCGCCCAGCCGCTTGGTCAGCTCAGCCCAGCCCTGCCAGTCATCCTCCGCCAGGCCGTCCTCGATGCTGATGATGGGGTAGGCGTCGAGCCACTGCTCGTAGAGCGCGACCATCTCGCTGGCGGTCAGCGTGCGCCCCTCGCGCTCCAGCACGTACGCGCCATCTTTGTAGAACTCCGAGGCGGCCGGGTCCATCCCCAGGCAGATCTGCTCGCCGGGCTTGTAGCCCGCCTTCTCGATGCCCGCCACCAGCAGGTCGAGCGCCTCGCGGTTCGAGCCGAGCGATGGCGCGAAGCCGCCCTCGTCGCCGACGTTGGTGTTCAGCCCTTTGTCGTGCAGCACCGTTTTCAGCGCGTGATAGACCTCGGCGCACCAGCGCACCGCCTCAGCGAAGGTCGGCGCGCCCACCGGCAGAATCATGAATTCTTGCAGGTCGGTGGAGTTTTCGGCGTGCTTGCCACCGTTCAGCACGTTCATCATCGGCACGGGCAGTGTGCGCGCCGAGACACCGCCCATATAGCGATAGAGCGGCACATCCACAGCGTCGGCGGCGGCGCGGGCAATGGCCAGCGAGACGCCCAGGATGGCGTTGGCGCCCAGGCGGCCCTTGTTGTCCGTGCCATCCAGCGCGATCATCTGCTCGTCGATGCCAACCTGATCGAGCGCGTCGAGGCCAGTCAGCGCGTCTTGCAGCGCCTCATTGACATTGCCCACCGCCGTCAGCACGCCTTTGCCGCCGTAGCGTTTGGGGTCGCCGTCGCGTAGCTCGACCGCCTCGTGCGCGCCTGTGGAGGCGCCCGATGGCACGATGGCCACGCCACGCGCGCCGCCCAGCAGCGTCACCGTCGCCTCAACGGTCGGATTCCCGCGCGAGTCGAGTACTTCGCGCGCGTAGATATCTTCGATGATGGTCGCATCGCCAACGGTTGTGGCCACAATACGCCTCCTGATGTCGTCGTTGAGCCGGTGGGAGAGCAATCAGCAGCAGAACGCACCCACCGTCGCGTAGCGTATCACATCGGCCAATCAGGCGGGCGCGGGGCGAGCGCCTGGGTCGCGGCCTTGAAAGGCAGGCGCACGCGACGAGGGCATACATGCCCCGCTCGCCGCCGCAGGCAGGCGCGTATCTCTGCTGCTTTCAAGCCGCCATCGCGTGCTCCGGCCTTTCAAGGCCGAGAGCACGGCGCCCAAAGCATAGAACCCCAATACTATAGCCAGTTGCGGCTTCTGCTGGGCGATGGTATGATGGCAAAGAAGTGCGTCACTGAAACGTTGCGCCCTGCTGGCGCGTCCCAATGCAGTGGCGGCATCCATGCGAGCCAAGCGAGAGCGGGCCAGACGTGGCGGTCCGCAGGAATCGAGGTTGACCCTGTGAGCATCCTGGCGCCGTACCGCATCTACTTCCAGGTGGTGCAGATCATCATCGCAGTCGCGCTCACCGTCGCCATTCTGCTACAGGTGCGCGGCGCGGGCCTGGGGAGTGTCTTCGGCGGCACCGGCACGGTCTTCAAGACCCGGCGCGGCATCGACAAACTGCTCTTCCGCACGACCATCGCGCTGGCGGTGATCTTCGGCGCGCTCTCGCTCTTCGTCGCGTCGATTCCGGCTGGCTCCTGAGGGCTGCCGCGCAATCGAAATACACAGGCGCCGTTCAGCGGCGCAGGCACATTGAACAACTGAAACGCACAGCACTGCGCTCGCCAGGCGCGCGATGGGTTAGGTCGCCACTCGCCTGAGCATGTGATGCGTCGGCGCCCCATTGCGGCGACGAGGCCGCAAGCTCTCGGGGCGTTCCCTGTGGCCGAAGCCATCCCCTGAGCCGAGCGATGAAGCCCGACTTCTCCGAGAGGTCGGGCTTTTTGTGTGCGTGCGACGACAAGAGAGAACGGGAGCGAGCAGCGGCGACGATGATATCGCTGGAAGCGCACGGTGTCAGCGCTGGAAGTAGCGCGCGTTGATCTGGGTATACTCGCGCCACTCGGCGGGAACGGTCGCCTCCTCGAAGATCGCATCGACGGGGCAGGCAGGCTCACATGCGCCGCAGTCGATGCAGGTCTCTGGGTCGATGTAATATTGCTCGTCTTCTTCCTGCGCGTGGATGCAGTCCACCGGGCAGACATCCACACACGAGGCGTCTTTGACGCCGATACAAGGCTGACAGATGACGTAGGTCATGGGGGCGCTGTCCTCGATATAGCTTGCTCATCTCCAGTGCGGCTTGCGCGGGCGCTGCGCTGGCCTCAGCCATCATAGTCCCGCGCGGTCATACTCGTCAAAACGTCTCAGCGCGCATGCGGCGTCGCTTCGCTCTCCGCGCGGAGAGCGGACGAACGCTGCGAGTGGGCTGTGCGATTGCAATTGTCGTCCAAGCGCGTCGTCGGTTCGCTGGTTCGTCCAGACGGCGCCTGAGTGTCAGGGTCAACCTGCCAACCCATCGCTGCCAGTGGAGCGACGATGGCGACGGGCGCAGTCGATCAGAGGCCCTGGCGCGACATCTGCGCCATACACAGGCGCACGCCCTCCGCTCATCGCAGCGGTTAAGGAGTCAAGAGACATGGCCATTCGTGAGGCGACCCTCGCAGGTCTTAGCCGCGAGCAACTGCTCGCGCTGCACTACGAGATGTCGCTCATCCGGCAGTTCGAAGAGAAGGCCGCCGAAGCCTACACCCTGGGCAAGATTGGCGGCTTCCTCCATCTGTACATCGGCCAGGAGGCGACCGGCGTCGGGGCCATCTCTGCGCTGCGTCCGACTGATTACGTCCTCAGCAGCTATCGCGAGCACGGGCATGCCATCGCCAAGGGCATCGAGCCGCGCGCCGTCATGGCGGAGCTGTACGGCAAAGTGACCGGTTGCAGTCGCGGCAAGGGCGGCTCGATGCACATGTACAGCGCCGAGCATCGGCTGATGGGCGGCCAGGCTATCGTCGGCGCGCAGCTCGTCATCGCCGCTGGCGTGGGCTTCGGCATCCAGTACCAGGAGCAGAGCGACGTCGCGCTGACCCTCTTTGGCGATGGCGCGGTGGACGAGGGAGCATTCCACGAGGCGCTGAATCTGGCCTCGCTGTGGAAGCTGCCCATCGTCTACCTCTGCGAGAACAACGGCTACTCGATGGGTATGAATGTCAAGAAGGCCTGGTCGGTCGCCTCGCTGGAGCCGCGCGCCGCCGCCTATGGCATGCCCTATCTGCGTGTGGACGGCATGGACATGCTGGCTGTGCGCCAGGCGGTGGAGACGGCGGCGGCGACCGCTCGCGCTGGGGATGGCCCCACGCTGATCGAGGCCGTCAGCTATCGCTTCCGTGGTCACTCGATAGCTGATCCGGCGCAGTATCGCACACGCGAAGAAGAAGCCCAGTGGAAGGCCAACCGCGATCCCATCCAGTTGTTCGAGGCGAAGCTGAAAGAAGCTGGCCTCGCCACCGATGACGTCCTCAAGGCCAACACGGAGCGCGCCGCCGCCACGGTGGAAGACGCCGCCACGTTCGCCGAGGAGAGCGACTTCCCGCCCACCGACGAACTCTACGAGCATGTGCAGGTGGATGGCGCTGGCGCCATCGCCTGGCGCCATCAACCCAGCACGCCGCGCGAGTAGCTTCACGCCAGCTTCACGCCAGCTTCCGGGCGAGCGTGCGACCGGCGCGTCGCGCCATTCGTCCAGCTTGTGAGCGCATGGGGCGCCGAGCCGAGTCATCAGCAGACAGCGATTTCTGAAAGAAGATAAGAGAGCATGCGGGTCATTACCTACCGCGACGCCCTGCGTGAAGCCATCCGCGAGGAGATGGCGCGCGACGAGCGCGTGTACATTCTGGGCGAAGACATCGCCGGGTACGGTGGCACCTACTCCGTCACCAAGGGCCTGTTCGAGGAGTTTGGTGAGAAGCGCGTGCGCGATACGCCGCTGGCCGAAGAGGTCATCGCTGGCACGGCCATAGGGTCGGCGCTGGTGGGGCTGCGTCCCATCTGCGAGATCATGACGATGAACTTCAGCCTGCTCGCCAGCGACCAGATCATCAACAGCGCCGCCAAGTTCAACTATATGTTCGCCGGGCAGACACACGTCCCCGTCGTCTTCCGCATGCCCGGCGGCGGCGGCGCCCAGCGTGGCGCGCAGCACTCGCAGTTCTTCGAGGCGCTCTACGGCCACATCCCCGGGCTGAAGGTCGTCATGCCCGCCACCCCCTACGACGCCAAGGGCATGCTGAAGTCGGCCATCCGCGATGATGATCCGGTGGTCTTTGTGGAGCATGAGCTGCTCTACAGCGTCAAGGGCGAGGTTCCCGACGCGGGCGAGGAATACACGCTGCCGCTCAATCGCGGCGAGATCAAGCGCGAGGGCCGCGATGTCACCATCATCACCTTCTCGCGCATGGTCCACATCAGCCTGCAAGCCGCCGATGAGCTGGCCAAAGAAGGCATCGAGGCCGAGGTGCTCGACCTGCGCAGCATCCGCCCGATTGACATGGACCTCATCATCGAGTCGGTGAAGAAGACCAACCGCGTCGTCATAGCCGAGGAGGGCTGGAAGTATTACGGCACGGGCCAGGGCATCGCGGCGCTGATCTACGAGCACGCCTTCGACTACCTCGACGCGCCGATTGGCCAGGTGACGGGCAAAGACGTGCCGATGCCGTACTCCAAGCCGCTGGAGCAGGCCGCGCTGCCCACGCGCGCCGATGTCATCGCGGCGGTGAAGGCGATCACGCCCGTTGGCGCGGGCGCCCGCTAGTAGTCCAGGAGGATGAAGCGATGCATACCGTAGTGATGCCCAAGATGGGCGACACGATGGAAGAAGGCAAGGTCATCACCTGGCGCAAGCAGGAGGGCGACACGGTCGC
>DATBTW010000431.1:0-20877 GCA_036559055.1 Ktedonobacterales bacterium
CTGATCGAGATGTCGTTCGAGGGGCCACTCTATGCCGTCAACCCCCAGGCCACGCACGCGCTGGCCGCTGCCTGCGCCGACGACGCGCTGATGCGGCGCATCGCCGAGCCGCTGGGCCGCTTCTTTGCGCATGAGCCAGACGCGCTGGCCGAGAGCATGCGCCGCTACCCTTCGATGGTGGCGCTGACCGGCGCCACGCTCGATGCGCTGGGCGAGGCCTACGCCCGCCAGACGCGCTATCGGCATGCTGGCGCGCAGCCGGATGCCCACGCCATCGCCGCGCTGATCGGCGAGGCGGCCACGCTGGTCGCCGCCGAGCGCGACGACTATCTCACGACCTGCCTCAGCGGCGTGCGCGCCACGCTGGCGGCCTGCGGGCTGTAAGCGATCCCAGGCACGGCGCTCAGTCGTCGCCTTCTTCTGGCTCTGGCAGCAGCGGCGTCTCCTCGGCCTCGTCGAGCTGCGAGAAGCCGGGGATCTCGTCAATATCGAGCAGCACGGTGATGGCGCGATGCTCCACGCGGTCGCGCACAGTGGTGATGGCGGCCTTGACCTCGCGCAGCGGGAAGCGATGCGTGACGAGCCGCTCCGGTGTCAGCCGCTCCTCGCGCAGCAGTTCGGTGGCCAGCGAGAAGGTGGAGACGCGCCCGCCGGTAGACCCGCCAATCGAGAAGCGCTCATCGCCGCCGGGCCAGTTCTCGGCGCCGTGCGAGTAGGCGCCCAGCAACGTGACCTCGCGGTTCCAGATGGAGCTGAGGTCCAGGCGCATCCAGTGCAGCGAGCGCGCAGCCAGCACGACCACGCCGCCCTCGCGCGCCCACAAGAGCGCCTGCCGCAGCGAATGCTCCGTGCCGAGCGTGTCATACACCACGTCGAACCCGCCCACGACCAACTCCGCGCCGATCTGGCCGCGATAGAGCTTGGCGCCGGTCATGCGCGCCACCGCCGCCACACCATCTTCCGGATAGAGGATGCGCGAGGCGCCCATGCGCGTCGCCACCTCGACCTGATAGCTCTGCTCAGGCGCGACGGTGATGTTGAGCATAGGCGCCAGCACGCGCAGCGCCTGCGTGATGAGCATGCCATGCGTCTCGGCGCCTAGCACCAGCGCCTGGTCATCCACGCGCGGCTGATGGCGCAGCGCGGCGTGCAGCGCGGCGGCGGTCGGCTCCAGCAGCGCGGCCTGCTCCGGCTGCATGCCATCTGGCACGAGGAAGAGCTGACGCTCGTGGACGACCATCTCATCGCCCCAGCCCCCGCCGATCTGCTCTGGGCCGGGCAGATAGCGATTCTCGCAGAGGGCATAGACGCCCATCGCGCAGTGGCGGCAAGGCGGCTCGATCTCGCGCGTGGCGCAGCACTGGCCGCTCTGGTACGCCACGCGGTCGCCCACCCGCAGGAAGCGCGTATCCGGCCCGACCTCGATCACCTCGCCCACCACCTCGCGCCCCAGATAGATGCGATGGGATTGCGGCGCGGCCGTCGGCGCCAGCCCGGCAGACATCGAGGCGACCGTCAGCTCCACCTCATCCAGCGCCATGCCCGCCACGATGTTGCGCACGCGCACCCAGCGGCCATCGGGCAGCGGCGGCGGCGGCATGCGGCGCACGCGCAACGGCGCGACCGGGCTGAAATAGATGCGCCGCGAGGCGTTGCCCAGTGTCCGCACGCTCAAGGCACGCGCGGGGTTCAGATCGAGGTAGGCGCTATACATGCGGCGGAGACTCCTGAGAAATCAGACGGCGACGAGACGAGTATAGCGCCCCCAGTCTGTGAGCGCAACGCAGCCGAACGGGGACGGGTGCGCGTTGCCCCACCGCCAGCTCTTCGTCGCTGCCATCAATTCATGTCGCTCGTGTGCGATGTATACTCTCTCTTACACCGCAGTGCGAGGCTGATTACATCTCAGCGCGATAGAAGTGGCATTCCAAGTTGACAGCGGTGAGTGGCGTACGTATACTAGATTCGTCCTAGCGGTCTGGGCGGTCGCACAGCGTCGATAGCAGCGCTGGCGCCCTGGGGCGTCGGCTGGTCTGCGACCCCCAACGACTGCGCTGGATCGATTACGACTGAGACGGATAGGCGGTCGGTAGGTGTTCCGCTACTGAGATTGGTTCTGGCGCATCGGGTGGGCGGCTCTGACGTGGGGATGGTGGAGGCAAGATGGCAGACCAGCTATGGCGTGTATTCATCAGCTCAACCACCGTTGATATGGGCCCCTGCCGCGACAAAGTCGCCCAGGCGGTGAATAAGACATTCGACCACAAATCGGTTACGATGGCGGATTTTGGCGCCAATGACACCAGCCCCTCTGATACCTCGGTCGCGTGGGTCGACAGGTGCGACATCTTCGTGGGCCTCATCGGCGAACGGTTGGGGTGGGTACCGCCAAACGCGAGGCGCTCGGTCACTGAGATGGAATACGATGCGGCGCTGGCCGCGAACAAATACATGCTGATGTATGTTCCCGGCAAGGCGTTTGGTCCACTGCACTCGAAAGAGCACATGGAGACCCTGGGATTCATTGATCGCATCCAAAACCAGGCGAGCAATGCGAAGACGTGCTGCTCCTATGAATCGCCCGATGAACTCCCGTACAGAGTCGTCATCGACTTGCAGAACGTCGAGCGTGGCGGCCTCAACTTAGCCCCCAGCATCGACATGACGCACCGAGGGATCATCGCGCTGTCGGTCGGCAATTTCGCGGGCGCCTATCAGGCCCTCTCGTGGGCGACAGGAAATTCACCCTACGATGGCGGCCCGGCGCTGCTGCTGGGGCTGGCGGCGCTGGGTGGAGTCCGCCCGAGGTTTGCGACCCTCGATCAGGTTCTTCAGGTCAGCAGCATCCTGAAGTCATCCGCAATGCTGACGCCGTGCCAAACGGTGTTTGCGCTGCTGTATGCGATTGAATCCGACTACTACTACACGAATGGCTTTCGCGGCGTTCCAGAACAAAACCGGATTGGCGACTATTATCGCCAGGCGTTCGAGACACGCAAGACCCCGACTGATCCATATTACGCCGGTTTGGTTGCACGCTTTCAGCCGCGCCTGTATCACGACTTTATGAGTGCCTTTCCTGCCATAGCAGGCAGCGCGCTCTGAGAGTAATGAAGGGAAGAGAGGGCCTTTCGTAGCGCAGAGCGCCAGTCATATCGCTGTATTTGCGGCGCGGCCCGATTGGGCAAACCGATTTCTCCACGTCCTGCCGCACTACGGTCAAGTAGGCGTCCGCCCGCGATGGCGCGCGTGGCGGCTGCCGGAGATCTATCTGGAGGATGCTCATGGCGACACAATCCTATGGCATGGCGCCCATGCAGCCACCGCAGGCGCCCGCCGGACAACAGTGGCCCCAACCGCAAGACGTTGATCCCACCCTGTTGGCGAATTACTTCGCTGTCGAACCCAAGTGGAAATTCCCCTGGAAGACGATCTGGTGGTTTGTGGTGGCATGTGTCTTCCTGATCGTCACGCTCTCACTCTTCGCAAACCAGAGCGTGGGCGCCGGTATCATCTGCCTTCTGCTCGCCGCCTACTGCGCTGCGTACGGCGCAGCGCGCATCTACTGGACACGCCGCCCGCTCGTTCAGTATCGCAACCGCGCGACCCTCACCGACGCCCAGTATCAGTACTGGCTCACACTGCAAGACAACACGGTCGTGGATCGCGGGTGCCGTCGGCTGAACATTGACCGCTCGGAGATTCCTAACCGGGTGCAGGTCGTGGCGGACGAAAAGATGGTGCGCTCAGGCCTCGCCAATGAAGGCGCCTATTTTCCCGCTGCGCGGAACCCACGCATTCGCACCTGGGTATGGCGCTGGTTGCGCACGAAACTCCACATTGGGCGTCCGCCGCTGCCGCCACGACTCTTTCTCATCAGCAATCGGCATCAAGATGATCAGGGTACCTTGCAGCTCCGTGTCCAGCAGTACACGCTCTACTTCGCGCGGCACGATTCCCTCGCGTTGTATACCAGCGTGAAGGACGCCACCAACCAGAATTTCACCGCGGATACCACCACGGAAATCCCCTACGAGCATATCGCCAGTGTGGACACCGTGCAGGGCAGCATTGATATTCCGGGCGACGCTGCCATTCCCCAGCCGTATCGATTTACGGCTGAGCGCCTGGTGATCCACAATGTGAGCGGCGCGGAAACCTCGACGCCATTGGTGCCGCAACTGCACCCTGGCGTCGAGGATTCCCAGATCGAGGATACGGTCAATTCATTGCGCGAGGTGCTGCGCAACTGGCGGCAGCGCAATCGACCACAGCAGCTTGGCGGATATACGTCTGGCGGCTACCCGTCGATGGGTGGCGCTCCAGGGTATCCGTCGATTGGCGCGCCGGGGTATCCGCCAACCGGCGCGTTCCCGCCAACCGGATATCCAACGCCAGCGCCACAGGGATATGGCCCGGTTGTCTCGGCGGCTGTTCCACAGACTCCGCCTGCGGGCTTCGCGCCGCCGCCCGCTGCGCCCGTGCCGCCCGTTGCGCAGGCGGTCAGCGCGTATGATCCGTCGCCGCCGCCAATCTATACGCCCATGCCACAGGGCGACGACTCGCCCACGACCCCAATGACGCCGATGACGCCAGATACGGCGGATACGGTGGACACGTCGGATATGCCAGACACGCCGAGCGCAAACGCATAGTCTCGCATTGCAGCGCAGTCCCAGCCCCACCTGGCCGTCGAAGCGAGTCGGCCAGGTGGGGCTGGCGTGTGCTGAAGTGACACCAGCGGTGTGTCTGCGCACCGCCAGCGACGCCCGCTAACACTCCTCTTACACTCCTCCTACGCTTCTCTAACATCCTGTCTACACATCTCTAACGGCCTGTGGGCGATACTCACCTGCAGAACGCCGATGCGCCCGCTGGCGCTCGCGCCGATGCTTGTGACGCTTGTGCTGAAGCATGCCGATGTGCGGACGTGGAAGAGCGAATCGGCGCGTGTACTGAGAAAAGCGCATGCATGACGCCATGCTGGCAAGTCCGAAGCTACTGCAAGCGTAGCGCTTCAGGAGGAGAATACCGTGGCTGCGAAGCTCCAACCCATCGCTGATCGTGTGGTCGTCAAGCCCGTGCAGAAGGAAGAAACGACCAAGTCTGGTCTCATCATCCCCGATACCGCGAAGGAAAAGCCCCAGGAGGGCGAGGTCATCGCGGTGGGCGTCGGCAAGCTGCTCGACAATGGCAAGCGCGCCGAGATGGAGGTCAAGGTCGGCGACCGCGTCCTCTTCGCCAAGTATGGCGGCACTGAGTTCAAGCTGGATGGCGATGAACTGCTCGTGCTGCGCGAGTCCGACATCCTTGCGGTGATCGAGAAGTAACTCAACGGCACGAGACAGTATCAGGAGAGAATACACACATGGCCAAACAACTCCTCTTCGACGAGGCGGCACGTCGCTCCCTCAAGAAGGGCATCGACACCATCGCCGCTGCTGTGAAGACCACCCTCGGCCCCAAAGGCCGCAATGTCGCGATTGACAAGAAGTTCGGCTCGCCCTCGGTCACGCACGACGGCGTGACGGTCGCCAAGGAGATCGTGCTGGAAGACCCATTCGAGAACATGGGCGCCCAGCTCCTCAAGGAGGCCGCGACCAGGACCAACGACGTCGCCGGTGACGGCACGACGACCGCGACCGTGCTGGCGCAGGCCATCGTGACGGAGGGCCTGAAGAACCTGGCCGCTGGCGCGAATCCGATGCAGTTGCGCCAGGGCATCGAGAAGGGCGTCGCCGCTGTCGTCGAGTACATCCGCAGCGAGGCCACCCCGGTCGAGGGCCGCAAGGAGATCGCGCAGATCGCCACCGTCTCCGCCGCCGACCCGCAGATTGGCGAGCTGATCGCCGATGTGATGGAGCGCGTGGGCCGCGATGGTGTCATCACCGTCGAGGAGAGCCGCGGCATCAACTTCGAGACGGAGTATGTGGAGGGCATGCAGCTCGACAAGGGCTACAGCTCGGCCTACTTCGTGACGAACTCCGACCGCATGGAGGCCGTCATCGATGATGCCTATCTGCTCATCACCGATAAGAAGATCAGCGCCGTCGCCGACATCCTGCCCGTGCTGGAGAAGCTGACGCAGATCGGCAACCGCAACATCGTCATCATCGCCGAGGACGTGGATGGCGAGGCGCTGGCGACGCTGGTGGTCAACAAGCTGCGCGGCATCCTGAACGTGCTGGCAGTCAAGGCGCCGGGCTTCGGCGACCGCCGCAAGGCCATGCTGCAAGACATCGCCATCCTGACGGGTGGCCAGGTCATCAGCGAGGAGACGGGCCGCCGCCTGGAGAACGCCACGCTGCAGGACCTGGGCCAGGCGCGTCGCGTCATCTCGACCAAGGACGAGACGACCATCGTCGAGGGCAAGGGCGAGCAGAAGGACATCCAGGCGCGCATCAAACAGATCAAGGCTGAGATCGACAACACCACCAGCGACTACGACCGCGAGAAGCTCCAGGAGCGCCTCGCCAAGCTCTCCGGTGGCGTGGGTCTGATCAAGGTCGGCGCTGGCACCGAGGTCGAGCTGAAGTTCCGCAAGACCCGCGTGGAAGATGCGCTCTCCGCGACGCGCGCCGCCGTGGAAGAGGGCTTCGTGCCCGGCGGCGGTGTGGCCCTGCTGAACGCCGTCGAGGCGCTCGACAAGGTGGAGCTGGAAGGCGACGCCGCGACGGGTGTGCAGATTCTCCGCCGCGCGCTGGAGGAGCCGCTGCGCCAGATCTCCGTGAACGCTGGCGAGGACGGCGCCGTGGTGGTGCAGAAGGTGCGCCAGGCGCAGGCCGCCGAGAAGAACATGCACATTGGCTACAATGTGCTGACCAGCAAGACCGAGAACATGATCGACGCAGGTGTCATCGACCCGGCCAAGGTGACGCGCTCCGCTCTGGAGAACGCCGCCAGCATCGCCGCGATGATCCTCTCGACCGAGGCGCTCATCACCGACCTGCCCGAGAAGGACAGGCCCGCTGCCCCGGCCATGCCGGAGTATTAGGCCGACCATCCTTCCCAGGCAACCTCAGAGGGCGCGTCCATCGCGGACGCGCCCTCGCTTTTTGGCATGAGCACTCGTTGACAAGCGACCCGACGCCGCATACCGTGAGAGGGATATCTGGCCGACGGTTGAAACCGCTCTCTTCATGAAAGGATGCGCGTTTGCTCACGACAACGACTGGCCTGGTCATTGCCGCCGACGCTTCCATCGATCTCCAGATGCACACCACCTTCAGCGATGGCGAGTGGGCGCCTGAGGCGCTGATCGAATATCTCCAGGGCGAGGGGTTCGCGCTGGCCGCCATCACCGACCACGAGGGTATCGCCGCCGCCGTTGAGTTGCAGCGCGTGGCGGGGGAGAAGCGCTTCCCGCTGCTCGTCGCGGCGGAGTTGACCGCCGCGTGGCGTGGGCAGCCAACCGATCTGCTGTGCTTCGGTTTCGACCCGGCGCATCCGGCGCTGCGCGCGGTCGCCGAGGACATCACCCGCCGCCAGAGCGAGAATACGCGCCAGGTCTGGGAGTACGTGCGCGCGCAGGGGCGCCCGATGCCTGCCGAGAGCGAACTGGAGCGCATGCTGGCGCAGCCGGGGGCGCAGCAGCCGCATAGCCTCTTTGCGACCCTGGTCGGTGTCATGCGGGGGGATCAGTGGCCAGCGGAGAGTGTGATGACCGCTGCCGGATTTGCTCTGGCGAACGCCGACATCGCCGAGGTCGTCAGCGCCACGCATCAGAGCGGCGGCGTCTGTCTGATCGCCCACCCTGGGCGCGGCGGCGAGTACATCACCTTCACCCCACCTCTGCTGGATGAACTACGCGGCGAGGTACCCATCGACGGCTTCGAGGCATACTATCCCAAGCACACGCCAGAGCAGGCTGCCATGTTCGCGGAGTATGCGACAGCGCACAACCTGCTGACTAGCGCCGGGTCAGACTCCCACAGCACGGCGAGGCCGCCCATCAAATATCAGGCAGCGCAGGCCCGGGCCCTGCTGGAGCGGCTCGGCGTGCGCGTGGGGTAGCGCCCCCGCCTCAGTCGAGGATGTTATAGACCGAGAGGATGCCCGCCACCAGCACATTCACGCCGAAGACGGTGTAGGCGATCACGGCCAGCGTCTGGTTGCCCGGGGTGGCGATGAAGATCGTCGCGCCCCACAGCGCCACCAGATGCACCAGTACGCTGAAGAAGAAGAGCCCCGTCCCCTGCATGGCGCGGCGCACCGAGCCGAGCCGCCCGCGCCGGTAGACCGGGCGGTTGAGCGCCTGCCCTCCGTAGATCGAGAGCGCCGCCACGATCACCAGCCAGCCCACGACCAGCTTCAGCAGCAGCGCGGTGGGGAGGCCATGATTGACGACGCTGACGATGCCCGCCGTGAGCGCCGCCGCGCCCCACAGCGCCTCAATCGTCGAGATCGCCAGCATCCACTTGCCAAAGCTGGTGATTGGCGTGGTTCCGGTGTGAATCCATGAACGCGGATCCACCCTCGGCGTGGCGGGCGCCACGGCTGGCCCCTTCGCCGAGACACGCTTCTGCTTGCCAGACTGGCCCTTTTCCGCCAGCGCCACGCCTGCGCTCGTCACAGCGGCGGTCGCCGCAGTCGCGCCATTCGACGGCCTGAGCTTCAGCACTGGATGCTCCGCCGTATTCGTCGCCACCAGCGGCTGCCCCTTCGGCGCGGCCTGCGCTGCGGTCGCCTGCGGCAGGGCGGGCGGCGGTGGCACGGGATACTTGCCACTGTTGCGCAGCGGCCCACCAGCCTGCTGCGCAGCTTGCAATGTGCGCCGCACGCCGCTATCGGTCGAGAGCGCTGCCGCGCCCGCCGCCGCGATGGACGGCGCCTGCATGGCGGCGTGTTTCGCCGAGCGCTGATCCACCACAGCGGCGGGCGCCACACCGGGCGTAGGCTGCGCCGGAGGGACGGCCTTCAGCGGGGCGCCACGCGGCGCAGCGGCCTGCCTGCCCAGGGGCAGCACCGCCACCGCTGGCTGGCGTGGCGGCGCCTGCTGCGGCACGACTGGACGCTTACCGCTCGTCTGATCGGGCTTGGGGGCCGCGCTGGGCGGCATCACCACGGTCGAACCAGCGCTCGTCGCGGCGATGTACTGATCCAGCGCGCTGCGCAGATCGCGCTCCAGCTCGTTGGCGCTCTGTTGCCGCTTGGAGGGTGACAGCTCCAGCGCCTTCAAGATGACCGCCTCAGTCGTGCGCGTGATGTGCGGGTTGAGCTTGCGTGGGTCATCGAGTGTCGCGCCGTGCGTCACGCCGGTCTGCGCCAGCAGCCGCGCCGGAGCCTCTGCCGGGTCGCGGCCCGTCAGGCAGGCGTAGAGGGTGGCGCCCAGCCCATAGATGTCGGTGCGAGCGTCTGTGCGCCCCTTGGCCATGTATTGCTCAGGTGGGGCAAAGCCGGGCGAGACGCCCTGCGCCGCCACCTGTGTGGCCGACGCGCCCGCCTGGCCCTGCTGCAGCTTGGCCAGCCCGAAGTCAATCAGCACCGGGCGATCATCGGGCGTGATCTTAATATTTGCTGGCTTGATGTCCCTATGGATGATGGGCATGGTGAGGCTGTGCAACTGGCTCAGCGCGCCACAGATCGCGATGGCCCAGCGCAGCACATGCCCCTCGTCGAGCGGACGGCGCTGCTGGGTCAGGCTCTCGTTGAGCAACTCCTCCAGATCTTTGCCATCCACGTAATCCATCACAAAGTAAATGCGCTTGTTTGCTTGAAAGACGTAGTAGCCCCTGGGAATATTAGGATAGTTGTGGGTGATGAGGAGATCAGCTTCCAGCCGGAATTGCTCTTGTACGCCTTTGTCGGGATCCGTCACTTCCTTGATAGCGCGCACAACGTTGTGATTGGTGTCAAGCGCCTTGTAGACGCTGGCGTACCCACCATTCCCAATCAGCTTCTCGATCTTATAGCGACCATCCAGCATGACGCCTTTCGCGAGTGTGTCCTGTTGGGTTGGCTGTGGCACATCGCGCTCCTTCCACGGCTGGTTATTCGCTGGTTATGGCTAGCGCTGCGAAGAGACAAAAAAACGCGCAACGGAGGCGCTCTGCCTGGCGGCTCTCGCCGCCGCTCCACAGGAGCAGGTTTCCGCAGGCCATGCGGTATGACAGCAGTATAACATAGTGACGACGCACAACTACGCTCAGTAGGCCAAATCGGCGCCGTTAGCGCCGCCTCCCGCTCGCCCGACTGGCGCCGCAAGCCTCTCTCCCACCACCACACACGGCAGTCCGCAACCGAAAAACCCCTCCCCCGCCGCAACAGGGGAGGGGTGTGGGGAGCGGGCTACCCGCCGAGGTAGGCCCGCCGGACGAGATCGTTATCCAGCAGATTCTTGGCGGTGTCGGTCAGCACGATCTGCCCCTGCTGCAGTACGTAGCCCCGGTCGGCCACGTTGAGCGCCATAAACGCATTCTGCTCGACCAGGAACACCGTCACGCCCTGCTTGCGAATCTCCTGGATGGTATCGAAGACGGTCTGCACCAGAATCGGCGACAGACCCATCGACGGCTCATCCATGCAGATGAGCTGGGGGCGCGCCATCAGCGCCCGGCCCATCGCCAGCATCTGCTGCTCGCCACCGGAGAGCGTGCCGGCCACCTGCTTGGCGCGCTCCTTCAGGCGCGGGAAGAGCGTGTAGACGCGGTCGGTGTCCTGCTCGACAGCCGCGCGGTCGTTGTTGAGGAACGCGCCCATTTGCAGGTTCTCGAACACCGACATACGCGGGAAGACGCGCCGCGCCTCTGGCACGAGCGCCAGCCCGCGCATGATGATCTGGTCGGTGCCGACCGTGTCGATGCGCTCACCCTTAAAGGTGACGGTACCGCTCTTGGGCTTGACCAGACCAAAGATGGTCTTCATGGTCGTCGTCTTGCCAGCGGCGTTGGCGCCCAGCAGGGTGACGATCTCCCCCTGCTTCACCTCCAGCGAGAGACTCTGCAAGACGTGGTTTGGGCCGTAATAGGTGTCAACGTCGTGTAGTTCGAGCATAGATCACTCCACCGCCGCTTTGCGACCCAGATACGCCTCGATGACGCGCTCGTCGCGCTGAATCTCCGCTGGCAAGCCCTCGGCGATTTTCTTTCCGTAGTCCAGCACGGCGATGCGGTCAGAAATGCCCATCGTGACCTGGAGCTTGTGCTCGATCAAGAGGATGGTCAGTTTGAATTCCTTCCGCAGCCGCTGAATGTAGGTGATCGCCTCGGCGGTCTCGGCGTCGTTCATGCCAGCGGTCGGCTCGTCCAGCAGCATCAGCTGTGGATTAGAGCCGAGCGCTCGCGCGATCTCCACCCGACGCCGCTCGGCGTAGGAGAGACTGGCCGCGTAGTCATCTTTGCGCGCGACCAGGCCCGGGCCAAAAAATCCGAGCAACTCGATGGCGCGCTGTTCTGCCTTGCGCTCGGCGCGCCGATAGTTGGGTAGGCGGAACAGCGCGGAGACGATATCCGTTGGAATCTTGGTATGCTGACCCACCAGCACGTTTTCTAGCACCGTCATGTTGTTGAACAGGCGGATGTTCTGGAAGGTGCGGGTGATGCCACGGCGCACCACCGCGTCCGGGTTCAGCCGCGTGATGGAGGCGCCATCGAAGACGATGTCGCCAGCGGTCGGATTGTAGATGCCCGTGATCAGATTGAAGACGGTCGTTTTGCCAGCGCCATTCGGCCCGATGATGCTAAAGATCTGCCCGCGTCGGATGTCGAGGTCTACGCCATCCACTGCGGTGAGGCCGCCAAACCGCTGGACAAGCCCCTGCGCCAGCAGCAGGGTCGGCGCCTGGCCTTGCGCGGGGCTTGGAGTCTGTGGGCTTTCAGCCGTTGCCATGCTACCCCTCTCTCCCTTGCGCGTCTGATCCTGCGCCCGTATACTCCGTCTGGTCCAGCGCGTCGTCAGCCGCCGCGATCCCCACGCCAGCTTCTTCCTGCTCTAGCAAGCCGATAGCCGACATGCCTTCCTGCGCGGCGCCCACGCCCTTCAACTCGCGGCGTCTGCGCGCATCGGGAATGAGGCCCTGTGGTCGTATCAAGATCATAACGACTAGCAGGATGCCGTAGATCAGCAGCTTCAGCGTGTTGAAGTCCACATTGGTCAGGAAGTGCAGCGGCGCGTTGGTGGACGCCACCAGCACACTGGAGTGAATCGGGTCGTTGAGGCTCTGCAAGACCGAGACATCCAGATAGCGCAGCACCAGCGCGCCGAGGATGACGCCGGGGATGCTGCCGATGCCGCCGAGCACCACCATAATCAGGACGGTGATCGAGACATCGAAGTTGAAGTTGCCAATCGGGTTGACGCTGGGGAAGATCGCCGTGTTCAGCACACCGCCCAGCCCGCCGACGAAGGCGCCCAGCGCAAAGGCGAGCAGCTTGGTGCGGGTCAGGTTGACGCCAGAGGCTTCGGCGGCGGTTTCATCCTCGCGGATGGCGACCCACGCGCGCCCGATGCTGGAGTTGCGCAGCGCCGCCGCGCCCAGCGCCACCAGAATGGCGAAGATCAGCGTCAGATAGTAGAACGGCGCGCTGTTGAGCGGGTCGGTGAACGAGAGCAGCCCGAATGGTGTGTTGAGCGGCGCGGGCTGCGTGGCGTTCATGCCAAGCTCGCCATAGAACGTGGGGATGTTCTTGAAGACGATTGGCACGATCTCGCCGAAGCCAAGTGTCACGATGGCTAGATAATCACCCCGCAGGCGCAGCGTCGGCGCGCCCAGGATGATGCCGAAGATGCCCGCGACGAGGGCGCCCACGGGCAGCAACAGGATCAGCGGGAAGGTCGGTATGGAGAACGGCTTGCCTGCCCAGTTGAGCAGCGAGCCAAACGTGCCAGACGCCATCACGTAGGAGCCAATGGCGAAGAAGGCGACGTAGCCCAGGTCGAGCAGACCGGCGTAGCCAACGACGATATTCAGCCCCAACGCCAGCATGCAGTAGACGAACACCGAGGTCAGCGAAACGAGCAGGCTCTGCATCTGGGGATAGGCGGAGTTGGGGATCAGCGGGAGCAGTACGGCGATGATGATCGCGATGACGCCAAAGCGCCATCCCGTGACATACCACCCCACCGGGCGCCCCAGCACCATCGTCTCATCGGTCCAGCGCCTCACGCTATCCATCCAGGAAGAGGCGGCCTTGGTAGGAGACTGTGCAGCCATATGATGACCTCCTCTCAAACCTTGTTGGGTGTCTGCTGGCCGAGCAAGCCAGACGGCTTGAAGACCAGGATCAGCACGAGGATGGCAAATACGACCGCATCCGCCCAGGCAAAGCCATTCGGGATGTACTGGATGGTGAGCGCCTCGACCAGCCCGATGATGAAGCCGCCCGCTACAGCGCCGTAGATGTTGCCGATACCACCCAGCACGGCGGCGGTGAAGGCGATCAGGCCGAGCTGGAAGCCAGTGAGGAAGTAGACCTGACCGATGTACAGGTTATAGAACACACCAGCCGCGCCCGCCAGAGCGCCGCCGACGATGAAGGTCAGGCTGATGGTGCGGTTGATGTTGACACCCATTAGCGCAGCGGCTTCGGGGTCCTGCGCGGTCGCGCGCATCGCTTTGCCCATGCGGGTGAGGCGAATGAAGCGCTCCAGTGCGTACATCAGCACCAGTGCTACCACCACGATCACGACATCAAGCAGGTTGACACGCACGTCGCCAATGTTGACGCCGGTTCCCGGGAAGATATCGGGGAAGGCGACGAAACCGCTGCCGCGCCAGAGTTGCGCGACCGTCTCCAGGATGAACGAGGCGCCGATGGCCGCGATCAACGGAGCGAGGCGTGGCGCCTTGCGCAGCGGGCGATAGAAGAACCGCTCGATGGTGACGTTGAGGCCCCCAGAGACTACCATGCCAATCGCCATCAGCAGAATGAGCAGGCCAATCAGCGCAATGGGATTCGGCGGCGAAGTGATCCCGAGCGCCTGGACCACCGCTAACGTGACCACGGTGCTCCACATGAAGATGTCGCCATGAGCGAAGTTGATCAGCTCGATGATGCCGTACACCAGCGTGTAGCCAAGCGCGATGAGCGCGTACATGGCTCCCAGGGTGACGCCAATCTCGACCTGTTGAAAGAACACGCCCACTGGCGAGGCAGATGCGTGGATCATGACGGTAGCAAGCGTTGGCATTGCGCGTCACTCCTTCGGACAGACATCGGACAGTCAGATGGACACGTTTCGCAGTTGGCATCTATTTAACGCACGGAGCAGGCCTCTATGTGAAGCCTGCTCCGCGTGAGCCGCTACGTGCGGACGAATTCGTTTGTGAGCTGCGATCGAGTGACGACCGCACGAGCGGCGACTGCTGACGCTTAGGCCGTCACAGCCTTGTCGAACACCCACTGGCCACTGCTGTTCACATCATAGATGCTGAACACCTTCTGGCCGGCGTTGTCGCCACCGGAGTCGAACGAAATCGAGCCGATGATGGTGTTGAACGTGCCACTCCCAATCGCATCGCGGATGGCGGTGCGAGTCGGGGCCTGCCCATTGTTGATGATGCCCTTGATGGCATCGATCTCAATCGTTGCCGCCGCATACGCCTGGGCGCTGTAAGGCAGCAGCGTGTTGTCGGGCTTACCAGCGACGAACGTCGCATAGTCGCTCTTGAACTTCTGCGCGTCCGAGGTCGTCAGCGAAGACGTATCCGGAGCGGCCACGGTGCCGTACGTGCCAACAGCGGCCTGCGCGCCAGCCGTCTGCAGCCAGGCGGGGTCGTCGGCGATGCCGTCGCCACCGACCATTGGCTTGCTGTAGTTGGCCGCCACGAGGTCTTTCTTCAGCGCGCCGCCGCCCTGGCTTGTGACACCGCCGTAGAAGACGACGTCAGGGTTCTTGCCCGCAATCGTCGAAGCCAGCGAGTTCAGGCTGCTCACCTGCGCCGCCGAAATCGACTGGGTGCCAACGACCGTGCCACCACCCGACTGGAAATTCTGGGTGAAGAAGTTGGCCAGGCCCTTCCCATACGTGGTGCTGTCATCCACCACATAGGCGGTCTTCGCGTTGATCGGCGCGCCAGCGGCGATCTGCGCGTCTACCTTGCCTTGCACGTCGTCAGTCGCGCAGACGCGGAAGTAGTACTCCTTCGTGCCAGCCGGGTGCAGCTGGGCGAAGTTCAGGCCGTTGGCCTGCGCATACTGCTCTTTGGTCAGGCCAGGATTCGTGTTGGTCGGCGACATGAGGACGAGACTACCACTGTTGACCAGCGGAATCTCAGCGGCTGCGACACCGCTGTTGAAGGGGCCAACGACTGCCATCACGGTCGGATCCGCCAGCAGTGCGTGGATGTTCGTCGCGCCGACGGTCGGATCAGCGCCACTGGCGCCTTCGTCGTTCTTGTGGGTGACCTTGAGCGTGTAGCCGTGACCGAGATCACTATTCTGACTGACGGCGAGGTCCACGCCATACTGCGCTGGCAGACCCACCGCCGCGTCAGTTCCAGAGACAGGCAGGTCGGTGGCGATGACGATCGTACCACCGGTGGAGCTGCCGCCAGTGCCGCCGCAGGCAGCCAGACTCAGGCTCAGGATGAAAAACGCCGCCACCGAGCCTCGCGTGGCCGCGCCCAGGAGTCGTTCATGACGCATCAGCGCCGCACCTCCGTACTAACGAACAATCCCACACATCCCATGCGGCGCCTCCGCGCGTGTCGCCAGCCAGCAGACTGTGAATGGCGCAAGAGACGCTGCCGCACGCCAGAGCGGAAACTCAACCGTATACCCTGGCTTACAACTGTATACGCCAGAGTTTGTGTAAATCTCACGCGGATTCCTCGTGGATAGGTACGGATCTCCGCTTGATTCACACCAGAGCGTATCAGGACAGGGTTGCGCCGCTCTGGTCGCTCGAAGACGAGGATGCCCGGCGTCCCTCGAAATGCCTTGGAAGGAAGGGAACGAGGGAAGTCTTGGGCAGCATCATAACACGAATTGGAGTGCGCGCCTACTGGATATTTGCGTAGCTCATTGATGCAGCGCGGCGCTAGCGGTGCGGCTGGGCGTGGCCTTCTTTTTCGCGCCGCTGCCGCCGCCAGCGCCCGTGGTGGGCGTCGCGCCGTGCGTGCGGGCCGAGGCTGGCCGTGGCAGCGCATGCATGCACATGTAGACCATCACGCTGAAGAAGAGGGCGATGAAGGCGCTGTGCATGACCTCTGCCCAGACACTGGCGCGCGAGAAGACGATCACGGCGCCCTCCAGCGCCTGCGCGCAGATCAACACCAGCGCGAAGACGCTCGCCAGGTACAGATCAGGGCGGGCCTTGCGAACTCGGCGCGCCCAGAAGAACAGCCATACGACCGTCAGCGTCAGCACGAGAGCGGCGACGCGGTGCGTCATATTCACCACCACTGGCTCCACAGTGGAGGGCAGCAGGCTGCCAGGCGCGCAGAGCGGCCAGCTGGTGCAGGCGAGGGTCGAGTTGGTGTGCAGCACATACGCGCCGAGGTAGAGCACGACATAGGTGTAGATGGCGATGCCCCAGACTAGCGTGCGCAGCCCGACGGGGATGCGACGATCACGCAGCTTGTCGGCGCGGCCCAGCTCGAAGATGAAGAGCGTGGTGACGATGACGCTCGCGACGGCGATGGACGAGACGCCGAAGTGGAACGCCAGGATGACCGCCGAGGTCGGATACTTGACCGCCAGGCCACCCAGCACCGCTTGCAGCATGAGGAAGAAGAACATCAGCGGGGCCAGAATCTTGACCTCCAGCCGGTCGCGCCAGAGCGCCACGATGCCGACGATCAGCGCCAGCATCAGCACGGTGATGAGCGGGACGCCCAGCCGATGGGTGAACTCGATCAGTGTCGATCTGGCGAACTGCGTGGGGATGAATTGCCCCCGGCAGAGCGGCCACGAATTGCCGCAGCCATCCTGTGAGCCGGTATCGGTGACGACCGAACCCATCACATGCACCGTGAACAGCACCACC
The DNA here is from genome assembly GCA_036559055.1 of Ktedonobacterales bacterium. Taxonomy (GTDB): domain Bacteria; phylum Chloroflexota; class Ktedonobacteria; order Ktedonobacterales; family JADMIN01; genus JAKAIY01. The sequence goes on from DATBTW010000431.1 coordinate 16,927, forward strand.
GAGGTGACGACGCCCAGCCACCGCATGATAATGGGCCAATCGAACTGCCCCAGCCAGCGCCGCATCGACGCCCAGCGCCCGGTCGCCACGCTCTCAGAAGTATGACCGCTCCGCATGATTCGCCTCATCCAATTTCGAGGGGACAATGAAGGTGTGGGCGGAGGGTATGGGCGCCCGCCGCACGCGAGTCACGCAAGCCCATGGCCAAGGGTCAGGCCATCTTCACGGGGGCGGCGCGCTCTCCGAAAAGTGTAGACCATATCGCCCATCGCCGCAACCAGCGCCGACGCGCTGCATGAGAGTTTTCTCATACGCTTCCCATGTCGCTCATACGGCCTCTCCATACTATGAGAGATGATCGCATGCGCAGCGACTTGCGGAGGTTTCTCTGCGCATCCTGACTGATGGCGAACGACAGGAGAGGCAGGTGAGCGATATGGCAGTCTCCCATGCGCCGATGGCGCAATCGTCCATGCATCCGGCGATGTGCTCGTGGTACACGCTGGCCCACGAGCAGAAGGCGCCTGCGGAGGTGTGCGTGGGCGCTGCCGCGCTGGAGGACTTCGCCGAGGCGCTGGCCACCTGCGGGCAGGAGGCGTCCGCCGCGCGGATGGCGCAGATCGCGCGCGAGGTGGCGCTGGGTGCAATGGGCGAGCGCTACGTCTGGGCGTTTCGGCGGCTGGGCGACGCGCTGACCGCCCTGCGCGCCAACCATCGCTCCGACTATCACGCCTACGCGCACCCGCAGAGCGTGCGCGAGGCCTCGCTCGACCGGCTCTGGCGGCGTTTCCCGCTGCCGGAGTTTCCGCGCACCACCGCGCTGCTCTTCATGGGGATGCGCGTCTGCGATGACCCACGCCTGCTGGGTGATCCGCGCGCCGATGCGCTGGCGGCGCTCGCGCCGGGGCTGATCGCGCCGGAGGATTGGGAGCGCTACACCTTCTGTGGCTTCCGGCAGGGTGTGGCGCTGGTGCGCGTATCCGCCAATTCGCGCTGGCTGCGCATCGGCGCGCGGTCGCTGGAAGACGCCTGGGCGACGGCGCGCCTCGGCGCCGAGACGCCGCACAGCCAGCCAAGTGTCAGCGCGCTCAAGACGGCGGAAACGCTCGCCCGCGAATTGCTGGTGCGTGGCGCGTCCGCCGAAGCCTTCCTCAGCCTGGACGATCCGCCAGCCAGCGCAGCCCCCACCCCCAGCCCCTCCCCCGCGTTGCGGGAGAGGGGAGCCAGGTATCTGGCGCAACGCCGAGGGGCATGAGTGGCTCCTCTTCCCCGCCAGGGAAGGGGAGAAGCGCCACAAGCAGTTCCGGAAGTCGATGCGGCCAGTGTCTGTACTGTTGCTGTCGGCCCCGATGCCCCTCCTCTGCGCGCAGACCCCACCTTCGGGCAAGGGGATAGCGCCACCTAGAACAGATGTGCTACACTCCATCGGGACAGGGCAGGCGTCCATGCAGTCTGTTGGGATCTGCGTCGCCTGAACATCCACGCATCGGGAGTGTCAAGAGGAGAGGCATCATGCGGTTACTGCTCACTTCCGCGGGCATCAAGAATACCAGTATCCACAACGCGCTGGTCGACCTGCTGGGCAAACCAATTGCCGAGTCGAGCGCCCTCATCATTCCTACCGCGATCTACCCCTTCCGTGGCGGCGCTGCTGGGGCCTACCGGTTCATCAGCGGATCAGCCACCAGTCCTATGTGCGAATTGGGATGGAAGTCGTTGGGAGTGCTGGAGTTAACCGCGCTGCCCAGCATCGATGACGCGGCTTGGGTCCCCACAGTCCAGGAGACTGACGCCCTGCTCGTGTGGGGCGGTGATCCCCTCTATCTGTCTCACTGGATGCGACAATCGGGACTGGCAGATCTGTTCTCATCGCTGCGGCGCGAGACGGTCTACGTGGGGGTGAGCGCCGGGAGCATGGCGACGGCTGCCACCTTCGGCGAGACCTATCCTGATCCGCCCAGACACAGCGGTAAGGCGCTTACGTCGGAAGGCATCGTGTTCTCCACACCCCAGGGAGAACTCGACACGACCTTCGTCACCGCTCAGGGAGTGGGGCTGGTTGACTTTGCGTTGATCCCGCACCTGGATCACCAGGATCACCCGGACGCTTCCCTGGCCAACGCAGAACAGTGGGCCGCGAGGCTACCCGTGCCAACATACGCGATTGACGATCAGACCGCGATAAAGGTGGCCGACGGCGCCGTCGAAGTCGTCTCCGAGGGGCACTGGAAGCTGTTCACCCCGTAGTTTTCAGTTGCAAATAGTGGGGCGCCTCGTGTGCGCAGATACGCCGACGCGGGAAATCAGCGATTTGGTGAGCGACATGAAACAAATCGCCTACTTGCCACGGATCGTGAAAATCGAGGCGGTTCGGGCAAGCGCATCTGTAAGATGTTTGCCCCAAAACTGATCGTCCGCAACTGCCCGCCAGGATGGGAGAGGGGAGCGAAGCGTGGGCAACGCTGCATGCTTCGCTCAGGTGAGGCCGGGGAAGTAGTCGGTCTTGATGTGGGTGCGCGGTACACCCAGGCGGTGCAGGGCCGCCTCTGTCGTACGCACCATCGGCGGCGGGCCAGAGAGATAGAAGGCACGCTCGCGGTAATCAGGGATCGACGCGGCAATCAGGCGCTCATCGACACGGCCTTGCGCGCCCTGCCATCCGCGCGGAACCAGCGCCCGATCGGTCAGCGTGTAGATGACGCGCACGCCCAGTCTGGTCTGCGCATCGGCCAGCACATCCTGATACACGATGTCCTGTGGCGCGCTATTGGCGTAGAGCAGCGCGATGTCGCGTTGCTGGCGCGTATCGAGCAGGTATTTCAGCATGCTGCGGAATGGGGTAATGCCGATGCCCCCGGCGATGAACGCCAGCTTGCGGCTGGCGTCCTGAGGCAGCGTGAAATCGCCAGCGAGCTGACCCGCCAGCACGTCCGACCGGCCATCCAGCCGCGCCAGCGCCCGCTTGAAGCTGCTCCCCTGCGGATAGAAGCGCACCCCCAGCCGAACCTGCTCCTCCGTGGGCGAGGAGGCCAGCGTGAAGTAGCGGCGATTGCCGCGCTCGTCGGTGTGAGGATGCCCCAGCGTGAACTCCATGTATTGCCCCGGCGCGAAGGCCAGCTTCTGCGCGGGCCGGAAGACGAACTCCGTGATGTCGGGCGCCAGGCGAACGCGTTTGCGCAGGCGCAGGGTGAGGCGGCGCTTGGGGCTGACAATGTAGGAATAGAGATTGCCCAGGATCAGCGCCAGTTCTGGCGTCGAATAGAGCGGCCCCAGGTGCGCCTGCGGGACGATCAGCGCGCCCACCAGCGCGCCGTAGATCAGGCGCAATCGCTGGGTGGGCGGCGCGGTCAGCGGCTCGGTGAGCATGATGGAGCCGACGAAGATCAGCGGCGAGTCCACGACCAGCGTGCGTAGCTCGCCCAGCAGCGCCAGGCGCAGCACGACGCTGGCGAGACAGGTCACCAGCAGCGCCGCCAGCAGGAAGACCCCGACCATGGCTTCCTGCCGAATCTTGCGCACGATCAGAAAGCCGCCGATCAGCGTCACGGGGAGCATGGCTCCCGAAGCGACCCACCAGCTCGCAGTATCGCCCAGCGCCACCATCGTGATGACGACCGCGATGGCGGCGGGGTTGAAGATGTGCTTGCCCCACAGGCCGATCACGAACTTGCTCGCCATCGCCAGAATCGCCGCCCAGCCGAGGAACTCCCAGCCAGCGCTGGCCTTCGCTGGATCGATCACCAGCGCCAGAATCAGCGCCGTGATGATGCTGGATTCGGCATTCGTCGAGATGCGAAAGACCCAGGCCAGCAGTGTGTTGGCGGCCCAGCACATCGCCACCAGAAAGCCCGCCGACAGCAGCAGGGCCAGCGGCGAGAAGGGCAGCGCCCCCAGCGCCGCCAGCAGCGCCGCGATCCCCACTTCGGCCAGCAAGACATACAGCAGCAGCCG
>DATBTW010000432.1:0-12237 GCA_036559055.1 Ktedonobacterales bacterium
CGCCGTAGCCAGGCGCCTCTCCCCCTGTTACAGCGCGTACTTCAGCCGCTGGAAGCCGCGGCGTAGCGCACGCACGTCACGCCAGATGGCCTCCACCGGGCGGCGATCGAGCAGGCGATCGGCCACGAGTCCAGCGATCAGGCGCATCTGATCTGGCCCCATGCCCCAGCGCGTCACCTCCTGCACGCCGAAGCGCAGGCCGTTGGAGTCGCCGCGAACCTGTTTGCCCGGCAGCCCGATGCCGCTGGAATGGATGGCGCAGCGCGCTAGCCGCCGCGCCGCGTGATCGCCCCCGCCGAAAGCGCGCGCATCGAGCGCGACGTGGTGCGTCGCGGTATAGCCACGCTCCGCCGCCACCACGGGCAGACCTTGCTCGGCCAGCGCGTCGGCCAGCTCGGCGCCGTTCTCCAGCATGGCCCGCACGTAGTCCGCGCCGAAGCGGCTGAAACCCGCCAGCGAGATAGCCAGCGCCGCCAGCCGACCATCGTCAAAGTTGGCCGTCAAACCGGGGTACGTGATGCGCTCGATGCGCTCGGCCAGCCGCGCGTCGCTGGTCAGCAGCATGCCGCCCGGCGGCCCGCCCAGCGACTTGTAGGTGGAGAAGGTGACGACCTGCGCGCCTTCATCCAGCGGACTCTGGAAGTGCGTGCGGCCCTGCGTGGTGATGAGCGCTGAGACGTGCGCGGCGTCGTACATCAGCGTCGCGCCCACCCCATCAGCGATGGCGCGCGCCTCGCGCACCGGGAACGGGAAGAGCGTCAGGCTGGCGCCCAGCAGGATGATGCGCGGACGCTCGCGGCGCGCCACGTCGCCCAGCGCCTCCACGTCCACCTCCATGCGCGCAGCGTTCCAGGGGATGTCCACAACGCGCAGGCCATAGAGTCCAGCGGCGCCGAACTCGCGATGCGTGGCGTGGCCAGCGGCGCTGGTGGGCAACGCCAGCACGGTATCGCCCGGCTTGGCCAGCGCCATGAAGGCGTAGAGATTGGCGAGCGAGCCGCTGGCCACGCGATATTCGATATAGGGCGCGCCGAAGACCTGCCGCGCCAGCGCCAGGCAGCCCATCTCGATCGCCTCGACGTCCTCCAGCCCGGTCTCATACTTCGCGCCCGGATGCCCCAGACTGGGGCGGCTTGCCAGGCTGCCACCCAACACCGCGCGCGCCCTGGGGTCCATCACATTCGTCCCGGCGTACAGCACGATGGATTCGTCATCGTAGCGCACATCGCTGCGGTGGGCGTAGGCCGCGATCTGCTCGGCGGCCTGCTCCGGAGACAGCGACTCGAAGAGGTTGAGCAGCCCCTCGACGCGATTGCCCTCGGTCGTCGTCAGCCAGGGCCGCAGGTCACGCTCGCCCATGCCACTCACCTCCATCCTACGCCTACGTCAGCGTGCCATATCACTTTCCACTGTACCATCTCACCTCTCCTCGCCCACGCCAATGTTCAACTTCAGGTGAAGCAGGCGCGCATGATACACTGAAGGCCGCGACGTATCATGCGGGAAGGAGAGGCCAGGGGTGACGCATCCCAACATCGAGCGCGTGCGCGAGCGGCTGCGCGAGCAGGGCATCGAGGCGCAACCTGTGGAGTTCGCGGAGTCCACGCGCACCTCGACGGACGCTGCCGCCGCGATTGGCACGACGGTGGCGCAGATCGCCAAAAGCCTCGTCTTCATGGCCAATGGTCAGCCCTTGCTTGTCATCGCCTCAGGCGCCAACCGCGTCGATACGAAGAAGCTCGGCGCGCTGCTGGACGCCCGCATCACGCGCGCTGACGCCGACGCTGTGCGCCAGGCGACCGGCTTCCCGATTGGTGGCGTGCCGCCGCTTGGCCACACCACGCCGCTGCGCACGCTGATCGACGAGGATCTGCTGGCCTTCACGAGCATCTGGGCCGCCGCTGGCACGCCCAACGCCGTCTTCGAGACCACCCCCGCCGACCTCGTCAAGATGACCAACGGCCAGGTCGCCGACCTCAAAGAGCAGCCGAAAGCGTAACGCCGCCATGCCGAACCACAGTGAGCCTGCCCGCATCTCCTTCTCTGGCTTGCGCGCGGAGCATGGCTATCTGTCGAATTTCTGGCCCGCGCATATCACGCTGAAAGGCGTCGTGTGGCCGACCTCGGAACACTACTTTCAGGCGCAGAAATTCGCCGGAACCGCGCACGAGGAGGCAATCCGGCAGGTACACAGCCCCATGATCGCCGCGCGTATGGGCCGCTCGCGCGCACGCCCACTGCGCCCCGACTGGGACGCGGTAAAAGAGCAGATCATGCTCGAAGCGTTGCGGGCAAAGTTTGGCCAACACGCCGACCTCGCCGCACGCTTGCGTGCGACTGGCGATGCGTTGCTGGTCGAGCACAGAGCGCGCGACGCCTACTGGGGCGACGGCGCCGATGGGCGCGGACGCAATCGCCTTGGGGCGCTGCTAATGTGCGTCCGCGACGAACTATGACGTACTGTGAGGTACAACTTCTAAAAGAGGGGAATGAGCGAGTATCATACGAGCGCGCAGAGGTCATCGCGTGAAGATGACCTGCTCAATTGGTGGAAAGTGAGACGTCTCATGCGCGCGACAGCATTGCTGCAGCGTCAGTTCACCTCGGTGAATGGTATCCTGCATGACTTCGCTGGCGATCTGACCCCTGAGGAGTTGACCACTCGCATCCTGCCGCACACCAACCTGCTGGCCTTCAACCTCTGGCATGTGGCCAGAACCCAGGACTGGGCGGCGCAGACACTCGTGCGCGGTGTCGAAGAGATCGTTGACGAGCCTCGCTGGCGCGGACGCGGCGCGCTCGTCACGCATGGCATCGGCGTCGGCCTCTCCGAGGCGCAGGCCGACGAGCTTGCGCGCGCGGTCGAGCTGGCCGACGTGCTGGAGTACGCCGACGCGGCTCACGCGGCCATCCTTCATTGGCTCGATACGCAGCCCGAAGACGCGCTCGATGAACAGCCCGATGTGCCTGCGCATCTGGCGCGCTACCCGGTCTATCTGGAGTCCGCCATGCGCGAGGAAGTTCCCTGGATGTATCAGCAGCCGCCCGTGTGGCGCTGCCTGGCGCCCGCGCTTGGCCATGTCCGCGATCACCTCGCCGAGATGGATCTGCTCAAGCAGCAGTTGCGCGCCCGCTAGCAAGCGCCGAACGAACGCATAGAGAGGGGATGGAGCGCCTGGCTCCATCCCCTCTCGGATGATTGCGCGAGACAGCGCGGCTACAGATGCTTCTCAATTTCGTGCGCGATGCCCTCAGCGCCCGACAGCGCATGCCCGGCGTTGGCCTCAACATCTTTGGCCGCCTCGACCAGCGCGCGCACCGCCTCGCGCATCAGCACGGTGATGCCTCCAGCGTAGAGCGCCAACACGCCCACCGCGACCGCCGAAATGATCGTCAGTGTGTCGGGTGGCCAGTGACTGGACTTGACATACGAAACCAGCAGAACCACCCCGGCGCCGATGATGCCACAGAAGATCGCGGCAACGAAGATCTTGCCAATCGCCTTGAAGAACGTCCCCAGGATATGCGTAGTGACGCGCATGAGAACCAACCTCCCAGGACAGCTAGCCCAGGCACGCCGCACAGGCGCGGCGATGCGCGCGGGCTACGGCGCAAGTATAGCCTATCAGGCAATGCCCGGCTAGGGCGCTCTTCACACCAGGCCAGCCAATCGGCGCCCGACGCGCTCATAGGATGAAACTCAGGAGCAGGCCAGCGGGCGCGCCAACCCCGTGATCGTAGACCAGCGCGCCGCCGAGATAGCCCGTCAGCGCCAGCAGCCCCAGCGCGATCACGCTGAGCGCCAGATACAGGATGACGGCGGCGGCAGGCAGCGGCGGTTCATAAAGGCGCGGCGCGATCAGCCGCAGCGCGCCATCGGCGGAGGTGAGCATGGGGCGCAGCGCTGGCATGCGGCCAAAGCGCGCGAATCCGCGCGGCGCGAGCCAGACCAGCCGCACGAAGAGCAGCAGGCTGAAGAGCACGGTGGTCAGCACGGCCACCACCTTGTGCAGATGCAGGATGTCACCCGCCGCTCCCACCGCGACGTAGTGCTCGCTGACCCAGCCGGAGAGCAGCGCCACCCCTGCGCTGGGCGTTCCGATGAGCAGCAGCCAGGTCGCCGCCTCCGTCAGCCCCCAGCGACGCAAAAACACGCCAAGGAAATCAAAGGTGACACTGAGGATCAGCAGCGCGATGGGGAAATGGACGATGATCGGGTGCAACTCGACCGGGCGTATCGGGGGCATGCGGGGACTGTCCTTTGGCTCATGGTCATCTCTCAGGCGGCTCTCAGGCGGCGCTCCGGCGCGCGTGGCCGTCTGGCGCCGGGCGGTCGCCATGGGGCCATGCAGTCATCCAGTATACAGGATGCGCCTCAAGATTCGATGGGGACAGCATGAGTTTTTTCTCATACTCCAGCGCCACGAATGCCCATGCCATGTGCTCTGGGGCGTCCTGGCCGCGTGATACAATACCATCAACCAGACTCAGCGAACTGTCCTCTGCAAAGGTGGGAGCCATGCGAATCTTGCTCGTCGAAGATGAACTGCGGCTGGCGCGCAGCTACCAGCGCAACCTGCAAGACGATGGCCACACCGTCGAGGTGGCGGCGGACGGCGAGAGCGCCTACGACCGCGTCATGACAGCGCCCAGCGACTTCGACGTGATCATCCTGGATGTGCTGCTGCCGGGGCGCGATGGCGTCACTGTCTGCCGCGATCTGCGCCGCGCGGGCGTCACGCTGCCGATCCTGCTGCTGACGGCGCTCGACCAGACCGAAGACAAGGTAGCAGGGCTTGACGCAGGCGCCGACGATTACCTCACCAAGCCGTTTCCATTCGATGAGCTGCTGGCGCGGCTGCGCGCGTTGACCCGACGTGGCCGTCAGTTCGACGGCGCCGCCAACGCGACATCGTTGACGGTGGGCGACCTCAGCATGGATGTGCTACGCCGCGAGGTGATTCGCGGCAACCGGCTCGTGTCGCTGACGGCGCGAGAGTTCACGCTGCTGGAATACCTCATGCGCAACGTCGATCGCGTGTTGACACGCCAGCAGCTCTGGGCGCGCGTCTGGCCAGATGGTACCGAGGCAGGCAGCAATGTCCTCGACACCTACATCCACTATCTGCGCGAGAAGATAGATCGCGACGCGCCTGAGAAGCTGATTCACACGGCGCGCGGCGTTGGCTACGCGATCCGCTCACCAGAGCCGCGCGAGAAAGGCGCTCGCTAATGGAGCGGCAGCCTGCGCGCTGGCGTCGCCTGTGGCGCGCTCGCGGCGCCAGAACTGGCCCGCCGGGCCATACGTCGTTGGCCACGACGCCCTACCATGCGTCTCGCCAGCGCCTCGTGCTCATCACCCTGGGAGTGGTCTCCACCATCATCCTGCTGATGGCTGGCTCTATCTACCTCGTGGAGTCGCGCGCGCTGGAGCAGCAGGTGGAGCAGCAATTGCGTAGCCGCGCGCAGATCGAGGTCAACAACGACGAGACACTCATCGCGCTGCATCAGACGCCTGCGCCATCCCCTAGCTCTGGCGACCACACCGAGGGCGACGACAAGGGCGAGGCCTACGAGCCGAGCAGCCCCAACGTCTTCACCGTCGTGCTCGACCCACACGGCGCGACGCTCTCTGATCCGAGCCATGTGGGCAGTGTGGGGCTGCCCGACCTCGGCGCCGCGCGGCCAGTGCTCTCTGGCGCGCAGGATGACACCATGGCGCACGCCGTCATCGGCAATCAGGAGTATGTCCTGTACTCCAGGGCTATCACGTCCCACGATAAGTTGATAGGCGCGGTGCAGGTGGGGCAATCCCTCGCGCCGATGGAGCAGCAGGAGCACGATTTGCTCATCACGCTGATTCTGGTGGGCTTCGGCGCGCTTGCGCTGACGGCGGGGGCCAGCTTCTACCTCGCCGATCGCGCGCTGCTGCCAATGCGCGTGGCCTACAACCGCCAGCGCCAGTTCGCCGCCGCCGCCTCGCACGAGCTGCGCACGCCACTGGCCTTCGTGCGCTCGCAACTGGAACTGGTCAGCAGGCGGCTCCAGCGCGCGCAACTGAGCGACGCGCCATTCGCCAGCCTGCCGCGCGGACTAGCGTTGGAGGCGCGCGACGACCTTGCCGAGACGCTCAACGAAGTGGACTACATGACCCGCCTGGTGCGCGATCTGCTGCTGATGGCGCGCGACGAGAGCGATCATCGCAGCATCGGCTGGCGACCTGTCGATCTGGCGGCGCTGACACGCGATGTGGTGGAGACGGCGCGCCCCTCAGCGCAGCAGCGCGGCCTGGCGCTGGAGAACGTCACCGCCAGCGACGAGCCGACCTGGGTGATTGGCGACCACGACCGCCTGCGCCAACTCCTGCTCATTCTGCTGGACAACGCCACACTCTACACCCCGGCGGGCGGGCGCGTCTGGGTCGAGGCGCGCAGCGGACGCGGGCCGCTGCTCGGTGGACGCCGTCTGCTGGCGCAGGTCGTCGTCGGCGATACGGGCATCGGCATCGCGCCCGATCAGCAGGAGCGCATCTTCGAGGCATTCTATCGTTCCAGAGGGCACAGCTCCAGCGGCGATCAGGTCGGCGCCGATCAGGTCGGCGCCGATCACAGCGGCGCGGGGCTTGGGCTGGCGCTGGCGCGCTGGCTGGTGACAGCGCACGATGGCGACATCACCGTGCGGAGCGCGCCGGGAGCCGGGAGCGTCTTCACCGTCTCATTGCCACTACTCGCCGACTATCGCGCGGACACCGTTGATGACGACATCACCAAGGAAGATCAGCCGCCTGCGCTGGCCGACACCGCCCCGACCCGTGACCAATGACCAATGAGCTACACGGTTCCCTTTTGAACCGCGACATGGGAAAATCCACAGCGAACTCTCACGTTTCTCCCAATCACGCGCGGTATGCTCCTGGTGAGCGGGCTGTTCATCAGCCGCAGGGAGCAAACACAGCCAGGGGAGCGACCAGGAGGACGCCATGAATCAGCCACCGCCGGGGCCATACGATCCCTATAACGCCGAGCCGACGACACGCATGCGCGCGACCCCGCCGGGCGCGTCGGGCAGCGCTCCATCGAATCAGTCCTATCCGCCGACCGTCCCCGATCAGCGAGCCTATCGCACGGGGTCAGCGCGGCAGCCTGCGCGCATGCCCAGGACGCGAGCAATGGAAATGACGCGCCGGTTCAAGACCGTGCTGATCGCAGGCTCCGTCATGGCATTTGGCGTACTGACAGCGCTCGTGGCAGGACATACGACCGGAGTGACGGCGCGGGGCGCCAGCAATGCTTCATCTGGCGCGCCAGCGACCAGCACGCCCAGCAACGACGATTCAGGTGGCTTCTTCAATTCAGCGCCTTCCAACAGCGGCAATGGCGGCTTCGGCGTCAGCCCCAGCGCGCCGTCGCAGCCGCCAGTCTCGGGGTCTAGTGTCTCGTAGCGTGGTGGATGTAGAGGTGGGGCATGCCAGTCGCAGACGCTTTCGAGACGCACAATGGCCTGGCGCGCGCCGCGTTCCACGCGATGGGGACGACCATCTCGATCCTCGCGCCCAATGACCTGCTGCCGTACGCCCTCCACCTGACACGCGACCTCTTCGATGAGTGGGAGCGCACGCTGAGCCGCTTCCGCCCGGAGAGCGAGCTGTCGCGGCTGAACGCTTCGGCTGGCCTGCGCATCTCCGTTAGCCCGCTGCTGCTGACCATCCTGATAAGGTCGCTCGACGCGGCCAGAGCCACACGCGGCATCTACGATCCCACGGTGCTGTTGCGCATGATCGAGATCGGTTATGACCGCAGCTTCGAGACGCTGCCCGCGCGCCTGCCTCAGCCGCCATCTGGCCAGCGGGCGCGCACCGGAGCCTGGCGCGAGATCGAGGTGGACGAGGCACGGCTGCGGGTACGTCTGCCCGCAGCCGTGGGCCTCGACTTCGGCGGGATCGCGAAGGGGCTGGCGGTAGACGCCGCGCTCGATCTCTTCGCAGAGCAGGGCATCACTCCGGCGCTAGTGAATGCGGGCGGCGATCTGGCGGCGCATGGCCTGCCGCCGGGACTGCCTCACTGGCCCGTCACGGTTCCGGGTCGGAATGAGCGCTGGGTGATCGGGCTGGAGCGTGGCGCGCTGGCGACCTCGGGCCTGGAACGCCGCCACTGGACGCAAGGCATCACGCCACGCCACCACCTGATCGATCCGCGTACGGGCGAGCCAGCGGACTCCGGTCTGTGGTCGGTGACTGTGGTGGCAGGGTCGTGCGCTCAGGCTGAGGTGGCCGCCAAGAGCGCGCTGATCTTAGGGCTGGAGCGCGGCGCGCAGTTCATCGAGTCGGCGCGGCTGGGCGCGCTGCTGGTCGCCACAGCGGGCGTATGGAGCGCGGCGGGGGCCTGGCCGAGCGCAGGCATGCGGCGGCTGGAGTTGAGCGAGACGAGCGAATCGAGCGGTTCGGCGGAGCCGGAGGTTCTTGAATGAGCGCATGGGGTCAGGTTACATGGGACATCGCGCGCTCTGGCGGCTTCGTCGCGTATGGACTGCTAACGCTGGCGGTGGCGCTTGGGCTGGCGCTCGCGATGCGCTGGCAGGCGCCGCGCTGGCCTCGCTTGGTCACCAGCGAGTTGCACAATTTCGTCACGCTGCTGAGCCTGGTGTTTGTCGTCATCCATGTGCTGGCGGTCTGGCTCGATCCCTTCACCACGTTTGGCTGGTCGGAGGTGTTTATCCCGTTCGTCAGCCACTACCGCGCCGTATGGATGGCCTTCGGCATCGTGGCGCTGTACCTGGGGCTGGCGCTGGCGGCGAGCGTCTGGCTGCGCCCCTACATCGGCTATGAATGGTGGCGACGTCTGCATGTGCTGACGCTGGTGGTCTACCTGCTGGTGACGGTTCACGGGCTGACGACCGGCAGCGACACCCGAACCACCTGGGGCGTGGCCATCTACGCGCTGAGCGTGCTGCTGATCGCCGCGCTGCTCTGGATTCGCCTGCTGACCCCCGTCGGCGGACAGCAGCGCAGGCATCCGATCTGGGTGGGCGTGACGGCGCTGGCGCTCTTTGTCGGCGTCATCGCGACCGTGCTGGGGCCGATGCGCGCTGGCTGGAACGCCTTCGCCAATGGCGGCAATGGCTCCGGCCAGCGCGGCAGCGCCGCGACGGGGCTGACCGCACAAGTCAGCGGCGCCACGCCGACCGCCACGCCCAACACGCGCGCCAGCGCGCTCACCATGCCGTTCGTGGCGCAACTGAGCGGCGTGATGAGCCAGACCAGCCCCGACGCCAGCGGGGCCGTGGAGATGACGGTCGATTCCACCCTGCGCGTCGCCCAGACCGGAGCGACCGGCGCGCTCACCATCGTACTCGATGTCGTGGCGCAGGGCGGCGATGGCGGCTCGCTCCACGTGACCGCCACGCGGGTATCGCTCGGCCCTAGCGCCAGCGACATCACCTATCGCGGCCAGCTCAGCCGTGTGCGCAATGACGATGGCGGCCTCTTCATGGAGGGCATCCTGCGGCCCACAGGCGGGTCAGGCTCGCCAATGGATCTGCGCGTCAGCTTGCAGGTCGATTCCAGCGGCCAGGTCTCCGGACAGGCGCAGGCCACCACTGGCTCCAGTGTCTCTGGCGGCAGCGGCGATTGACAGCGCCCTCCGGTTGGCGCCTAGAATGGATGGTCGAGAGCATCACACCATCCACCCGCTTGCATCCCGCTGGAGCGCCCTTGTGTCGCGTACTGGAATCGAGGCCAAACCTACCTGGCGTTCACTGCCGCCAGCCGTGCGACGGCGCGTCGCCGAAGAGCTGGGCGCGGAGGTCACGCGGGCCGCGCGCATCTGGGGCGGCTACAGCCCATCGCCCACCTTTCGGCTGAGACTGGCCGACGGCCAGCGCGCCTTCTTCAAGGGTTGCGGGCCGGGAGGCAGCGAATTCCTGCGCTCAGTGCTGGCGACTGAGGAGCGCGTCTACACCGAGCTGGCTCAGGTCATCTCGCCGTGGGCGCCGCGACTGCTCGGCGTCATCCACGAGGGCGAATGGAGCGCGCTGCTGCTGGAGGATGTTGGCCCCAAGACCGCGCCGCCATGGACGCCCGCGCTCACCCGCCAGGTGATGCGCGCCTACGCTGGATTCCACCAGGCTACACTCGGCTTCGCGGCGCCCGCGTGGGTTCCCCGCTTCGCCGACGAGGATGCGCGCATCACCTGGGAATCCATCGCCGACGCGACCGATGGTCTGCGCGCGGTGGCCGCGCTGGCGGGCGCCCATGCGGAGGACGCGCTGCGCTGGATGCGCGAGGTCGAGCCGCTGTTTGCGCGGCTGCTGACCAGCGCGCCCAGCATCCCCGATCCGCAGGCGCTACTGCACTTCGACACGCGCTCCGACAATCTGCGCCTGCAAGATGGACGCCTGCGGCTCTTCGACTGGCCCGCCGTCGAGATGGGGCCAGTCGAACTGGATGTCGTGGCCTTCGCGCAATCCATCACTGTCGAGGGCGGCCCGCCGCCGGAGCAGTGCCTGCGCTGGTACGGCGCAGCGCTGCGCCCCGACGTGGTGGATGTGACGCTCGTCTGGTGCATCGCGTTCTTCGCCCTGCGCGCATGGCAGCCGGAGATTCCCGGCCTGCCGCGCCTGCGTCCCTTCCAGCGCCGACAGCTCGCCACGCTGGCGGAGTGGTCGGCGCGCCGCTTCCACCTGCCCGAGCCAACATGGACAGCGGCGCTTGCGGAGTAGCGCGGCTCAGGGCCTCTCCCCCTGTCCCACTCTCCCTGCGGGGCGAGGGGAACCCGCTGCAACGATGGCGCGCGGATCGAGGCGGCGCGCTCTCGGCCTTGAAAGGCCGGAGCACGTGGACGGCGGCTTGAAAGCCGCAGGAGACGCGCCTGCCTGCGGCGGCGCAAACGGGGGCATTCATGCCCCATTCGTCCCGTGCGCTGGCCATTCATGGCCGCGACTGCCCCGCCCCACGCGATTTCCGCAGGGCGAGAAAAACCCCAAACCCCTCTCCCGCCGCGGCGGAGGAGGGGCTTGGGGTGGGGGCCATCACTGGCTGGCTGGCTCGGCATATTGCAGCTCGTACAGCCGCTTGTAGTAGCCGTTGCGGGTCAGCAGCTTGTCATGCGAGCCTTCCTCCACGATGCGCCCCTTGTGCAGGACGATGATGCGATCCACGTTGCGAATGGTCGAGAGGCGGTGCGCGATGATGATCGACGTGCGGCCCCGCATCAGGCGATCCAGCGCATCCTGAATCAGCGCCTCGGTCGCCGTATCCACGCTGCTGGTCGCCTCATCCAGAATCAGCAGAATCTCTGGGTTGAAGGCGATGGCCCGCGCGAAGGCCAGCAGTTGCTTCTGGCCGACCGAGAGGCTGCCGCCGCGCTCCAGCGTCTCCTCGTCGTAGCCGTGTGGCAACTGCGAGATGAAGTGGTCGGCGTTGACGAAGCGCGCCGCCTGGCGCACCTGCTCATCGCTTATCTCGCGCTCGTGCAGGCGGATATTGCTGGCGATGGTCCCCGCGAAGATGAAGGGGTCTTGCAGCACCGCGCCGATATGCCGCCGCAGCGTGTGCTGCTCGACATCCTTCACATTCACGCCGTCCACCAGCACCTCGCCGCGCTGCACATCGTAGAAGCGCGAGATCAGGCTGATGAGCGAGGTCTTGCCCGCGCCGGTCGCGCCGACGAAGGCCACGCTCTCGCCCGGCTGGATGTGGAATGAGACGCCCTTCAGCACCCACTCATCGCGGTTGTAGGCGAACCACACGTCGCGGAACTGCACCTCGCCGCGTACCGTGCCCAGCGGCTCTGGCCGCGCCTGGTCGGCCACCGTGATCGGCTCATCCAGCACGCGGAAGATGCGCTCCGAGCTGGCCATCGCCGACTGCAGGATGGTGTATTTGTCGGCCAGATCGCGCACCGGCAGGAAGAAGCGGTCGGTGTATTGCAGAAAGGCCACCAGCGCCCCCAGCGTCAGCCCGAAGCTGAGCGTCTGCGCGCCGCCGACCCGCACGATCAGCGCCGTCGCCACGGCGGCGAAGACATTGATGACTGGCAGGAAGATCGCGTAGTAGAACAGCGAGCGCAGCGTCGTGTGGAGGTAGTCGCGGTTCAGCCCATCGAAGTACTCGAAGTTGCGCCCCTCGCGGTTGAAGAGCTGCACCACCTGCGACCCGGCGATATTCTCGGCCACGTTGGCGTTGATACGCGCCAGGCGCACGCGAATCTGCCGGAAGGTATCGCGCATGACGCGCTGGAA